>JAIMBE010000012.1 GCA_023511565.1 Bacillota bacterium
CTGTTCTCCCGGATCGTCACGGCCGTGCCCAGCGCCTCATAGGGCAGCAGGAACTGCGGATCCTGCCAGATGCCCGGCTCGAGATCATCGAAGGCAAACAGCTTGTAAGTGCCGGGGGCAATGCCGGACAGCACGTAGCGTCCCTGGCTGTCGGTGGTGGTGGTCTGGAACAGCCGGAGCAGGTGGCGACGGTTCGGTTCCGGCGCCAGCACTACGGTCACGCCCGCCAGCGGCAGCAGTTCGGCGTCGAGCACCCGGCCTTCGACGCCGCCGCCATTCGGACTCAGGACAATTTCCAGTTGTGCCGCCGGTGCCATTGCTGGATCAAATCCAGTGTCGAGCACTTCCTGGGATCCGTATTGCACTGACTTCAGGTAGTAGCCTGCCGGCAGACCCGCTACGGTGACGTCGAACGTCAGTCCCGGCAGAATGCGGATTGTGAAGCTGCCATCGGCACCGATCCGCGTACTACCCCCGCCGGTAAACGCAAACGGCATCTCGCGCGCACGCAAATTCAACCGCACCCCTTCGAGCGAGGCCCCCTCCTGCCCTTCGACGCGCGCGCGTCCATGCACCGTGCCGCCGGCCGACAGCAGCAGTGAGAGGCCTTCGACATCGTCGCGTCCCACCACCAGCGGCAGCCGCGCCACCCGCGATTCGCCTTGCGTCATCGCCAAAGCCACGAGCTGGTAGGACCCTGGCGGGACATTGCGAATTTCGAACGATCCATCCGCCGCGGTCGTTTCGCGCCGCGCTGTGGCCAGGCCGCGCACCAGCCCCTCCGCCGCCAACACCATCACTACAGCACCTGGCATCGGATTGTTGGTGGCAGCGTCCACCACGACGCCACGCAGACGCACGCCTTCGACCGGCTCGACCAACAGGTCCACTCCGGGCAACTCATCGCCGGCTCTCACCTCCAGTGGAATCGCTCGCGCGGGGTCAGTTGTGCCCGGATAGTAGGTGGGGACGTAGCTCTCGGTTTCATTCGGCGAGGCAAACAAACCGAAGCGGCCGGCCGACGGTGTCGCGCTCAAAAAATACCGACCGGGGCTCAATCCATAGATGCGATACAGTCCGCGGTCGTCCGTCTGGCTGGAGCTGGTCGGTACCAGTTGGGGTTGGCCGCTCGCATAGACCATGCGATTGGCCTGCACTTGAACGCCCGCCATCGGTTCGCCTTCGCGGTCATAGACCCGCCCGGTGATCACCGCGGCGCGCTCCAGTCGGAACAACAGGTCGCGCAGTTGCTGGCCGGGCCGCAACTCGAGCACGGTGCCGGGCCGATTGGACGAACGTTGTCCGTATTCACGGCGGACGTAGCCGGCGCGCTCGACCACCAGTCGGTAGGAGCCGGGCTCGATATTCTCCAGCCGGAACCGGCCGGTTTCATCGGTACGGGCAACGATCGGCCGCACGCGGCCCCGGCGGACGGCTTGTCCTAGAAGCGCCAGCGGGACGCCACCGGGCGGACCGCCTCGCTCTCCGGCCGTCGTCAGAATTACGGAGGCTTTGCGCAGCGGCTCGCCGGTGTCCTGCGCCAGTACCACGCCTTCGACCACACAGGTGGCTGTTGCGTTGGCCGGTTCGACTGGCGCTGGCGCTTGCTGGGTCCCGAACAGGAAACCTGAAATCAGCCAAACCCAAAACCCTGTGCCCATCTTCATTCACCGTCCTGCACAGAATAGGACGCATCAGCAGCGGCCAAGGTAACAACGTCCGGATTCGAAACCGGGCCTGGTGCCGGAGGCGGGCCCTGCTCCTGCGAACACGACCAGCTTACCTGACACCCCCGCAAAAAGAAAAAGGCGGAGACCCCACCTCGGGTCTCCGCCAATTCCCAGCGCGGTAGCGCGGCTAGAATCGCCCGGCGTAAACGAGCTGGATGGCGCGACCGTCCTTGCTGGTCGTACCGGTCGAGACCGCGTTGTTCTTGATGGCGGCTTCGACGTTGGCTGCGGTCTGCTGGCCCGCGCCGACCTGGTAGAGGGCTCCGGTGCCGGCCACGTGCGGCGACGCCATCGAAGTACCGGAGAGCGTCCTGGTGCCGTTGCGGAGCCAGGTCGAAAGGATGCTCACGCCCGGTGCCCAGATATCCACACAGGAGCCGAAGTTGCTGAACGACGCTTCACGATCGTTGCTGTCGGTCGCCGCCACTGTTGCCACGCCGTTGTGCGTACCCGCACGCGCTGGCGAGGAGTTGCAGGCGTCGGCTCCCTCGTTCCCTGCCGCGACAGCATAGAAGACACCACTGTCGGCCGAACGCTTGACGGCATCGTCGAGGGTCTGGCTGACGCTGCCCCCCAGACTCATGTTGGCCACGGCAGGCTTGATGGCGTTGGCGGTGACGAAGTCCACACCCTTGATCACTCCCGAGGTGGTGCCGCTGCCGGAGCAGTTCAGCACCTTGACGCCGTGCAGGCGCACGTCGGGGAGCACGCCGACCACGTGACTGGTGTTATCGCGCGCCCCGGCAGTACCCGCCACGTGTGTGCCGTGGCCGTTGCAGTCCCGGTTCGACCCGCCGGCAAAATTCACGTGTTCGACTACGAACAGGTCGCTGTGGGTCGTGTCAATGCCGGTGTCAATGATGTAGACGTGGACCGTACCCGCACGCGAATCAGCCACACCATCGCCAGCTCGGGTCGAGCTGATGTCGGCATCGATGCGGTTGATGCCCCAGGGCAGCGTCTGCGCCGTGGTCGTCATCACCCCGTCGGGCTCCACATACTTGACGTACGGCAGGGCCTCGACCGCCTGGATCTGTGCCGCGGTCAGTCGGGCGGCAAACCCACGGATGGCGGCCCCATAGACATGTTCGGCGCGGAAGCCGTGGCGCCGCTCCAGGCTCTGCACCAGGCCTATGACCCGCCGGTCCAGATACTCCCACGCGGCTGGATTGGCCACCATGCGCTCATCGCTGCGGAAGGCCCCTAGAAAACTGTCGAGGGGAGCTGTATCCGAGAAAGCAACCAGCACGGGAAACGTGGCGGCTGGACGCTGCGAATGCAGTGTGCCTGCCAACACACCGACAAGCAAAAACAGCCACAGGGTTAGCGTGAAGGTGCGTTTCATTTTCGCTCGATTCTCCTGTTTCTCCCTAGAGGGGAAAACTGCCGGCAAGACCACCCGCCGGATCAATCGGATGCACATTAGTCATAAGAACGATTATTTGTCAATAAATAAAGTCGGCAGCGCCCAAACTACCAACACAGCTGCACGCACACCGGCGGCGGCAGGTCCTCGAAACCCTGGGCGTTGTGAACGGGTTGTTCCGAACCTTGCGCGACCCTTGCGGCTACCTTGGGACGCAGAGCTTGTGGGGCGGGTGGGCTACTTCACTTCGGCTACCCGCGCTGCCGGTGCGGTTTTTCGGACGCGCAGGCGCAGCACTTTTCTCTGATTCGCTTCAAGAACCTCAAACCGCAGGCCGGCGTATTCGATCGTCTCGCCGGCTACCGGAACGTGGCCGGCAATGTGATTCAACAGACCGGCCACCGTGGTCAGTCCGGGGGGCAGCTCGTGCCATTCCACGCCCACCAGTTCGGCCAGTTTTTCCACCGGCACGCTGCCGCGCACGAGTAGCGCGCCCTCGGCATCGCGGGCCACGTCAGGCATGGGTGCTCGGTCTTCTTCCCCGATCTCGCCCACAATCTCTTCGACCAGGTCTTCAGCGGTCACCAGCCCGGCCACCGACCCATACTCGTCCACGACGATGGCGAGCTGTTGGTGTTTCTGCTGCAGGTCTTTGAGCAGTTGTGAGCCGAGCTTCGTTTCCGGCACGAACAGCACCAGGCGCATCAGTTCGCGCACGCGCCGCTGGGAGGCCTCGCGCTCCGGCACCTGGAGCACATCGCGCGCGTAGACCACACCGACGATTTCATCTACGGTTCCTTCGTAGACCGGGATACGCGAATACTTCGTTTCCACGATCAGGCGACGGAGCTGTTCGATGGTCGCGTCGGCGGGGATGGCCACGATGTCCGGCCGTGGGGTCATCAGCTCTCGCACACGTTTGTCGCTGAACTCCACCACCTGCTCGATCAAATCTGCATCGCCCGGCTTCAGGATGCCTTCTTCTTCGGCGGCTTCGACCAGGGCTTCGATCCCGTTTGAGGAGTGCTTGCCGTTCTCCGGTTCGGCCGGCTCGCTCAAGCGCATCAGCGAAACGAGCAGCTCCACACTGGCCCGCAGGGGCCACGTCAGCCACAGCAGTGCGCGCAGCAGTGGCACCAGCGGGAGCACCCAACGCCCGGTCGAGCGCGTCAGCAGCACATAGGGCACAACATGCAGCCCCAGCAGCACTTCCAGCGTCAGGAAAAACACCGCCTCGGCCAGTGCCTTCCAGGTCTCGGCCACAAACAAAGACACCCCACCGGCGGTGGCCACCGCCACCAGCACCAGCCAAAGATGGGTCAGCAGAGCAAAGCTCGTGGCCGCGCTGCGTCGGTCCAGCGGGATGCGCGGTTCCACTTCCGCTTCGAACACCTCCAGGTTGCGGCGGACCCGGCTGGTTGTCACCCGTCCCAGCTCACGATAGACGCGGTCCAGATAGGCCACCACGCACAGCCCCGCGCCCAGGGTCACCACCCCCAGCGTGTACAGGCTGTACCAGAGCACCTGGAAGCTCATCGCCGCACCAACCCCAACCGACGACGCAACCGGCCCTCCAGACGGCTCATCTCGCCACGGTCGGTTTCGTGGTCATAGCCGAGCAGGTGCAACACGCCGTGCAGAATCAACACGCACAGCTCTTCCTCCAGCCGGTGACCGGCACGCCGGGCATGGCGACCCGCGACGGCCGGCGCAATGGCGATATCGCCCAGGTACCCGCGGCGGTGTCCGTTCCCGGTCATGGGGAAGGAAAGCACATCGGTCGGGCCGGACTGGCCACGGAACCGCCGGTTCAGACGGGCCATGGCCGCCGGGCTGAGCAGAGCGACCGTGACCGAGTCCGTCCCCAGGCCGCACAGCCGCTGCACATGTTCAAGAAAGGCCTCCAGCGTGGCGCGGCGCACTCGGACAGCGCGTTGGCGGTTGATCACCATGACGGCAGAACAGTCCCTGCCGGAGCCGTCGGCAGAGCACAGCTTCGCGGAAAACTACTGGTTGGAGGAGTCGCTACCACCGTTTTCCGCAGCGGAGTTGGCGCGGCTGACCGTCGCCGGCACGGCGGCGCTGCGCGGGGCTTGGGCAGCGAATTCGTCATAGGCTTTGATGATCTGCTGAACCAGGTTGTGCCGCACCACGTCCCGCTCGTTGAAGTAAATGAAGGCAATCCCTTCGATCCGGCCGACCACCTCGATCGCCTCAACCAGCCCAGAACGGCGTCCGCTGGGAAGGTCAATCTGTGTTATGTCACCCGTGATGACGGCTTTCGACCCGAATCCCAGCCGCGTCAGGAACATCTTCATCTGCTCGCTGGTGGTGTTCTGGGCCTCGTCCAGAATGACAAAGGAATCATTCAGGGTGCGCCCGCGCATGAACGCCAACGGCGCAATCTCAATGATGCCTTTCTCGAGCAGGCGTTCCAGCTTGTCGGCATCGAGCATGTCGTAGAGCGCGTCGTAGAGCGGCCGCATGTAGGGGTCCACTTTCTGCTGCAACGTGCCGGGCAAAAACCCCAGCCGCTCGCCCGCTTCGACGGCCGGCCGCGCCAGGATGATGCGGCTCACCTGTTTGGTCAGCAATGCCGAAACGGCCATGGCCACGGCCAGATACGTCTTACCCGTACCCCCTGGCCCGATGGCAAACACCATGTCGTATTTCTCGATGCACTCCATGTAGCGTCGCTGGTTCGGACTTTTGGGCTGGATCGTCTTCTTGCCGAACGCCCGCGGCCGCGGGGGCACCAGCAGCGACCGCAGCGTCACATTCGGCTCCTGGGTCGCAACGCGCAGCAGTGACTTCACCTCGCCATTGCTCAGCACGCGCCCCTCGCGCACAAGGTCGCTGTACTCTTCGAGAATCCGGGCCGCCCGCTCGACCTGGGCCGGTTCGCCTTCGATTTCAATCTGATCCTGTTGCAACTGGGTGCTCACGCGAAGTGCGGATTCAAGCAGCTTGAGGTTTTCGTCCAGAGTGCCGAAAAGGGCTTCGACCCCTCCGGCCAATTGCACCGTTCGTTTCATTCTGAATGGACGGCTGCCCCTCCCTCGGGCGGAAATCGCTCCAAAAAGCCTAGCGCAACAGTCCACCACGGTCAAGCCACCCGCATAACTCCTTGAATATCAAATCATTGCCGACTAATCCTGGATTGCATCCCACGCAATCGCCCGGGGAAAGGCTGCACTGTGCCCTGCAAGTTCCCAAGAAGCTCGGGTGCACACCTTGCATTTGCGGCCAGGCCAGGAGCCACTAGTGAGCTGCGTTTTGCAAGCCGTGAAGACGCGCACAGGTGGTTGACCGCATCTGCAAGCGACCCGTATAGTAGTGCGTCTTTGCTGCGCGCCGTGCCTTTGACAAAGTGCCGCGTTTGAAAGCCGGCTCCTGGCAGCTCGGGACGATTCCTGCACAGGGGATGGGGCGAGCCGATGGCTCGGGACTTTCCTAAAACGTACGAACCACAACCGATCGAGCAGCGCTGGTCGGGCTACTGGTACACCGAGCAACTGTTTCGCGTGGACCCGAAGGCCCCTGGGCCGGTGTTCAGCATCGTCATCCCGCCGCCCAACGTGACCGGATCGATTCACATCGGCCACATGCTTGAGCACACGCAGATCGATACCCTGGTCCGCTGGCGCCGGATGCAGGGCTATAACACGCTCTGGCTGCCCGGCACGGACCACGCCGGCATCGCAACCCAAGTGGTGGTCGAGCGGCGCCTGGCTGCCGAAGGACTCCAGCGCCAACAGCTCGGCCGAGAAGCGTTCGAACGGCGCGTCTGGGAATGGAAGGCGGAAAGCGGCAACACCATCAAGAAGCAGATGATCCGCCTGGGTGATTCCTGCGATTGGTCGCGCGAGCGGTTCACGCTGGAGCCGGCGCTGTACCGTGCAGTCCTGGAAGCCTTTTTGCGTCTCTACCACGAAGGGCTGATCTACCGCGGTCGCTACATGGTGAACTGGTGTCCGCGTTGCCAAACCGCGTTGAGCGACCTGGAAGTCAGCCACCAGGAACGCGCCGGCAAGCTCTGGTACCTCCGCTATCCCGTGCTCGGCTCCGGTGAACACATCACAGTGGCCACCACGAGGCCGGAAACGATGCTCGGAGATACCGCCGTGGCCGTCCATCCGGACGACGAACGCTACCGTCACCTGATCGGCCGTCGCGTACTCTTGCCCCTGATGGAGCGCGAAATTCCCATCCTGGCCGACCCCACTGTGGACCGCGAATTCGGCACCGGCGCCGTGAAGGTGACGCCCGCACACGACCCGAACGACTTCGCGCTCGGCCAACGCCACCACCTGCCGGAGGTGGAGGTGATCACCGAAGACGGCCATATGAGCGAGGCCGCCGGCCGTTTCGCTGGTCTGGATCGTTTCGCGGCCCGTGAACGCATTGTCGCCGAGCTGCGGGAACTGGGGCTGCTGGAACGCATCGCCGACTACACGCACGCCGTCGGCCTTTGCGATCGCTGCAAAACGGTCGTTGAACCGCGGCTCTCGCTCCAATGGTTCTGCCGGATGAAACCGCTGGCCGAGCCAGCCATTCAGGTCGTCCGCGAAGGATTGATTCCGATCGTTCCCGAGAACTGGAAAGCCGTCTATCTGGACTGGATGGAGCGCATCCACGACTGGTGCATTTCGCGCCAGCTCTGGTGGGGGCACCGCATCCCGGTCTGGCACTGCGCCGATTGCGCGGCGATGACGCCAGCGCGCAGCTCGGCCGTCGCAGTCACCGCGGGCTGTGCCGCGGCCGCCGATCCGCCCGAACGCTGCGCCCGTTGCGGCAGCCGCCGGATCGAACAGGATCCCGATGTGCTCGACACCTGGTTCAGCTCGGCCCTGTGGCCGCTCTCCACGCTCGGCTGGCCCGACGAGACCGAAGACCTGCGCACCTTCTATCCCACTTCGCTGCTGATCAGCGGCTACGACATCCTGTTTTTCTGGGATGCGCGCATGATCATGTTCGGACTGAAATTCGCTCCCGGCCGCACCCTGGCCGAACGCATCCCGTTCCGGCAACTCTACCTGCACCAACTGGTGCGCGATCCGGAAGGCGTGAAGATGTCGAAGACGCGCGGCAACGTGATTGATCCGCTCGAAGTCATCGAACGCCACGGCACCGATGCGCTGCGCTTCACCCTGGTGGCCATGGCGGCGCCGGGCACCGATATCGCCCTGAGCGAAGAGCGCATCCTCGGCTACCGCGCTTTCGCCAACAAGATCTGGAACGCGGCCCGGTTTCTCTTCTTCAATCTCGAGAAGATCGAAGCGCTCGGCGTGCGGCTCGAAGAGCTGGCGTCGCCCGCCGTGCGTGCCGCCGCGCCCTACCGCACCGGTCACCAGCTCCCGCTGGCGGACCGCTGGATTTTCTCGCGCCTGGGCACGACCGTTGCGGAGGTCAACGCCGCACTGGAGGAATTCCGCTTCCACGAAGCCGCGCACGCCATCTACCACTTCTTCTGGGGCGACTTTTGCGACTGGTATGTCGAGTGGGTCAAGCCGGCGCTGATTCCTGCAGCCGACACACCGGCGGCCCGCGAAGCCGCGGTGGCCCAGTGGCGGAACCTGTTTGCCGTGTTTGACTGCGCGCTGCGCCTGCTCCATCCGGTGATGCCGTTCATCACCGAAGAGCTCTGGCACCGGCTGCCGCAACGGCAGAACGCCCGCTCGATTGCTCTGGAGCGCTTCCCCACCCCGCCGAACTCCTGGCGCGACGCCGCGGCCGAAGTCGACTTCACGCTGCTGCAGGAGATCATTGCAGCGGCCCGCAACCTCCGCGCCGAACTCAAGCTGGAGCCAAAGCGGAAAGTCGCGGCAGAATTCTCACCGGCCACACCGGACGTGCAGGAACTGGTCGCCGCGAATCTGGAGCCGGTGCTGCGGCTGGCCGGGCTCGCTTCGCTGCAGGTGGTGACGGGACCGCTGGCCACCACGCCGGGTGTGGTGCGCTCGACCGCCCAGTTTGACCTGCGCATCGCGTACTCGGAAGCGGTGGACCTGGCTGCTGAACGCCACCGACTGGACAAGGAGCTGGAACGGCTCCGCCGCGACATCGCAGCCAAGCGACAGCGCCTGGCCGATGCCACGTTCCGCGCCCGTGCGCCTGAACGCGTCGTGCGCGACCTGGAAACCGCGCTCCGCGAGCGAGAAGTCGAATACCGCAAGCTCGCCGACCGGCTGGCCCAGCTCGGCGGTGCCGAAGCCCCCGCGACCAAATAGCGGGCCGTGGGCGACGACGCGGCCCGGGCCTCGCTTTCTCTCTTTTTCCTCCGGGGGCAGGCTATGGTAGTGTTTCCCAGCAACACCATGAGCACAGCCCCCTTCCCCGAACCTCTCGACTGGGACGCGCCGATTCTGGTCACGATGGTCCGCGCTGCGCTCGAAGAAGACCTCGGCACGGCCGGCGACATCACCACGAACAGCATCGTGCCCCCCGACGCCACGGCCTGTGCACACCTGCTGGCCCGGCAACCGGTCGTGCTGGCCGGTTTGCCACTGGCCGAACGTGCCTTCCGCGCGCTGGATGGCCGCGTGCTGTTCCATTCTCGCTACGCGGATGGCCAGACTGCGGCCGCCGGCGAGGTCTTTGCTGAGCTTGCGGGCCCCGCGCGCGCCATTCTGAGCGCCGAGCGCACCGCCTTGAATTTCCTGGCGCATCTGTCGGGCATTGCTTCGCTCACGCGCCGCTTTGTCGAGGCCCTCACCGGCACCCGAGCCCGTATTCGCGATACGCGGAAAACGACCCCACTGCTGCGGCAGCTCGAAAAGTACGCGGTGCGCGTCGGTGGCGGCAGCAATCACCGCTTCGGGCTGTACGACGCCGTATTGATCAAAGAAAACCACATTGCGCTGGCCGGGAGCTTGACCACCGCCCTGCACCGCGCCCGTGAACGCGCCCCGGCCCTGGCTCGGCCCATCCCGGCGCGACCGGCCACCGCGCCGCCCGCCGTGTCCACCGCCAACCTTGTGATTCAGGTCGAGGTGCGTACCGAAGCCGAACTGCGGGAAGCCCTGGCGGCCGGCGCCGATGCCGTGCTGCTCGATAACGTCACACCGGAAGAGGCCCGCCACCTGGTGGCGCTGGTGCGGGCTGAACGTCCCCAGTGCATCGTCGAGGTCTCTGGCGGCATCACCCTGGCGAATGTACGCGCCTATGCGGAAGCCGGCGTGGATTTCATCGCCGCGGGCGCGCTCACCCATTCGGCGCCCGCCGCCGATTTGAGTCTCCTGGTCGAATGACGTTGCCAGTGCGAAGCGCACGCGCGGTGACCGGGGCAGTGCAGCCAACGACTGCCCGCACGGCCGGTTTGTTGGTAGAGTCATGAGTGTTCGGGCGGGCGGCTCGTGCCCGAGCGGGCCGCAATCGGCCACGTTCCGACCGCACGGGTGGGGCCGAAAACGTCGCGGCGGGCCGCCCAAAGGAGTCATGGCTTGCCACGAAGCACACCGCCACTGCTGCCGGGTCTGACCGACCGGCGCATCGATGCGCTGCTGGCGCTGCTGGCGGAAAATCCGATGCTCGTGCTCAGCGGCGCACGGATCGCGCGCGAGATTGGCGTGTCCCGTTCGACTGTCTGGCGCTGGGTCGAGAAGCTGCGCGCTCTCGGCGTGCGCGTCCGGGGCCATACCGGCAGCGGCTACCGAATCGAACAGGTGCCCGATGTGCTCGTGCCCCGACTGCTGCGTCCGCTGCTGCGCGGCACCTCATTTGAAAAGCGCATCTACCATTTCTTCAAAGTCGGCTCGACCAACGACGTCGCTCTCACGCTCGGCCAGGCCGGCGAGCCGCATGGGGCACTGATCATCGCCGAGGAACAGACGGCCGGCCGCGGCCGTGCCGGCCGGAGATGGGTCTCCGAAAAGTCGCTCGGGATTCACGCGACCGTGCTGCTCCGACCGCCGATCCCGCCTGCACAGGCGCCGCTGATCACGCTGCTGGCCGGACTGGCTGTGCGCGAGGCCATCGCTGAGCAGACGGGTCTGGCCGCCGACCTCCGCTGGCCGAACGATGTGCTGATCGGTGGCCGGAAGCTCTGCGGCATCCTGACCGAAATGCACGCCGAACCGGATCGCATCCATTTCGTTGCCGTGGGCATTGGCATCAACGTCAATCAGACGGCGATGCCGGACGAGCTCGGCGCGCAGGCCACCTCGCTGCGCATGGCCAGCGGCCGGTGGACGTCGCGGCTGGAGCTGCTGGCAAAGTTGCTGGTCTGGCTCGAGCGCTACTACAATCGTTTCCTGGCCGAAGGCCCGCGGCCGATTCTGGAACGCTTCGCTGCTGTGTCCAGCTACGCCGAGGGCAAGCGCGTGCGGATTGTCACGGCCAGCGAATCGTTCACGGGCATCACCGCCGGGCTGGAGCCCAACGGTGTGCTGCGCGTGCAGCGCGAAGACGGCCACATCGAAACGGTGCTCGCCGGCGATGTCACGGAGGCCTGATGCTGCTGGCTATCGACGTGGGCAACACCAATACGGTGCTCGGCGTCTTTCGCAGTGCGAAACTCATCGCCCACTGGCGGCTGACCACCGCCCGGGATCAGACGGTGGATGAATACGGCCTGCTGATCCGCAACCTGTTCACCCTGGAAGGGCTGAACGTTCGCAACATCGCAGGCGTCATCATCAGTTCGGTCGTGCCTCCCCTGAACGGGACGTTGGCGCAGATGGCCGAGCGCTACCTGGGCGCGCGTCCGTTGTTCGTCGAACCCGGCATCAAAACCGGCATGCCGGTGCTCTACGACAATCCCCAGGAAGTCGGCGCCGACCGCATCGCCAACGCCGTGGCCGCCTACGCCAAGTATGGCGGCCCCTGCATCGTCGTGGATTTCGGCACCGCCATCACCTTCGACGCAATCACGGCTCGCGGCGAATACGCAGGCGGAGTCATCGCCCCCGGCATCGGCACTGCTGCCGACTCCCTGTTCGCCCGCGCCGCCCGCCTGTGGCGCGTCGAAGTGAAAGACCCGGGCCAGATCATCGGCACCAACACGGTCGCATCCATCCAAGCCGGCCTCTATTACGGCTGGGTGGACCTGGTGGACGGCATCCTGACCCGCATGAAAAAAGTGCTGGGAGAAAATGCGCGCGTCGTAGCGACCGGCGGCCAGGCTCCACTGATCAGCCGCGGCTCCCGCCACATCGAACAGATCGACGATTTCCTCACACTCGAGGGCTTGCGCATTATCTGGGAGCGCAATGCTGCGGCAGGCGCCTCCAAATCCCGCATCTTGAATCCCGCGCGGAAACTTTCTCCGAAGTAACCGCAGCTCGGCCGGGCCCAGCCTCCCCGCTACCGCAGGCTGACGGCACCGGCCAACCCTAGGGCTGTGTTCCCACCCGGGACGCACTTGGAGTCCAGCCTGGCAGATTGGTGGCGCTGCTCGCGGTGCCCCGGAGCGTTGGCCGGTGATGGTACAATGGCAGCGCGCGTGCCGGTGCACAACCTGCGATGGAACGGTTGAACTACTTCAACTACTTTACCGAAATCGAAGAACACTTCTGGCGCAAGCGTGGTGCACACATTCTGGTTTCTCCGCTCGACTGGGCCATCGTGGAGACCTGGCAGAAGGCCGGCATCCCGCTCGAAGCCGTGCTGCGCGGCATCGACCGCGCCTTTGAAAGCTACCAGCGCTCGCGCCGTGGTCTGGGCGGACGCCCGCTGAAAAGCCTGGCCTACTGCGTGGACGCCGTGCTCGAGGCTGCCGTGGAACTTCAGCAAGCGACTGCAGGGGCTGGCCCGGAACCCTCCCGCCGGAAACCGTCTCCAGAACCGTTTTCGCGCGCCGAGCTGTGCGGCTACCTGCAGCGCAACGCCGAGCGGCTTCGTGCCGCGGCCGAGAAATTCCGCAGTACAGAAAATGGCGCGGGGCTGGCCGCGCAGCTCGAGCAGACTGCGGCACGCTTGGCTGAACTCGAACTAGGGCTCTCGGCCTCCGGTCCCCTGGATTTGCAGGAGCTAGAACGACGATTGACCGTGCTCGAAGAAAAGCTGGCCGCCGCGCTGACCGCCAGTGCCGACGAAACGCTTCTGCTCAGCTTGCGCCGTGAACTCGACCGCGCCCTAACGCCGTACCGTCAGCGAATGACCGCCGAACAATTGGCGCAACTCGAGCGTCAGTACCTGCAGAAGCGACTGTTTGAAGAGCACGGTGTGCCTCGCCTGAGCCTGTTCTACCTGAGCTAAAACTTCCGCGGAGGGGTACAATCGCCGGGGCACCGACCGGCTCCACCGAGCGGCGGGGGCCGGTAGCGTCACCGGGACGTGGCGCATCCGGACGCCGGTTCCCGGCACGAACCCAGTCATGGAAACGATTGAAGTTCGGATCGAAAAGCTCATCTACGGCGGCGAAGGGCTGGCGCATCACGATTCCCACACGGTCTTTGTGCCGTTTGTGCTCCCCGAAGAGGTCGTTGCTGTCCAACCGGTCGTGCGGCGCCGGAAATTCGTTCGTGGGCGGCTGGAACGTGTCGTCACGCCCTCACCGCAGCGTGCTGAGGCCGCTTGCCGACACTTCACGAGCTGTGGTGGCTGCGATTACCAGCATATTCCCTACCCCGCGCAGCTCGACTTCAAGGTGCAAATCCTCCGCGAAACACTCGGCCGAATTGGCGGCCTCCAGTACCTGGGCGAAATCGAAACCCACCCTTCTGCACCGTACGGGTATCGCAACCGGGCGCAGTGGAAAATTCGATCGGCGAGCGACCCGGGCGACGTCGCTGCGATTGGCTATGAACGCGCCTCTTCGCACGCATTCTGCGCAGTCGAGCAGTGCCCGATCCTAGCACCGCGACTCGAGCAGACGCTGAAGTCGCTGCGCGACCGGCTCGCGCTGGGTGCGCTGCCCGCCGGGATTATGGAACTGGAAGCCTTCGCTGATCCCGCCCATGACCCGCTGTTGCTGACCGTTTCCTTCTCACGCTTTCCAACCGGACCGCGGCGCATCGCAGCCATGTTCCGCGACGCGCTGCCCGGGCTGGAATCGCTGCTGCTTTACGACGCATCCCGAGACCGCTTTGAGCTCGACGGGCCGGGGTACATCTTCTATACCGTCGGCGAGATTCGCTATCGTGTCGGTCATCTGTCGTTTTTTCAGGTGAACCACACGCTGCTGGAACGGCTCCGCCAAGCCGTGACGCGCGACGCCGTCGGTAGGCTGGCACTGGAACTGTATGCTGGCGTCGGATTTTTCACCGTACCCCTCAGCACCCGCTTCGAACGCGCGATCGCAGTGGAATCCAATCCGGCGGCGGTGCGCGACCTGAAGGAGAACCTCCGTGCTGCTTCCGCCGACCGCGTACAGGTCGTCGAAGGCAGCGTGGAAAAATACCTGGCCGGGCTTACGGTCACGCCGGATCTGATCGTGCTTGACCCGCCGCGCGGCGGCGTGGTCGCGGGCGCGCTGGCACAAATTGCCCGGCTCGCGCCGGCACGAATCCGCTATCTCTCTTGCGATCCGGCGACGTTGGCGCGCGATCTGGCGGCACTGGGTCGCCACGCGGCCGGCGCCTACGAGATTGTCCGGATTGAGCTGTTCGATCTGTTCCCGCAGACCTATCACATCGAAACGCTGGTCGAACTGGTGAGGCGCGTGTGAAGTTGCCTGCCCTGTGGCTCGCGTGTGCGCTGGCATCCGGAGTGGCGCTGGCCCGCCTGGGGGCGCCGGCACCCGGTCCCCTGCTGGTGGCAGCGGCCGTATCGTTCCTGCTGGGTCTGGTGCTGCTGACGCGAGACCTTCGGCTGCCGGCTTGGATTGTGGCCCTGCTCGCCTGGGGATTACTCGGTGTCGCCGCCGCGCAGCTCGAGCCGCTCGCCCGTCCCCCGCAGCACGTCCTGCACCAGCTGCATTCCCCGGACAGCGTCCTCGCCGCGGCGCTCGATGAACCGCTGCGCTGGCAGGGCACGCTGCGCAGTGATCCGGTGCGGCTGCCCTGGGGCGTGCGCTACGAAGTCGAGCTGGCCTCCGTCGAGCTGAAGGGCCGCCGCGAGCCGGTCGCCGGTGGACTCCGCATTCACTACTACCTGGAGCCGGAGACCGAGCAGCCCATCGCGCTGCCGGATGTGCGGGCTGGCGACCGCATCGAAGCCCTCGTGCGCGCCCGACCGATTCGCAATTTTGGCAATCCAGGCGCCTTCGACGCCCGCACGTATTTCGACCGCATCGGCATCCACCTGAACGCCACCTTGCGCAGCCCGGAACTGCTGCAGCGCTTGGAGTCCCCTTCACCTTCGATCGCCCACCGGTTCGCTCGTCTGCGTGGTGCGCTGCTCGAGCGCGTCGAGATGATCTTTCCCGACCAGCCCCACCAGGCCGCGGCGGCGCGTGCGATCCTGTTTGGGGATCGCAGCTTCGTGGATCACGAGCTGGCCGAGGCCTTCCAGCGCACCTCCACCTACCACGTGCTGGTGCTGAGCGGGCTGCACGTCGCGGCACTGGCCCTGCTGGTCTGGTGGGTGGGACGCAAGCTGCGTCTGGGGTTGCCGGCGATCACATGGTTGACCCTGGCCGCACTCGGATTTTTCGTGGCTCTGGTGGAAGACCGCCCGCCGATCGAACGCGCGGCCCTGATGGCTGCGCTGGTGGTGCTGGCGCGGCTGCTGTTCCGCCAGATCGAACTGCTGAACACGATCGGCGTTGCTGCTTTGCTGCTTTTGCTAGCACAGCCGTCTTCGCTGGCGGACTCGAGTTTTCAGCTCTCGTTCCTGGCCACGGGCATGATCGGCGCGCTCGGGCGGCCCTGGATCGAGCAAACCAGCGCACCGTACCGCCGCGCCCTGCGCGAGCTGAGCGATGTGACCCGGGATCACGTGCATCCGCCGCGCGCAGCGCAGTTCCGGCTCGACCTCCGCGCCCTGGCCGCCTGGCTTGCGCCGCGGCTGCCGCGTCGACTGGGTTCGCGGACCGATCGTCTGCTCGCACTGCCCTGCCACTTTGCCTTCTGGCTCTGGGAACTGCTGCTCATCAGCACTGCCATCCAGGCGGGCATGCTCGGTCTGATGGCCGAATACTTCCATCGCATCTCGCTCACCGGGCCATTGGTCAACGTACCGGCCTCGCTGCTGGCCGGTCTGGCACTTCCGGTTGGCTACCTGGCGCTGGCACTCGGAGCCCTGTGGGGCGGTCTGGGCGCGATCGTGTATCCCGCTTGTCGCTGGGTGCTGAGTGCGCTGGTCAGTCTGGTGGAATGGTGTGCGCGCTGGCCGGGAGCCAGCTACCGGATCCCGAATCCGCCCGACTGGGTGCTGCTGGGATTTTTCGCTGCGCTGGTGTTGGTGGCCGTGGCTGCCCGGGTGCGTTCGCGGGCATGGCAATGGGCCGCCGCCGTGCCCCTGGTTGTGTTGGCCGTGCTGCTGCTCACGCACCCGTTTCCGCCGCAGCTCACTGCCGGCGCACTCGAAGCCACCGTGCTCGACGTTGGCCAGGGCGACGCCATCTTCGTGGCCACACCCGAGGGCCGCACCCTGCTGGTGGACGCGGGGGGCGCGTTCGCCCCACGACGCGGTGGCTACCGCACAGCTCCGGACACCGGTGAGCAGATCGTTTCGCCCTATCTATGGTCGCGGGGGCTGAAGCGGCTGGACGCGGTCGCGCTGACCCACGCGCATCAGGACCACATGGATGGGCTCTACGCCATCCTCGACAACTTCGCCGTGGGCGAGCTGTGGATCGGACGCGCAGTCGAACAGCCCGCCTTCGGCGCGCTGCTGGCCCATGCGGCTGCGCGTCGAGTACCCGTGGTGGTGCGCCGTCGCGGGGAAATTTTCACCTGGGGTGGCGCCACTGTGTTTGTGCTCTGGCCAGAGTCGGTGGATCCGGCACCCACCGCTAGCAACAACGATTCGCTGGTCCTGCGGCTGGAACATGGTCGCCACGCCTTCCTGCTCTGTGGCGATATCGAGCGTAACGTCGAGCAGGAACTAGTGCAGCGCGGTGACCCGCTCGCAGCCGATCTGCTCAAAGTGCCGCACCACGGGAGCCGGACGTCGGCGAACCGCGAGTTTGTCGCTGCGGTTCGCCCGCAGGTGGCCGTGCTTTCCCTGGGCGCCAACAACCCCTTCGGCCACCCCCACACCGAAGTGCTGCACACGTTGTCGACACCCACGCTGCAGCTGTTCCGCACCGACCGCCACGGTGCCGTTTCCGTCTTCAGTGATGGGGTCACGCTGCACACCCATTCGTTCTGGCCCGCACCAGCGGTCCGCTGACTGCTCGCACCCGTTCCGGCGCGGAGCCCGGACGGCGTGCCGAGTTTGCCGCACAGTGCACCCAGATTCACTTGAGCTGCCCGACCGCGCCTCCTATAATGGAATCGGCATCGCTTCACGGCCAGACATGGAAGAAACCCCCAAATCGAGGCCAACACAGGAAGAAATTGACGAGGAAAGCAGACGCATGCGCCAGCTCCGCCTCAGCGTCGAGCTGGCGCTTGGCGTGATTGCCCAAGGGAAGTTGAACTACGAGCAGGCCGTCGAACTGCTGCAGGCCACGCGTCGCTGCGCACTCGAGCTGTTCCCGGGCAAAGAACGTGCCTTCGATTTGATCATCCAGCCGCGCTTTCGCCGCCTGATGAACGAACTCTACCGCGTGCAGTAGTCGCGCACAGCTCGTTTCGCTCTAGCCAAACTGATATCGCAGCCAGAGCAGATAGAGGGCCAGGGCAAAGCCGGCGACTGTTTCGTACTCCCGATTGCGCAGGTAGCTTTGCCAGGAAAACCGCCACTGCGCTGCCTCGGCGAGCCGTAGTCGTGGCCAGAAGCGCGGCACGCGCGCCGCATAGGCGTCAAACGGTTCCCCGTAGCGCCGGCGCAGCTCCTGCTCTTCCTGCCGCATCACCGCCGGATAGAACATCGCAAAGTAGCCCGCCAGCAGTGCTGCCACCCAGACGGAAGCAGCCGCCACCGCAAAGCCTGCCGCCAGAATCGCACTGCCCAGATAGAGCGGGTTCCGCGTATAGGCATACGGGCCCGCCGTCGTCAGGGCCTCGTGTTTGCAAAGATGACCGGCAGCGGCCGCACGCAACAGCAGACCCAACAGTCCCACGACGAAACCCAACTGCAGCGTCTGCGGCGTCGGCTGGGAAAGCCACAGACAAGCCAGCGCCAACGGATACCCTGCACGCACACGCCAGCGCGCCAGTGTGTGCCCTGTCCCGCTCACGAACGCAACCCCAGGCGACGCTCCACCGCCGTCACGACCTCTTCCACGGTGATGGCCAGCATGGTCGGCGAGTAGTGGTTCCCGCGCCGATAACTGGTCTCTTCCTGTCGCGCCTTGCGGACCACAATGTCTGTGCTGGCGAACGGGCCGTTGCGCACTGGGTCCGTGGGCCCGTACAGCCCCACCACCGGCACTCCCAGCGCTACGGCAAGATGCAACGGGCCGCTGTCTCCACTCACAAGAAACTTCGCGCCGGCAATCAACGCCACCAGTTCAGCGAGCTCGAGCGGAAACCAGACAGGCCCATTGGCGCCCGCGGCCCGCTGGACCGCGGCCACCAAGTCGTGCTCGCCCGGGCCGGCGTTGACCACCCCGCGCCAGCCGGTCAGCGCCGGCAATGCCACCAGGCGACGATACAGTTCACCGTATCGTTCTGGCGGCCAGCATTTCGAGCGCCAGCCGCCGCCCGGACTGAGCACGAAATAGTCGCGCACGCCGTGTGCCGCCAGTTGCTGGCGGATCCGCTGCCGTGCTTCCGCCACAATCTGGATGGGGAAACGGTACGGCACCGCGCGCGCCCCGGCTGCGATGGCCAGCTCGAGGTTCTGTTCGACCACATGGCGTGCGCTGGGCACGACGCGTCGTGTATAGAAGAGCGCCGCGCCGCGCTCCCGGGCGCAGCCGGGCGCAAAACCGAAGCGCTGTTTTGTGCCGGCCAACCAGGCCAGCAGAGCGGACTTGTACAATCCCTGAAAATCCACCGCCAGGTCGTAGTGCCGCCGGCGCAGCTGCGCCAGCGTCCTGCAGACGTCCCGCCACGACCGAGATGTGATCCGCACCACGGCGCTCAGATCCGGATTCCCGGCCAGCAGCGGTGCCCAGCGGGCTTCGACCAGCCAGTCCATCTCCGCTGCGGGGAAGGCGGACCGCAGGGCATGGACTGCGGGCAGCGTGTGCACCAGGTCGCCCAGCGAGCTGAGCCGGACAACCAGAATGCGCGGCTCAGCCACGGCGTCCCTCCCGCAGCCGCGCCAACAGCTCCCGCGAGGAATGGTGCTTCGGATCGCCCACAATCGCCACCCGGATGCCGAGCCGCCGCGCCGTCTCCCGCTCGGGAACGGTGGTCGGTGTGTAGTCGGTGCCCTTGGCATGCACGTCGGGTCGCAGCGTTTCCAGCAGCGGTTCCACATTCGGTGTGCTGAACACCGTGACGTAATCCACCACGGCCACCGCGGCCACCAGCGCCGCCCGTGCCTGCTCATCGAGCAGGGGCCGTCCTGGCCCTTTCAGTTGCCGCGTGCTGGCATCGGAATTGACGGCCACCACCAGCACGTCGCCTTCGGCACGCGCTCCCGCCAGATAACGC
The DNA here is from genome assembly GCA_023511565.1 of Bacillota bacterium. Taxonomy (GTDB): domain Bacteria; phylum Acidobacteriota; class Terriglobia; order Acidiferrales; family UBA7541; genus DSGC01. Next base: position 19,632 of record JAIMBE010000012.1, read on the forward strand.
ACATGCCCCACGTGCAACAGGTCGAAAACGCCGTTGGCCAGCACGATTCGTGCGCCGCGGGCGCGATGTTCCGCCAGCCGCTGCTGGAGCTGGTCGAGCGGCAGGATTTTTTCGCGAGTATCCATCAGGGGGTGTGTGCCGCGGTGGCCTCGCTGCGGATCGCCGCCAGCAGTTCGGCACGGCTGACCGTGGCGGTGCCGCGCTTCATCACCACGAGGCCGCCAGCATAGTTGGCCAGCACCGCCGCTTCGTAGGGCGTGGCACCGGCGGCCAGCGCCAGCGTGAAAACCGCGATCACAGTATCGCCGGCGCCCGTGACGTCCTTGGCTTCGTCGGAGCCATAGATGGGAACGGGGCGCGGCGGGCGGCCGCGCTCAAACACCACCAGACCATCGCGTCCCCGTGTGACGACCAGTGCCGCCAGACCCATCCGCCGCAGCGTGCGCACGCCGAGGGCGTAGAGCCGTTGCTCGTCCGTCCCGATGCGCGTGTGGTAGAGCGCTTCCAGCTCCGCTTCGTTCGGCGTGGCGGCATAGACGCCCGCGCGCGCGTAGTCGAGTAGCGCGTAACGCGAATCGAGCGTGATCAATTTGCCGCGAAGCCGCTGCACCAGCGACGGCGTGGCCACGCCGAAACCGTAATCGGCCACCAGCACGGCACGCGCCAGCGCTGCCTCCCGTTGCAATCGCTGCCGAAGCGCGGCGCGCGCGCGGGCCGCCGGAACCGTTCCCGGTTCGCGGTCGACGCGGAGCACCTGCTGACGTGCCGAATGCGTCCAGCCGGCCAGAAACCGTGTCTTAACCGGTGTCATCCAGCCGCGCACGCGAAGAATCGCGCGCGTAGGTACGCCGCGGCGACGAAAGTACTCCAGCAGGGCGCGGCCCGCTTCATCGTCGCCCACGAGGCTGACCGGCACGACCGCAGCGCCCAGGGCAGCCAGATTGTTGGCTGTGTTTGCAGCGCCACCCGGCACCAGCTCCCGCTCCTGGTGCCGCAGGATCAGTACGGGCGCCTCGCGTGAAACCCGACTGATCTCGCCAAAGACGTATTCGTCGGCCACAAAATCGCCCAGCACCACCACGCGCTGCTGCGGGAACTGCTCGACCAGCTCGGTCAGTCGGCCCAGGTCCGCGCTCACCGACGGTCCTCCAGGATCACGTCCACGGCTGCGGCCAGATGGGCGACGACCGCTTCGGGCGGCCGCGGCCAGTTCGTTCGATTCCATTCATATTCTCCACGGCCGTAACCGGTCAGCACCAGGATGCCGTGGGCGCCGACGCGATGCGCCATCTCCACATCCGCGTAGCGGTCGCTGACGACCCACGAACCGGCCAGCCGCAACCGAAGCTCGCGGGCAGCGCGTTCCAGCATGCCCGGCTTCGGTTTGCGGCACTCGCAGTTCAAAGCCAGATTGTGCGGACAGTAGTAGACCGCATCAATCCGCGCACCCTGCGCTGCCAGCTCGCGCACCATCTGTTCGTTGATCTGCTGCACGAGTGTTTCCGGGAAGAATCCACGCGCCACGCCCGACTGGTTGGTCACCACCACAACTGGGAAGCCAGCCTGGTTCAGTCGCCGGATGGCCTCGGCGGCGAACGGGAAGATGTGGAACCGGCTCGGATGGTTCATGTAGCCCATCTCTTCGGCGATCGTGCCGTCGCGATCCAGAAAAACGGCTGGGCGCAAAACCTCGGCTTCAACCACAGCGATACACTCCCCGTTCGATCCACTGCGCCGCCGCGGCCAGTACGGCGTCCACGTGGATGCGCGTCATGCAGCGGTGGTCAATCGGGCAGTGGCGCAGAAAACAGGGGCTGCACGGGACCGGCTCGCGCACCAGCGTCCAGCGCGTGGTGAGCGGCGCCGTGCCGTCCGGATCGGTGGGCCCGAAGATCGCCACCACCGGCAACCCGACCGCGGCCGCAACGTGCATCGCGCCGGAATCGTTGCCAATGAACAACTGGCAGGCAGCCAGCAGGGCGGGCAGTTCTTCGATCTGGGTCTGGCCGGCGAGCAGGATGCTGCGCGCACGCATCGCCGCCGCAATTCGTTCTGCCACCTCGCGCTCCGTGGGAGCGCCGAACAGTATCACATCGGCATCGAAGCGGGCAATCAGGCGGTCGGCGAGTGCGGCGTAGTGTTCCACCGGCCAGCACTTTGCCGAACCGTACGCCGCGCCCGGCGCCAAGGCCACGCGCAGTGGGGCCTCGCGGCGCGCGCCAGCCTGGCGCAATTTCTGCTCGGCCTGTTCCCGGGCCACGGGGTCAACGTGCAGCCGGACCTGCTCGATCCGGGGCAGCTCGGTAAGCAGTCCGGCCCGGCGCAACAGCTCCAGATAATAGAAATGTTCATGGGCAGGAATCTCTCCGGTTCGCGGCACAGGCACGGCCCGCGTCAGCAGCCAACTTCGCCCGTCGCGGGCATATCCGATTCGTTCACCCATCGCTGCCCGCCAGGCAAGCCAGGCCGCCTGGAAGGCGTTCTGCAGCAGAATCGCCATCTCGAAGCGCTCGGCGCGCAGCTCCTGCGCCAACCGCTCCAGCCCGCGCCATCCGCGGTGGCGGCCGTTATGGTCGAACACCAACAGCCGGTCGGCCAGCCCCTGCCCGCGGTACAACCCGGCCACCCAGGGTCGAGCCAGGATGACGATTTCCGCCTGAGGGAACCGCGCGCGCAGCGCCGCCAGCGCGGGCAGCGAGAGCACCGCGTCGCCCACCCAGTTGGTCGCGCGCACAAAAAGTTTCACTGCGAACGGCTCCGTTTCATCTCGACGATCGCTTCGAGCACTTCCCAAAACTTCTCCGCTTCAGCGAGGCGTAGCGCAATCCGGCAGAAGTAGACCGGCAGCCGCACGAAGTACACGGCGCGCAGGTTATAGACGTCCTTTTCTGTCGTCACGAGGGCTTCGGCGCCGGCGGCCAAGGCCGCCTGTTCGATCCGGAGGCCGTCGCGCGGCGTGTACCAATGGTGGTCGCGGAAGGCCATCCCACCGGCCAGTTCCATCCCCCAGCGCTGAACGTCTTCGAAAAAGGCCTGTGGATTGCCGATGCCGCAGAAGGCAAACACGCGGCGACCAAACCAGTCGGCTGCACCGGCTTCGACGGCGCTGTTCGCAGCGGGAACGACTTTCTCCAGCTCCGTGGCGGCGTAGAAGATGGGCGCCTCGGTGAAGCGGCGAACTACGGTTTCGACGGCCGGCGCATGCGCACTGCGCGTGATGACCACCAGGTCGGCACGCTGCAGGGCCGCTTTGGGCTCGCGCCGGCGGCCGACGGGCAGCAGTCCGGCACCGAAAGGATCGAGCGCATCGATCAGCACAATATCCACATCGCGTGCAAGGGCCAGATGCTGAAAGCCGTCGTCGAGCACAAAACAGTTGACGCCGCTACGGGCCAGCTCACAGCCCTTCCGGTAGCGATTGGCCCCAATGCCCAGGCGCACCCGATCGCCCAGTCGAGCGCGTAGCAGCTCCGCTTCATCGCTGGTGCCGCCCTGGCCTCGATAGCCACGCATCAGAACACCAACGCGATTGCCTGCGTCCGCCAGCCCCGCAGCGAGCCACGCGACCAGAGGCGTCTTGCCGGTTCCTCCGAGCGTCAGATTCCCCACGCTGATGACCATGCCGTCCAGTCGGTGCGCGCGAAAGATTCCGCGGCGATAGAGCCAGGCGCGCAGTCGCATTCCGGCTCCGTAGCCCCAGGCCAGCGGGAGCAGCAACGCCCGCAGTCCGCCGGAGTTCATCGCCGTACCGCCTGCGGCGCCAGCACATCCGAGATCCGCTCCAGGACCCGCAGCGTGGCGCCGCGGTTCCGCTCCAACAGCGTGCGCGCGGCCTGCCCGAGCCGTTCGCGCCGCGCACCATCGGCGAGCAATTCCACCCACATCTGTCCGAGCTGTGCGGCGTCGCCCACACACAGTGCGGCTCCCTCCTGCAAGAAGGCATCGGCCACCGCACGAAAATTGTCCATGGAGGGGCCGAAAATCGGGACCCGGCCGAACCAGGCCGGCTCCAGGATGTTGTGTCCGCCAGCCGGCACCAGCGAGCCGCCGACAAAAACAACGTCGGCCAGACGATAGAGCGCCGCCAGCTCACCCACCGAATCGAGCAGGAGCACGTCAGCGGCGTTGCCGAGTACGTCTGCTGTTCCGATCTGGCTGCGGCGCAGGACGGCGTAGCCACGGCGGGTCACCAGTTCAGCAGCGTCCGCAAAGCGCTCCGGCTTGCGCGGTGCAAGCACGAGCAGAGCCCGCGACCATCGCCGGCGCACGTGCGCATACGCCTCCAGCACTGGCTCTTCCTCTCCGGCGACTACGCTGCCTGCGACCAGCAGTGGATGCCGCTGCTGCTGCGCGAGCTGCTGCTCGAGCCAGCCGACGAAGGCCGAGGGCTGGGACGGCTCGAAATCGAACTTCAGATTTCCGGTAACGTACACGCGCGCGCCGGGCGCCCCCAGCCCGCGCAGCCGTTCCGCATCAGCCTCGCTCTGCATCAGGTAGAGGGTGCCATCGTCCAGCACGCGCCGGTAGAACGTGCGTAGCGGCGGGCACCAGCGCGCCAGCCGCAGCGCACGTGCCTGCGAGCGTTTCGAAATCCGTCCGTTGACAAACACCACGGGCACGGCAGCTCGCCGCGCCTGCCGGAGAAAATTCGGCCAGAGCTCCGTCTCCAGAATCACCACCAGTCGCGGGCGCAGCGCGTCGAACACGCGCCGCACCACCCAGGTCCAGTCTAGCGGAAAATAGAAAATTCCATCGGCGAATCCACAGCGCTGCCGGGCCAGTTCCTGGGCGGTGCGCGTGGTGGTCGAAACCAGCAGGCGATGGCCGGGAAACCGCTCCTGCAGTGCGCGCGCCAGCGGCACACCCGCCAGCAACTCTCCAACCGACACCGCATGCACCCAAATTGCCCTGCGCGGTTGCGTGGGGTTCGTGCGGAGCTCGCGCGGCAGAAAGCCGAATCGTTCCCGCAGGCTATGCAGATACTTGCCTTCCCGCACTCCCCGAACCAGAAAGTAGGGCGTGAACAGCGCCAGCGCGGCAGCGGTGAGCAGACTGTAGAGAAAATGCATCCGTTGGCGTTCCCGGCAGGCCGAGCTCCGGTGCCTTGGGTATTATAGAGGTGTCCTGCGCGACAGGCACGGGGCAACCCACGTGCGGCGTTGGCATCTGAGTCAGCGCATGGCGGCAAAAGCCCACTTCGCCATCTGTTTGCTGAGCCTGCTCGGCTTCAGCCTGACCCAGCGGTCCGGCACACCAGCGCACGACTCCCACCAGGGCGTCACGGTGACGGCCGATCCCTACACCGATGCGCAGCGCTCCCGCGAACGCTTCGGCAAAAAGCACCCGCAGCAGGTGGGCTTGCTCGCCATTGAAGTGACGATCCGCAACGACAATCCCCAACCGGTGCGCGTCGCGCTCGATCAGGTTCGACTGGTGCTCGACCGGGGCAAAGGGTCACGGCAGCGGCTGGCGCCCCTGAGCCTGGAGGAAACCGTACTTGCGCTGCTGCAGAAACGACCGGAAACGCAGCGCCGTCCATTCCCGGTTCCGGGTCGCATCCCAACCACACCGCGGGGGAATGACTGGGAAGAGATGGAACGTCGGCTGCAATCGCTCTGGCTGGAGATGGATATCATCCCGCCCGGCGCCACGGCGCGCGGCTTTCTGTTTTTCGATTTGCAGGGGCGGTTTGCCCTGCTCGAACGCGCCAGCCTGTACTTTCCGGAACTGTATTTTCTCCGCGATGGCCGTCCCCTGCTGTTCTTTGAAGTGTATTTTGGTCGTCCCGGAGCCTGAGCCATCACTCCGACCGATGCGATCGGCTGCGCGAGCCAGACGGGGTGCGATTTGCCGGATCCGGAACGCTCGATTAGAATCCGACCGCACCCGAGGATGCGCGCGATGGCGCTGCTGGCGGAACTGAACCCGGCACAGCAGGAGGCGGTGCTGGCCACTGAAGGCCCGGTGCTGGTGCTGGCCGGTGCCGGAAGCGGCAAAACGCGCGTGATCACCTACCGCATTGCCTGGCTGATCGAACAGGGTGTGCCGCCGGAAACGATCCTGGCCGTTACGTTCACCAACAAAGCCGCCGACGAGATGCGTGAACGCATCCTGCAGCTGGTGCCGCGGAGCCCGGCCGAGCCCTGGGTGAGCACGTTTCACGCGCTCTGTTCGCGCATGTTGCGGCAGCATGCCCCGCGGCTCCACCTGCGTCCCGATTTCCCCATCTACGATGAAGACGACCAGTTGAAAGCCGTCCAGTTGGCGCTCGCCGCGCTGGACCTGTCGGAGCGCGACTTTCCCCCGCGCACCGTGCTCGCCCAGATCAGCCACGCGAAGAATCATCTCCGCACACCCGAGCAGATGGAGCAGACGGCCCGCGACGCCTGGGAACGCCACCTGGCACGCCTCTTCGCCGGCTATCAGCAGGGGCTGCGCCGGGCCGGCGCGCTCGATTTTGACGACCTGCTGCTACGGGCTCTGGAGCTGCTCGACGGCCATCCCGAAGTTCGAGCACGCTGGCAGCAGCGCTTCCACTACCTCCACGTGGATGAATACCAGGATACGAACCGTCCGCAATACGAGCTGCTCGTGCGCCTCGCGGCCGTCCACCGCAACCTCTGTGTCGTGGGCGATGAGGACCAGGCCATCTATGGCTGGCGGGGCGCTACCGTCCGCAACATCCTGAACTTCACCCGCGAATTCCCCGGCGCGCGTGTGATTCGGCTGGAAGAAAATTATCGCTCGACCCAAACCATCCTGGACGCCGCAGCCGCCGTGGTCGCCCACAACCGCAACCGGCTGGGGAAATCCCTGGTGGCCACGCGCGCCGAGGGCAGCCCGCTTCGTTTCTACCAGGCCGAAGATGCTGCGGCTGAAGCAGAGTTTGTGGCCACGGAAATTGCCCGACTGGCCGAAGCCAGCGCGGCGCAACGCGTCGCGGTGCTGTACCGGACGAACGCACAATCGCGCGCATTGGAAGAAGCACTGCGGCAGCGCGGCCTGCGCTACCGTGTCGTGGGTGGCTTCAGTTTCTTCCGCCGCGCCGAAGTGCGGGACGCGCTCGCCTATCTCCGCCTGGTGATGCATCCCGCCGACGATGTGGCACTGCTGCGCATCATTAACACGCCGCCGCGCGGTATCGGCGCTGGAACCCTCCAGCGCCTCCGCCAGCAGGCCGCCGAACAGGGGGGATCCCTGTGGGACGCCGTTGTCACCCTCAGCCAGGGGACCCCAGGCAGCCGGCCGAACGCCGCCCTGGCCGAATTCCGCACTCTGATCGAAGAGCTGCGCGCGGAGTTCGCGACCCTGCCCCCGGCCGAATTCCTGCGCCGGGTGCTCGACCGCAGCGGGTATCTAGACCTGCTCGAGCAGCAACGCACTCCGGAGGACCGCGCCCGGTCAGAAAACCTGCACGAGCTGGTGAACGCACTGGCCGAGGCCACGGAACGCGGCGGCACACTGGAAGGGTTCCTCGACCACGTGGTGCTGATGAGCGACGCTGACGAATACGATGTCGAAGCGCCGATTTCCCTGATGACCTTGCACGCCGCCAAGGGACTGGAGTTCGACCACGTCTTCCTGGTGGGCCTGGAGGAAGGCCTGTTCCCGCACGCCCGCTCGACCGAGTCCGAAGAAGGGCTGGAGGAGGAACGCCGACTCTGCTACGTGGGGATGACACGCGCGCGGCAGACGCTTACCTTGACGTGCGCTGCCTATCGACGCGGCTATGGCAGTTCCGGTTGGCAGGCCACCGTACCCTCGCGATTCCTGCGCGAAATTCCCATCGCGCTGCTGGAAACCGTTGATGGTTCGATCGCTGAAGCGGGTGAGACGCGCCGCTACGCTGACCCGGAACTGGATGAGTACGCCCTGCTGCGACGCGCGCGACGTCTCGAGCGCCGCGGAGCCATGCAAGGCGCGCGCCGGGCGGCCGGCTCCAACCTGATCGGGTTGCGTGTGCGCCATCCCAGCTACGGCATCGGCACCATCATCGCCATCGAGGGGGAAGGCGAAGACCGGAAAATCACTGTCCACTTTCTCGACTACGGAACCAAAAAACTCGTCGAACGTTATGCGCAGCTCGAACGGGCCTGAGCTGCACGAATTCGGGTTGCGCCGGCCGCAACACACAGGGTAGAGTTTGGCGAATTTTTGTACCGAGGGCTGTGACCGTGGCGCTGTCCGGGGAGGGGGCAGAGTGGCTTCGCAACTGTTTCGTACCAAAAACATCGATCAGTTGATTGCCGAAGTGGAACGGCCCGAGCGGCGGCTGAAGAAAACTCTGGGCGTGTGGAGCTTGACCGCACTCGGCATCGGCGCCGTGATCGGAACCGGTATCTTCATCCTGACCGGCACGGCTGCGGCCGGCGAGCAGGTGCTGTATCCTTCGATCCTGAAAGCGCCGCTGCTCGACGTGTTGCTGCACGGTTCAGAAGCCGTCGGGATCAGCGGCCGGCCGGGTGCCGGTCCTGCCATTGCGCTTTCCTTTCTCCTGGTGGCGATCGTCTGCGGATTTGCGGCGCTGTGCTATGCCGAGCTGGCTTCGATGATCCCGGTTGCTGGCAGCGCGTACACCTATACCTACGCCACGATGGGCGAGCTGGTCGCCTGGATCATCGGCTGGGACCTGATTCTGGAATATGCCGTCTCGAACATGGCGGTTGCGGTCGGCTTCTCCGCCTATCTGAACAGCCTGCTGCAAGGCTTCGGCATCCACGTGCCGGCGGCGTGGATCAACCCGGCCTACACACCGGCGACCGGCTGGGCGCTGAACTTCAACCTGCCCGGGTTCCTCATCGTGATGCTGTTGACGGTGCTGCTGGTCTGGGGCGTGCGGGAGTCGGCCGGTGCGAACACCTTCATGGTTCTCGTAAAAGTAGGGGCGATTCTGATCTTCGTGTTTGCGGCCGCCGAATACATCCAGCCAACGAACTGGCGGCCCTTTATGCCGAACGGCTGGCAGGGCGTGCTGACGGGCGGCGCAATCGTGTTCTTCACCTACATCGGGTTCGATTCGGTCTCGACCGCCGCCGAAGAAACCCGCAATCCCAAACGGGATCTGCCGCTGGGCATCATTTTCACGCTGTTGATTTGTGCGCTGTTGTACGTCTCGGTGGCGGTTGTGCTGACCGGCATCCGTCGCTGGGACGAGATGGTCGGTGACGCCGCGCCGGTAGCCAACGCACTGGCCGCGCTCGGACTGTACGATCTGCAGCGCGTGGTGACCCTTGGCGCGCTGACCGGCATGATCAGCTCGCTGCTGGTCTATCAATACGGCCAGACGCGCATCTGGTACGCCATGTCGCGCGATGGGCTGCTGCCCAAATCGTTCTCGCGCGTCCACCCGCGCTTCCGCACGCCCCACATCTCCACCTGGGTCGCGGGCCTGGTGGTGGGCATTCCGGCCGGTGTGCTCGACATCGGTACGTTGGCCGATCTGTCCAGCATCGGCACGCTGTTCGCCTTTGTGCTCGTCTCGATTGCCGTGCTCATCCTGCGCCGCACGCAACCGGACCGGCCGCGCGGCTTCCGGGTCCCGCTCGTCTGGCTGTTCGCGCCACTCGCGGCCGTTTCGTGCCTGTTCCTGATGATGGGTCTGCCGGTGGAAAACTGGCTGCGACTGTTTGTCTGGCTGGCGATTGGCCTGGTCATCTACTTCCTCTACAGTCGGCGCCGCAGTCATCTCCGATCGGCCGCTGGTATGAGCTAAAGGCTCCATCGGCGTGCGGCCGCCACTGTCAGAATCCCTGATGACCCCGCTCGCCAAACGCATTGCGCGCTGGCCGAAAGCCGAGCTGCACCTGCACCTGGAAGGCTCGATTCGTCCAGCCACGCTGCGCGAGCTTGCGGCCCGCCACCGCCAGCCCCTGGATGCGGAAACGGCCGCCGCGCTGTACCGCTACCGCGACTTTCGCGGCTTTCTGAACGCTTTCAAGCGCATCACCGCGCTGCTCCGCACACCAGACGACTACGCCCTGATCACCCGGCGGCTCACCGAAGAATTGATGGCGCAGAACGTGATCTATGCCGAAGTGATCGTCTCGGCCGGCGTCATGCTTCGCCGGCAGCAGGATGTGGAAGCCAACTTTGCCGCCATCTGCGAAGCGACACGGCCGGCCGCGCGGCGGGGATTGCGGCTGGCCTGGTCGTTCGATGCGGTTCGCCAGTTCGGCCTTGGGCACATCTGGAGCGTCGCCCGGTTGGCTACACAGCTTCGTCCCTATGGCGTGGTGGCCTTCGGGGTTGGTGGCGATGAGACGGCGCTGCCGACGCGCGCCCTGCAGCCCGTCTACGAGTTCGTCGCCGCCCACGGCCTGCACCGGTTGATCCACGCTGGCGAGATCGGCCCACCGCGCGCCGTGCGCGAGGCCGTCGAATGGCTCGGCTGCGAGCGCATCGGCCACGGCATCGCCGCGCTGCGCGACCCGCGCCTGCAGGCGCTGCTCATCGAACGCGGCGTTGTGCTCGAGCTCTGCCCCACCAGCAACCTGCGCACGGGCGCGCTGGCGCGGCAGCTTCGCCGCCGGAGCGCAGATCTCTCCGATCATCCGCTCCCGGAGTTCTTCCGAGCCGGCATCCCGGTCGTGCTGGCCACCGACGATCCGGCGCTGTTCGAAACTACCCTCGTGCGAGAATACGAACAGGCCGCCCGGCTGGGTCTCACCGCGGGTGAGCTGCGTCGCCTGGCCGCAACCAGTTTCCACGCCGCCTTCCTGCCGGAGCGCGCCCGCCGGGCGATGCTTCGCCGCATGCAGGCCGTCGGCTGAGCCGCGGTCGTGCTATACTTCCCGCGATGAAGGCGCACATCTGGGTCACATTGAAGCCCACCGTGCTCGATCCCCAGGGCCAGACGATTCAGCAGGCTCTGGTTTCGCTCGGCCACACCAACGTCCGCGACGTCCGCCAGGGCAAATTTTTCGTGGTCGAGCTGAACGGCACCTCCCGCGAAGAAGCCCGCCAGCAGGTGGAGCGGATTGCCCGCGACGTGTTGGCCAATCCCGTTCTCGAGGAATTTCGCTACGAGATTATCGACTAGCCGGCCGCCGCGCCGTGCTCCTGTAGCCACCTGGCGGGCGAACCGTTCTGGCGAGACGGCGCCCGGGGAACTTCTATGAAACAGTGCGTATTCCCTGTGCGTTTCGGTTCTCGACTCGGGTGTGCAACCGAGCAAGACGGTCTCCCCGACGGCAACCCACATTGTCTGTGCAGTTGTGCTAATCTGGAGCCGTTGCGCACGCCGACCCGGCCGGCAGTTGTGCCGGAGCGAGCTGTGTGGATCGGTTCCGCAGAGGTGCCTGAGTCGGCAGTTTGCGTCAGCGAGAACACCCGGGAAGGAAAGTTGTCCGATGTGTGGGATTGTCGGCTATATCGGCCCGAAAAAAGTGGTGCCACTGATCCTGGAGGGGCTGAAGCGGCTCGAGTATCGCGGCTATGATTCCGCAGGCCTCGCGGTGGTCACCCAGAATGGCAAGCTCGAGATCCGGCGCGCTTCCGGCAAACTGCGCAATCTGGAAGAAGCCATCCGGCTGTCGCCACTCGACGGCCTCTACGGCATCGGCCACACGCGCTGGGCCACCCACGGGCGTCCGACAGAAGAAAACGCCCACCCGCACCGCGACTGCCACGGCAACGTCGTTGTGGTCCACAACGGCATCATCGAGAACTATCTGGAGCTAAAAAAGCAACTCAGCGAAGAAGGCCACCGGTTCATCACCGAAACCGACACGGAAGTCATCGCCCACCTGGTCGAAAAGTACTCCAACGGCAGCCCGCTCGAAGAAGCGGTGCGCCGCGCTGTGCAGCAGCTCCGGGGCGTCTACGCGCTGGCCATTCTCTCTACACACGACCCGAACAAAATCGTGGCCGCGCGGATGGGCCCGCCAGCCGTGATCGGCCTCGGACAGGACGAGTACTTCGTGGCCAGCGACATCCCGGCCGTGCTCTATCACACCCGCGACGTCTTCTTCCTGGCCGATGGCGACCTGGCGGTGATTACGCCCCAGGGCGTCCGCCTGCTCGACTTCGAAGGGCGCGCGATCCAGCGCCCGGTCCAGCACATCACCTGGGATCCCATCCTGGCTGAGAAGGGCGGCTTCAAGCATTTCATGCAGAAGGAAATCTTCGAACAGCCGCGTGCGGTGCGCGACACCCTGCTCGGCCGCATCTCGCTGGAAACCGGCAGAATCTTCCTCGACGAGATGAACATCACCGAGGAGGAATTCCGCAACTTCCGCGACATCAAAATTGTTGCCTGCGGTACCAGTTGGCATGCGGCACTGGCAGGCAAATTCATGATCGAGCGTCTGGCGGGCGTCCCCGTCGAGGTAGATTACGGCAGCGAGTTCCGCTACCGCGATCCGATCGTGAGTCCCCACACGCTCACGATTCTGATCAGCCAGTCGGGCGAGACGGCCGATACGCTGGCCGCGCAGCGAGAAGCGAAGCAGAAGGGTTCGAAGACTCTGGCCATCTGCAACGTGGTCGGTTCGATGATGACCCGGGAAGCCTCTGGCACCATCTATACCCACGCTGGCCCCGAGATCGGCGTAGCCTCCACAAAAGCTTTTACGGCGCAACTCACCGCGCTGGTCCTGGTCGCGCTCTATCTGGCCCGCGTCCGCGGCTTCGGCATCAACGAGCAGATCGGCACGCTGATGCGCGAACTGACCCGGCTGCCACAGAAGCTGGAAGCCATCCTGCAGCGCGACGAAGAAATCGAGGATCTGGCCCGGCAGCTGTTCCGCCACACCGATTTTCTTTATCTGGGCCGCGGCATTCACTACCCGATTGCCCTGGAAGGCGCTCTGAAACTGAAAGAAATCTCCAACATCCCTGTCTCTTATACACATAAC
>JAIMBE010000119.1 GCA_023511565.1 Bacillota bacterium
GAACCCGCATTTCCACCTTGAAAGGGTGATGTGCTGACCGTTGCACCATGGGGCCACCGGCGTGCAAACAGGCAGGATATTTAGCTTAGGGGAAAACTGGGCGATTGACAAGTTGCGCCGACCCGGGGTTGAGCGACCAAGGCTTGAGGCTGCGCCGGGACAGACTAATCCAGCTGGCGTTCACGATACTCTTCGAGCCAAGCCATCTGGATGGCTTCGAGTTTGGCCTCGTTGGAGCCTTTCGGGTCGCCGGCGAAGCCTTCCAATTCACAGACCCAGCGGTGCAGGTCGGTAAAGCGTACCGTGAGCGGATCGAGCTCCGGGAATTTTTCTGCCAGGCGGAAGCCGATTTCTTCGGCGTCGTCCCAATCGAGTGGATCTGGCATGGTCGTTTCCTCCAGCCGTACCGGTGCGGGCAGTCCCGCCTCAGTCTTCGGTTTTCCTGACGGTGAGGAAGCTAGATTCACCGCCTTCGCTGACGTAGTTGCGATTCCAGGCCGGAATTTCGACGACGATTTCTCCTTCATTGCGTGTGATCACGGCCTGGCAGCCCAGCCGGGAGTTCAGCTGCAGGTCGGCAGCCATATCCAGGCGGTCGGCTTCGTCGTCTTCCATCGGGGAGAGCAATTCAGCGCCCTGTTTGATCCAGACGTGACAGGTGGTGCAGGCGCAGTTGCCGCCACAGGCGTGCTCGAGGTGGATGTTGAAATTCTTGGCCACGTCAAGGAACGAGCGCGGCTTGCCATGGTGCTGGTAGGGCATGCGATCGAGATCGACCTCGATCGTCCGGTTCATCGGCAGAAATGTAATTTTGACGGGCATAGGATTTCCGTGTGCGGCTTCAGACACGATATGCGGACGGCGCGTGGCCGGCTCCGCTAGAGTTCCTCCAAACGCCTGCCCTCGACGGTGGCAGCCAGCACGCGGTTCATCATGCGCTCGGCGAGCGGCAGGGTGACCTGGTTGAGATCGTCGATCAGCCGGCGAATCTGCTTGTAGTCCGTGCCGGCCAGTGCCTGGCGGAGTGCGGCCGCGGCGGCCAAGATGCGCGCGCGATCATCGTCCGGCAGCTCCGCCGCCGCCTCCGAGGCGAGCGATTTCTCCGTATAGTGCAGGATGCTTTCCGCTTCGTTGCGCGCTTCGATCAACTGGCGCTGGGTGAAATCCTGCTCTGCGTATTCGATGGATTCTTCGAGCATGCGTTCGATTTCGGCATCGGTCAGCCCGTAGCTGGGGCGGACTTCGACGCCCTGTTCCTGGCCGGTGCGGAGGTCGCGGGCACGAACCTGCAGGATCCCACTGGCGTCGATGGTGAAGCGAACTTCGACGCGAGCCATGCCGGCGGGCATGGGCGGCACGCGAAGAGTGAAACGGGCCAGCGAACGACAGTCGCGGGCCAGCTCGCGTTCGCCCTGCAGGACGTGGATCTCGATACCGGTCTGGTTGTCCACGCCGGTGGTGAACAGCTCCTGTGCACTCGCCGGGATCGTCGAATTGCGGGGAATCAGTTTGGCGACGACACCCCCCATGGTCTCGATGCCGAGCGAAAGCGGCGTGACGTCCAGCAGCAGCATCGGCTGCGCTCCCCGCGTCAGGATGCCCGCTTGAACCGCAGCGCCGAGTGCGACGACTTCGTCGGGGTTCAGCTCGGTATGCGGCCGCCGACCAAAGTACTGCTCGACGCGGCGGCGGACCAAGGGCAAGCGGGTCGAGCCGCCGACGAGCACGACTTCATCCAGTTGTGCCGGCTGCAGGGCAGCATCGGCCAGCGCCTGACGCACCGGACCAAAGGTGCGATCGATGATCGAGGCAATCCAGTCTTCGAACTCGGCGCGGGTGATGCGGCGTTCGTAGACGACGCCATCGAGCGGGAATACGACGCGGGTCTGCTCCGCCTGGCTGAGCTCGTGCTTGGCGCGGATCAGCGCCTCGCGGAGCTCCTGGATGCGCTCAGGAGCCGCATCGAGGTCGATGCGGAACCGGTGGCGGATTTCCTCGCGGGCAATATCCAGCAGCCGATTGTCAATGTCATCGCCCCCGAGGTGAGTGTCCCCGCAGGTGGCCAGCACCTGATAGATGTCGCCTTCGGTGGTGGAGATCAGCTTGAGAATCGAGATGTCAAAAGTGCCGCCGCCCAGGTCATAGACGGCAACCAGGCCGCGCTGCTGTTCGTGCAGACCGTAGGCGAGTGCGGCAGCCGTCGGTTCATTGACCAGGCGGAGGACCTCCAAGCCGGCGAGCCGGCCGGCGTCGCGCGTGGCCTGCCGCTGCGCATCATTGAAGTACGCAGGCACGGTGATCACGGCGCGATCCACCGTGTCCTGGAAATGATCCTCGGCCCAGGCCTTCAGCTCGCGCAGGATGAAGGCGGAGAGTTCTGGCGGCGTGAAAACCCGCTCGCCCAGTCGCACCCGCACGACCTGTGTGCTTTCAGGGTCCATGCGGAAGGAGAACCGTTTCTGTTCCTCGCGTACATCTTCGACCCCGCGGCCCATCAGGCGCTTGACGGAATAGATGGTGCGGTCCGGCTGCGTGAGCAGACGGCGACGAGCAGCTTCCCCAACGACAATCGAGCCGTCCGGATCCACGCTGACCACCGAGGGGCAGAGTGGGGTGCCGTAGGGTCCGGGAATGACCCGTGGAAGTCCGGTCTCCTGGTCCACATAGGCGACCAGGCTGTAGGTCGTTCCCAGGTCAATGCCAACCGTGCGTGCCATCAGTCTGCTGCCATCTCCTGGCGGATGTTCTCCACCAGGTTGCGAAGGTAGGAGCGACGATTCAAGATTTCGTTCAACCGGTCCAGCAGCGGCTCAGCTGCAGCGCCGGAATCGAGCGCACGATCCCAGGCGGCGGCCGCTTCGGCCAGCTCAGCATCTACCGCAGCCAGCAGGGTTTCCAGTTTCTGTTGCTCGGCTTCGAGCTGGCGGCGCAGCGATGCCTCGGCCGCCGCTTCGCCACCGGCGTGGCGCGCCTGGCGCAGCTCTTCGAGTGTTTCGTTCAACGCGAAAACCTCTTCGAGCAGTTCCGGTGGGGCCTGCTGCCGGGCTTCTCCCTCCCGGCGGCGGCCGGCCAGCCAGAGCAGGTATTCGACGCGCCGGACGGGATCGCGCAGGGTGCGGAAGGCGTCGTTCAATTGCGCCGAGCGGTCCAGCGAGAGACGGCGTTCAGCTTCGCTGGCCTGCGCGAAGCGGTCGGGATGCAGCCGCCAGCTCAGCTCGTGGTAGCTGGCTTCCAGCGCACGTTCATCCAGGCCCAGCCGACGCGGCAGGTCGAAAAATGCAAAGTAATCGGTGTCGGGCGGCAGCGGCTGAATTTTGCCGCAGCACGGACAGAAGTGGGCCCGGCCGGCAGCGGCACCGCAGCTCCAGCAACGAAGATCACTGGCGGTCAGGGTTTGCGTTTCCTTCATGGCACACGCTCGTGCCGAGGCGAATCCGGCGAGGCATGGTGTTCCGAATAACCAGTTTCTCCGGGGACGCGGACATCTCCTAGGCGGTGAAGGAACTTCCGCAACCACAGGAGCGCTCGGCGTTGGGATTCTGGAAGACGAATCCCTGGCGCATCAGCTCTTCGACGTAGTCCAGCGTAGTATTCTGCAGGTAGAGGTAGCTTTTCGGGTCCACGAAGATGCGCGAGCCGTGTTCTTCGAAGACCCGGTCGCGGTCACGGGCCTGGGTTTCCAGGCGCAACGCATAGGTCAGACCGGAGCAACCCCCACCTTGCACCCCGATGCGCAGGCCGCCGGTTTCCAGGGGCACGCCTTCGCGGATCAGCAGTTCGCGGATTTTCTTTGCCGCTTTCTCGGTGACCTGAATCATCGAGGCCTCCTCAGACCGTCGCCGCGGGGAGCGAGTGGTCTGCGGACGCGATCATTCCTGTGCGGGCGCGACTGCCGGGGCACTGGCCGGGGCCGCTTCAGCGAGCCCGCTTTTGCGCTTCCAGTCGCCGATGGCGGCCTTGATGGCGTCCTCGGCCAGCACCGAGCAGTGAATTTTGACCGGCGGGAGATTCAGCTCCCGCACGATCTCGGTGTTTTTGATCTGCAGGGCTTCCTCGACGGTTTTGCCCTTGACCCACTCGGTGGCCAGCGAGCTGGAAGCAATCGCCGAGCCGCAGCCGAAGGTTTTGAATTTGGCCTCTTCGATGACCCGGGTGACCGGATTGACGCGCACCTGCAGCTTCATCACGTCGCCGCATTCAGGTGCGCCGACCAGCCCGGTGCCCACATTGGGGTCATCCTTCGGCAAGCTGCCGACATTGCGCGGGTTCCGGTAATGATCAATGACTTTTTCCGAGTACGCCATAAAGCCTCTCCCTCCACAGGATGCGGTTGTCCATCTCGTGTTTCAATCCGTCTTCCACTGCATCTTGCTGAGGTCCACGCCTTCTTTCGCCAGCTCGTAGAGCGGGGAAAGCTCGCGCAGACGGTTGACGGTTTCGACGACGCGTTCGACGACGTAGTCCACTTCCTCTTCCGTGTTGAAGCGGCCCAGGCCGAAGCGAATCGAGGTGTGCGCCAGATCCTCGCCCACCCCGAGCGCTTTGAGCACGTAGCTCGGCTCGAGCGTCGCCGAGGTGCAGGCCGAGCCCGAGGAAACCGCCACGTCGTTGATACCCATCAGCAGCGATTCGCCCTCGACGTAGGCAAAGCTCATGTTCAGATTGTTCGGTAGCCGGTGCACCATCGAGCCGTTCACGTAGACTTCGTCGAGCCGCGCTTCAATGCCGGCCTTGAGGCGGTCGCGCAGCCGGCGCAGCCGTTCGCCCTCTGCGGCCATTTCATTCATGCAAATCTCGCAGGCCTTGCCCAGGCCAACGATGCCCGGCACATTCAATGTGCCGGAACGCATGCCCCGCTCGTGACCGCCACCGTCAATGATCGCGGCCAGTTGGACTCGTGGATTGCGCCGGCGCACGTAGAGCGCACCAACCCCCTTCGGGCCGTAGAGTTTGTGCGCCGACAGCGAGAGCAGATCAATTCCTTCCTTCTGCACATCCACCGGAATTTTCCCGACCGCCTGCACCCCGTCGCAATGGAACAGCACGCCATGCTCTTTGGCGATTCGGCCGATCTCCTCGATCGGCTGAATGACGCCGATTTCATTGTTCGCATACATGATCGAGATCAGGATGGTCTTCGGGGTGATCGCGCGGCGCAGGTCGTCCGGGTTGATGCGGCCATCGCGTTCGACAGGCAGGTAGGTCACCTGATAGCCGTACTTTTCCAGGCGCTTGCAGGTGTCCAGCACGGCCTTGTGCTCGGTCACCTGAGTGATGATGTGATTGCCCTTCTCGCGATACATTTCCGCGGCGCCCTTGATGGCCAGGTTGTTCGATTCGGTGGCACCGCTGGTAAAGATAATCTCTTTCGGCGTGGCGTTGATCAGCCGAGCAATCTGCGCGCGGGCATTTTCGACGGCTTCTTCCGCAACCCAGCCGAAACTGTGATTGCGGCTGGCCGCGTTGCCGAACTTTTCGGTGAAGTAAGGCAGCATGGCCTCGAGCACGCGCGGGTCGACCGGCGTGGTCGCGTGGTGATCCATGTAGATGGGCAGCTTAATTGCCATTGCCGTTCTCTCCTCGATCCAAAGCGGGCCCGGCGGTTTCGCCGGCCGGGTATCCCCCTGCTGTGTTTCCTGTCCCGTGATCCCCCCTGCGACGCGCAGAGCGCAGCTGCTAGCTGCGCAGCTCGACGACACGTGCCGGCTGCTCCTGAATCATGCCCAGCAGGGTCATGCGGTCGAGCATCGCCAGGATGCTTTCATTCACCTGCCGGAGCGGCTCGCGCACCGTGCAGGTGAGCGACTGCTCGCAGACGCCCTGCGCGCTGAAGCAAGAGGCGATCGCCAGCGGGCCGTCAATCGAACGAACCACGTCGAGCGCGGTGATCTGCGCAGGGTCGCGCGCCAGCAGGTAGCCGCCCCCCGAGCCTTGTCGCGCCTCCACTAGGCCGCTGCGCGCGAGCCGTTGCAGTACCTTGGCCATCAATGGCGCTGAGATCCCGTAGATTCGGGCAATCTCGGACGCGCTCCAAGCCCGTTGGCCGTTGTCCAGAGCCAGATGGCGCAGGGCAATCAATGCGTAATCGGCCTTTTTCGATAGCTTCAGCATCACGAAAACTACGACCAAATCAGTCGCAGTTTTATCTTACGCGCTCCAGCACTTCTTGTCAAGTTGGAGCAGACGCTTAACTCTTGGCGGATCACAGCATTAAAATACGACAAAGTTGGTCTGCTTTGTCGAGTACCACAAACTGAACCGCAAGATTTCTGGATCGAGCGGTGTGCTGCCGAGGCTGAACCGCGCCTGCCGCAGAGGGCGCTTTCGCCCTCGTTGCAGGCGCAGCGGAGCCGAAAGCACCCCACAGGAGCGGATGCAGCCGTCAATTTTCCACGGGACCGTTTGCGCGGCTGGGGTACAATGACGCGCCTAGAGCTATGCGTTCGCTGTTGGCCATCTATCCGGGCTCGTTCGACCCGGTGACGAACGGGCACCTGGACTTGATCGAGCGTGCTGCCCAGCTGTTCGAACGGCTCATCGTGGCTGTCCTGCAGAACGACGGCAAGGAACCCCTGTTTACGACGGCGGAACGCATCGAGATGTTGCGCGAGGCGACGCGCGGCTGGCCGAACGTCGAAGTGGACATGTTCGGCGGGCTGCTGGTGGAATACGCGCGGCAGAAGCAGGCGCGGGTGATCATCCGCGGCATCCGCGCCGTGAGTGACTATGAGTACGAGCTGCAAATGGCGCTGATGAACCGCAAGCTGGCGCCAGAAATCGAAACGGTCTTTCTGCTGCCGGCGGAAGCCTACAGCTATCTGAGCTCGCGACTGGTGAAGGAGATTGCCCGTCTGGGCGGGTCGGTCCACGGACTAGTGCCCCCGATCGTCGAGCAACGGCTGCGAGTCAAGGTGCGCTGAAGCCGGCTCCGGAGACGCGGAGTCCCGATGCGATTTGCGGAACGTGTAAACCGCATCCAGGTGTCCGCAACGGGTGCGGTGATGGCGGAAGCGGAACGGCAGAAGG
>JAIMBE010000120.1 GCA_023511565.1 Bacillota bacterium
AGAAACGTTTTTGTCGCGGGATGCAGTTTCTGCCTTCCCCTGGATTTACGGGCCCCTGCCACAACCGTTGCCAGGTGCTCGGTGTCCCGGATGGGACGTGCCCGAACAATCGCCCTGGCGATCCTGCGTGCAGCCCGCTCTTCGCCGTAGCGGAAGATCAGGTCAGCCAAATCCCGTTCCGGCCAGTAGTTGACAATCTCTGCCGCCGTGCGCAGCTCATCCGGATCCATGCGCATGTCCAGCGGCCCCGGCCACCGGAACGAAAAGCCGCGCTCGGGACTCTCCAGTTGCAGGGCGGAAACGCCCAGGTCGGCCAGCACCCCGTCGGCCGGCGGGAGCTTCAGCCCGCGCGCGATCTCTTCGATCCGAGAAAAATTCGAATGCACCAGAATCACCTGCTTCTCGAATTCCCGCAGCCGCTCGCGGGCGATATC
This sequence comes from Bacillota bacterium, assembly GCA_023511565.1. GTDB lineage: Bacteria > Acidobacteriota > Terriglobia > Acidiferrales > UBA7541 > DSGC01. The sequence goes on from JAIMBE010000120.1 coordinate 435, forward strand.
GAGCGCCCGCGGGTCGCGGTCAATGCCAATCAGCCTGCCCGTCGTCAGCCGTCGCGCAATCTCAATGGCATGTCCGCCGGTGCCCACGGTGGCATCAATGTAGGTGCCCTCGGGGCGAATCCGCAGCCACCGCACCACCGGCTCGACCAGGACGGGCGTATGCAGCGCCTTCAACTAAATTCCCAGCTCTTCCAGAATCTTTCGGTCTTCCCCGGTTATCGGCGCCGACTGCATCTGGTCCTGCAGCCGGCCGTGATTCCAAACTCGCAGATGATTCTGGTAGCCGAGCACCACCACTTCACCCTTCATCTGGGCCGCTTCGCGCAACAGCGCTGGAATCAGAATTCGACCCTGCCGATCAATCGTGACCACCTGGCCGTAGTAGTTTGTCCGGGTCAGAAATTTCTGGCGCGCGGGATTGTTCGAGGGAATCCGCGCCAGCCGCTCTTCAATCTCGCTCCAGGCCTTCATCGGATAGATCCACACATGGTCTCCGGTGTCGCTGGTCACGTAGAACTCATCGCCCAAACTCCGCAGCTCGGTCAGAAAAGCCGCCGGAATCTTCAAGCGACCCTTTCCGTCCACCGTCGCTGGGTGACTGCCACGGAGCATTTTGTTTTGCGCCACTCAGGGCCAAATTTTCGATTTCTCCAGCCACTTTCTAACACTGACTACCACTTTCAACCACTTTGGCCCCCGATTCTAGGCGGGAAAGGACACTTGTCAAGGAGTTTTCAGTTCGGGAAATAAAAATTTGTGGAAATCTGTGGATTGGAGACTTTCGCCGGCGAAACCACTACAGGTTGCGTTGTTTTGGAAAAATTTGCTTATTTGTAGCCAGCGGCTGGACGGGTTTTCACCACCTGCGCCTGTGGCCAAAGAGTTACCTCAAGTGACCAAAATGGGCATAGCGGGCGCGCTTTCGGCAAACTGAGAGATGAACAGAGCTGGCAGTTGCAGACTCTGGCCAATGTCTGGAAAAGGGCGAGGATCGGATCAGGGGACCGGCTCGGGCGGGGAGATGCGCAGCCGAGCCAATTCCAGCAACAGGCTTTGCTCGGCTTCCGACAAATCAGCGAGGAACTCCTTGCTGGCCAGCAAATGCGCCCGCTCCCGTTCCTGCAGGGCCCGCAGGGCGCGCAGGCGACGCAGCAGGGCCTGCCGACGTTCCGGCGTCAGCTGCTGCCAGCGCGGCAAGATGCTTTCCCGCACCTGCTGACGCTGTTCAGGCGTCAACTGCCGCCAGACCCGCTCCCGGTGACGGATTTCTTCGCGTTCCTCGGGGCTCAGACTGTTCCAGCGACGCAGGTTGGCGCGCACGCGTTCCTGGACGTCCGGCGGGAGATTGCGGAAGCGCCAGTTATTTTGCAGGAACCGCTCTTGCTGGGCCGGGGGCAGCTCGCGCAACCGCTCCAGCCAATGGGGCGGCAGCTCCGACTCGGCTTGCGGATTGCGCCCAAAATGTTTCCCGGGCGGGGGCTGCACCGGTGCGGCCTTGCGCGCCGCTCCCTGGCCGCGCTGCTGCAGTGGCTGGTACTCCGCCGACGATTCGAACGGCGCCGGGAACGAGAACGCCGCGGGCACAGCCAGAAGGGCCAGCGCAAAAATCGTAGCGAATTGGACGGTGCGGTTGCGCATCACATTTTGCGATCGTCGGAATCGGAGGCTACCGGCAGGACCTCGAGGGCTTCGAAATTGGCCAGCACATCGTAGTCTTCGAGCACCTGCAGGTCGCGGATCATGGTGAACTCCTGTTCGCTGCGGCCCGGCTCAATGGTGCGCGCCTCCGGCTCCGGTGCGGGCGATTGCCAAGAAAGCCACACGGCCAACAGCACCATCGCCGCAAAAGCAGCAAGCACGCGCGGCGCTGGGGCCAGCCAGCTCCAGGGTGAAGGCTGCGGCGCAGCGGCGATTCGCTCGCGAAGGCGCGCATCAAAAGCGGGTGAGGGCTCGATGGCCGGCACCTCGTCCAGCACCACCCACAGCCGGCGGAACTCTTCCACGCGGGTGCGGCAGTCGGCGCAGAGGGCCAGGTGCGCTTCGAGCTCGTGGCGCTCGGCCGCCGAGGCCCGGCCGTCCAGGTACTTCACGATGCGGTTTGCCATGCCTTCACAGCTCATCATGCCTTCCTCCCCTCACCCGCGGCAGCCGTCGCACTGCCCTGCCCGGACCCCGCAGCCAGCCCCACCAGCGGAGCCAGCTCGACGCGCAGTGCCTCGTAGGCCCGGAACAGCAGCGATTTCAGCGCGCTTTCCGAGCAGCCCAGGATTTTCGCAATCTGGTTGTAGTCCATCTCCTGATACTTGTGCAGCAGCACAGCGGCGCGCTGCTTTTCCGGCAACCGCAGGATCGCGCGTCGAATCACGGCCTGGCGGTGCTGATCGAGCAATTGCTGTTCCGCGGTCGGCCGGCCGTCCGGTAGCTCAAGCACGGGAGGCTGATCGGGCTCAGCCGGATCGTCGAGCGAAAGCTCTGCCGTGCGGTAGCGTCCATCCCGAATCGCGTTCAAGGCCAGGTTCGTAGCGATCCGGAACAGCCAGGTGGTGAATTTTGCACCCGGTTCGTACCGGCGACGCGCGCGATAGACGCGGAGGAAAACCTCCTGCGCCAGGTCTTCGGCCAGAGCCGCGTCACGCACCATGCGGTGGAGAAAATTGACCAAAGGAGTCCGGTACCGCTGGAGCAGCAGCTCGAAGGACGCTGCGTCCCCGGCCTTCACGTCCAGCATCAGTTGGACGTCGGACCTGGCCATTGCCTCCACATTGTATCGAACCCCAACGGTGACCGAAAGTTGCGCGCCGGTGCAGCGGATGCAACGGTCAATGGGAGCTCCCGCTGCGCAGCAATGAAAGCCCTCAGTTCAGATCCGGGCACGGAGAAAAAAGAGGTCAGCGTTCGGTTTGTTCACCAGCAGCGTCAAACCTTCCGAGGAAAAGCAGGCGAAGATGCCTTTCGTTGAATCCGGCGCCACATATTCGGCAATCGGTTCGCCGGTCGAAGAGTCCCACACAGAGAAGACTCGCTGTGGGCCGGATGGTTCTGGAGAGAGCGCTTCAAATTCGACCAAGAGTCGCCCGCCGTACACCCCGAAGGAAGAAACCCGGTAGGAATCACCGGGCGGACGAACAACGACACGGCGCAGGGTAACGCCGCTGGAAGACAACACAAAGACACTAGGAGGCTCTGTGCGGCGCAGGAGGTAGATGTTTCCATCGCCCCCGGAATCCCCAGGGTCATTCCCGGGACGATCGTATCTTGGAGCTTGAACTCGGGCAGTGGGTCTCGTGCAATGGCCAACTCGAGAAGGAATCGACCGAAACGGTCAAACAGAGCCAGCAGCGGGCTACCCTCGTGCTCGCCCGGGTACTGCGCCTTCTGTGACCCGGAAATGAGAATCTCTCCCGTTGAAAACACAGCCAGGTTAACGGGAGAAATCCCCGTACCTACGCGGAAGGCGGATTCATACTTTCCATTGCTTGAAAAACGGACCACTTCAAATTCCTCTTTCGTTCGCGCGGCAAGAAAATAGACTTCCCCTTGCAGACTCACAGCGAAATCATAGACGGCTCCCTCCTCTCAGATCAGAAGACTCCGTTCACGGGGTGTGAAACAGAAACTGCAGCGCGCCTCCGGCAGCGATACCACGAAAAATCTTTGCGCCAAGGGATCCTGATCATCGGAGTGGCACGGGGCGCAGAACGACCGGCGCGGATCCAGAAACAGAACGGGAACAGTTTGACGCCCCGACTGCAGACATTGCCGTGCCGTGGCGGCAGGATATCGATCAATCCGCGGCCCTGGACGGAGATTCGAAAGACACGTGGGCGCAGCGCTCTCTTGCAAATGCCGGCATGCTCAGGCCGAGCGCCGCGGAAAGTTATTCACGCGCCGGCGGGCCGGGGAATTCGACTTTGGGCGGCTGGCGGGCAGGCTCGGTGGCTTCGAAATAGGCCTCATTGCGCGAAAAGCCGGCCAGCGAAGCAATCAGGTTGTTCGGGAACAGGGCGATGTAGGTATTGTAATCGCGCAGGACCTCGTTGTAGCGGCGGCGCTCGACGGCGATGCGGTTTTCGGTGCCGGCCAGCTCATCCTGCAAGCGAAGGAAATTTTCGTTGGAGCGCACCTGGGGATAGTTTTCGACCAGGGCGAGCAAGCGGCCCAGCGCGGAGTCCAGTTGCTGGTTCGCCGCGATGCGCTCGCCGGGCGAACGGGCGGCGAGCAGGGCGGCGCGGGCGCGGGCGATTTCTCCGAACACAGCCTGCTCCTGCGCCATGATGCCTTTGACCGTCTCCACCAGGTTGGGAACCAGGTCGGCGCGGCGCTGCAGCACCACGTCCACCTGCGACCAGGCCGTGCGCACGGCTTCCTGCTTGCGCACCATTTCATTGCGCCGGCTGACGAAGAAGCCGCCCAAGATCAGCGCCAGCCCAACCACAAGCACCAGAATCAGTCCCAGTTTTTTCATGCCTCTCCTCCCGCGGTGCACCGCCCGCGCTGGAAAAGTTTACTCGCAACGGTACGGTACGTCCACGCGGGCCGGCACCGGCCGTGCCGCCGCCTGCGCACCGGTCAGCCCAGCCTGCGGTCCACTTCGTCGGCCACGCGTGTCACACCTTCCAGGTAGCCGCGCAGCAGCGCCACCGGATCGAGTGCCGCCGCACGTTGCTTGCCTTCGCGCAGATCGAGCAGCGCGCCAAAGGCGGCGGGATCAAACCCCAGCCGACGCGAAAGCTGCTCGAGGGCTTCCCGGCGAGTCGCGGCCGGCGGCTCGCCGAGCGCCAACAGCGCGTGACGAAACAGCGTCAGGGTACTGGAGATCGATTCCACCAACAGGCCGAGCAGCGCCTTTTTATTCTGCGGGGTGGTCAGGTAGCGCTGGCGCAGCCGCAGCAGTTGCACCCGTAGTTCGCGTTCGACCTCGATCCGATGCAGGTGCATCGGAACCTGAAGCGCGGCGAAAAGATTTTCGCCGTGCAGCACGCGATGCGCCGCGCAGATGTCGAGCATCTCGATGGCGAACACATCGGCCGAACGCAGCAGCTCCTCTCGGGGGAACACCAGCGGCGCGGGCTGGCCCAGTCTCGTCCACCAGACCACGACCGGGCTGAGTCGTTCCAGCGTTTCCAGGTCCAGGCGCTCGACCACACACAGAACGTTCAGGTCAGAAAACCCGGGCCGATACTCCCCCGCAGCCGCCGAGCCGTACAGGATGACCGACTGCAGGTTGGATCCGGCCGCCTGCTGCAACCGTTCCACTAGTTCGCGCAGTTGTTTTTCCATGGCCTTCGCTCCTGCTCACCAACCACCACTGGCACCGCCACCACCAGAGATGCCTCCACCAAAGCCGCCAAAACCGCCTGAACCCCCGAAACCGCCACTGCCCCAGCCGGTCGGACCCCCGTACCAGCCGCCCCAACTGCGACGGCCGCGCAAGCGACCCCTGCGGCGCGCGAGCAGCCAGATCCAGAGGCCAAAGAAACCGAAGAAAAGCAGTAAGGACAGCAGCTGAGTAATTCCTTCTGACTCGGAGGAGGAGTTGCGTTCGCCGCGGCCGCCGACCGGGGGCGCTTCGGCCAACGTTGCGAGCGTGACCCCGCGATCCGCGGCAATTACCTCGGCGATCTGTGCGGCCACCTGCCAGAGGGCGCCGTCGTAGTCACCCGCACGCAACCGCGGCACCGCCGAGCGCGCGAAACTGCCCACGCGGCCGTCGGGGAGAATCGGTTCCAAGCCGTAGCCGACTTCGATGCGATACTGCCGATCTTCGATGGCATACAGCAACAGCACACCGCGGTTTTCCGGCGGGCGGCCGATGCCCCAACGTTCATAGAGTCGGTTGGCGAATTCTTCGACCGGGACGCCTTCCAGTGTTCGGATCGTGACCAGGACCATTGCAGCTTCCGCTTGGTTCCAGACTTCCTCGCACAACGCGGAGAACCGCTGTTCGAATTGCGCCGAGAGGACGCCAGCGAAATCACTGATGCAGCCACTGCGCGGAAGATCGCGCCACTTTTCCGCGTGCGCGGCAGAGGCCATCGTGAAGAACCACAGAACGACGCTGGCAAGCCGGATTGCGAGGCGGAGGCGCATCAGCACTCCGAGTTCATCCTCCCCTGTGCAATTCTCCCCAGGACAATTTCCTGTTTCTCCTGCCCCTCGAGGCAGAGGTCCGGCGCAGACTCCCGGCCGAAACTCCCGCGCGACTGCTTGCCGACCCGCCGGCGGAGCACTGCATCAGTGCGCCTGGCCGTGAAACAGAAAATGCAGCGCGGCCATCAGGGCCACGCCCAGAAAAACCAGCAGGGCCAGGCGCGTGCCCGGCTCGCGGTTGATTTCCGGTATCAGGTCGGAGGCGGCGACGTAGATCGTCACGCCGGCTGAAATCGGCAGCGCGTATTTCACCTGCGTGGCCCGCACCGCAATGAGCAGCACACCCACCAGGGTCGCCGCCGCCAGCAGCAAGGCGGCGCCGAGCGCCGTCCGCCGGCTGCGGCCGCTGGCCAGCATCAGCGACGCCACCGTGAAACCCTCGGGCACTTTGTGC
>JAIMBE010000121.1 GCA_023511565.1 Bacillota bacterium
ATGGTTGCGGGGGCTGGATTTGAACCAGCGACCTCCGGGTTATGAGCCCGACGAGCTACCAGACTGCTCCACCCCGCATCCTCATGGTAGCCGATGGCGCTGGAATCGTCAAACCGGAGACAACGGAACGGGCCACAACGAACGTTCAGTGATGCGTCTCAGGGGCCAAAGGCGAAGTGGAAAGCGTCAGCGGGAAGCGATGAGCGAAGGCAGCATAGCTCAGCAGGAATGCTGCGGCGAACGCCAGCGTGATGCCGATCTCGACCCAGCCGAGCGGCAACGGCACGTTGTAGGAAACCGCGGCGGCGTGTGCCGCCGCAGCCCCGTCCGCCGCATGAACCACCCCGGAAGCAGCAGAAGCCGGATCCCCTGTCCCGCCGACCGCGGCTTCGAGCCTGTGCGTGCCGCCACCCCACAACGAAGGCACAATCAGCAGGTAGCGCTCCAGCCAGATGCCCAGCAGAATCAGACCGCCGAGAAACGCCATCGCCCGCGGCTTCTTTTTCACCTCTGCGCTGATCAGTACGGCAAACGGCACCAGCAGCACCAGAAACAGCACCGCATAGGCGAGCGGCTTCCAGGGCAACGTGTTCTGCCGCAGGATGACGTACGGAATCTCTTCGGGCAGGTTGCCGTACCAGAAAACCAGGTACTGCGACCAGAACACCAGCCCGTAGAGCATGGCAAAGCCGAAGGTCAGCTTGCCGAGCGGATGGCGCACTTCGGCGGTGAACCAATCCCGCAAGGTCGGCGCGTACGCCAACCACCACGCCAGCAGGACACTCAACAGGGCGATGCCCGCATAGAGTGCAGTCACAAAAAAGTATCCGCCGAACAGAGTCGAATAGAAATGCGGGTCCAGTGGCATCACCAGATCGAACGCCAGGAGCGAGAAAACCAGGCCGTAGAGAACCAGCAGCACCGGCGTCAGGCGTCGCAAGATGTATTCGGCGCGGGCCTGTTCGGCGGCACGGCCGGCGAAACCACGCACCAGCCAAGCGCGCAACCGCGAACGGCCAGCTCCGGCTTCGCCGGCGGCGGGCCGCAGCAAAAAGTACACATAGACGCCACACAGAACGAGCAGCACTCCAAATGCCAACCCGTTGCGGGCAAGCACGAAACCGGGCTCCAGCCAGCCCGCACGGTGCGGCACGGGGTGCTTGATCCACGGGAAGATGTGCCCTCCTGCCGCGGCCAGTGGCAGGAAGGTCAACAAGGCCACCGGGGCAAACCCGAAGGTGGCCAGAGCTACGCCCAGCAGCCGTGCCCCCCATTGGGAGTTCGTGGCACGCCAGATGGCGGCCAGCACGACTCCGGTCACGGCCAGACCAGACCAGAACAACCAGTTGACCAGGTACACTTGCCAGACGCGCTGTGCTTCACTTCGCCCCAGGGCGAGCCCAAACACAAGCACACCAAGAGCAATCAGCATCCAGCAAACCCACTGCGCTCGCGGGCGCAGCAGGACGGTCGCTTCCAGGGCGGGTGCCGGGTTGGGATGCAGATCGCTCATGGTACCGATGGGGTGGCTGCGCGTTGCCGCTCCGCGGCGCGGGCTTGCGCGGCAAGTTCGCGCAGGTGCAGCACAATCAGCCAGCGTTCGCGCGGGCCGGTCATTTCATGATACTGCGCCATGTTGCGTACGCCATTGCGCATGACAGCGTAGAAATAGCCATCGCCGCGTTGCTGGAGCACGGGACTGGTCAGGTCTGCGGGCGCTAGTGCGCCGCCCGCCACCGGGCCATCACCGCGACCGGTGGCCCCATGGCAAACAAAGCAGTAGCGGCGATAGAGCCGTGCACCCTCGGCCCGGTGCTCCGCGGTGGCCGAGTATGGATTGCGCAGTGCGCCTTCGGCGGCTTCGTTCGAGATGGGCCGGAGTGCACCCACAAAGACGCTGCCCTCGGCTGGCCGCAACATAAGGACCAGCGGGCGAAGGAACGCCTGCTCCACCATGTCGCGTGACCACGGCCAGGCGGCCAGCACTGTGGCAGTGCCGAGCCATGCGGCCAGCGCCCATCCAAACGGTGCTCGGACGAACCTGCGCATCGCGCCGCTAGTCCTCCTCGTAGACTTCTTCAAAGCGCACCTGCTCGGCGCCAGCCTCGCGCAGCAGAGCCATGACCTGCTCGGCTTGATCCGCCTCACAGGGAATGAACACACCGAAGCGATCTTCGGAAAACTCCGGCGCGTAGCCGGCAACGTTCTCCCCGCGCGGCAGCCGGGAGAACAAGAGGAATCCGGCCAGCGTGGCCAGCCCGCCGAGCAGCACCGTCAGCTCGAAGGCAATAATAATGTAGGCCGGCACTGAGACCGGCGGTTTACCGCCCACCAGCAAGCCTTGGTAGGTGTGCATCTTGATGCCGGCAAACGAAGCGAGCGCAAAGCCCAGAACCGTACCCGCAATACCGCCCCACAGGGCAAAGAACCGCACCGGACTCTTCTCCGGCGGAGCGACTTCGGCCAGGATCGTGTGGCTCGGCACCGGCTGGTAGACACGCAGCGCCGTCCAGCCCCGCTCGCGCGCGAGGCGGATGGCTTCCACCACGACGTCGACGTACCGGAAGACACCAATAACGCCGGCTTCTTCCACCGTCTTGTATCCCGCGCGGCTCACGCGTGCTCCTCTGCAGGGGCGACCCTGCGTTTCGGCTCCGGCAGCGCTTCTTTCACTTCGGTGATGGAGACCGTCGGGAAAATTTTGGCGAACAGGAAAAACAGCAGCAGGAACCAGCACAGACTGCCGAACAGAATGCCGGCTTCGATCCAGGTCAAGTGGAGCGTTTTGCGCCAGATGGCCGGCAGATAGTCGTTCGTCAGCGAAACGGCAATGATGACGAACCGCTCCAACCACATGCCCACGTTCACCAACACCGAAACCGTGAGCAGAACCGCAAAGTTCCGGCGCAGCCGGGGCGCAAAAAACAGCAGCGGCAGGCCGCAGTTGAACACCACCATCGCCCAGAACAGATCCCCGTGCGGGCCAAAGGCCCGGTCGAGAAACGTGGAAAGCTCATACGGGTTCCCGCTGTACCAGGCCACGAAGAACTCCACACCGTAGGCATAACCGACAATCAGCCCGGTGACGATCATCAGCCGGGCCAGTTGCTCGAAGTGCTGCGTATCCAGAAACGACTCAAGACGGAACAGCCGCCGCAGCGGGATCAACAGCGTAATCACCATGGCCAGGCCGGAGTGAATCGCGCCCGCAACGAAATACGGAGCAAAAATCGTGCTGTGCCAGCCAGGCACGATGGACATAGTGAAGTCCCAGGAGACCACGCTGTGCACGGAGACCACCAACGGCGTGGCAAACGCGGCGAAAAACATGTACGCCGAGGAATAGTGCGTCCACTCGGTGTCGGTGCCGCGCCAGCCGAGCGAGGCCAGTCGGTAGAGGCGGCGGCGCCAACCGGTGGCGCGGTCGCGCGCCGCGGCGATGTCTGGAATCAGGCCCAGGTAGAGGAACATGGCGCTGACGGTGAAGTAGGTGGTCACGGCAAACACGTCCCACAGCAGGGGGGAGCGGAAATTCGGCCAGAGCTGGCGCTCGTTGGGGTACGGCAGCAGCCAGTAAAACTGCCAGGCACGACCCAGGTGAATCAGGGGAAACAAGCCCGCCGTCATCACGGCAAAAACCGTCATCGCCTCGGCCGAACGGTAGATCGGGGTGCGCCAGCGAGCGCAGAACAGAAACAGAATCGCTGAAATCAGAGTCCCGGAATGCGCGATGCCCACCCAAAACACAAACGTCGTGATGTAGGCGAACCAGGCCGCTGGAATGAATTTGCCCGAAACGCCCATGCCGCTCTGGATCTGTGTCCACCAGCAGTAGCCGCCCAGGACAACGCCGGCTGCGAGCAGGGCCACAACGATCCAGTAGGCGCGTCCAGGCGTCTCCAGCGTGCGCAGGATGTCGCGATTCACGCGGCTGTAGGTCAGCTCAGGCACGCTCGCCCTCCTCCCCCGCGCGGGATTCGGGACCGGACCGGCGAACCTTTTTCAGATAGGTAATCGCCGGCCGGGTGTTCAACTCGCCGAGCACGTGATAGCCACGCGCCGAATCCGCCAATTGGCGGACGCGGCTGTTCGGGTCCTTCAGATCGCCGAAGACGATGGCTTCGGCCGGGCAGGTCTGCGCGCAGGCCGGGATGATTTCGCCATCGCGGACGGTACGGCCTTCGTCTTTGGCCTGGTCTTTGGCGGCGCGGATGCGCTGCACACAGAAGGTGCACTTGCCCATCACCCCCTTGGTGCGCGCGGTGACGTCGGGATTCAGGCCGAGCGCGAGCGGCCAGGCCCATTGATCGTCAAACCAGTGGAAGCGTCGCACTTTGTACGGGCAGTTGTTCGAGCAATAGCGCGTGCCGACGCAGCGGTTGTACACCTGCACGTTCAGGCCTTCGTGATTGTGGTAGGTGGCGTAGACCGGGCAGACCGATTCGCAGGGTGCCTGATCGCAGTGCTGGCAGAGCATGGGCAGAAAACGGGTCTCCATCGGAACCACGCCGCCGATGGGCTGTGCATCGGGTGCCGGCTCCCAGTAGCGGTCAATGCGCATCCAGCTCATGTGGCGGCCGCGATCCACCTGCAGCGCGCCCACCCAGGGCACATTGTTCTCGATCGAGCAGGCCACGATGCAGGCGTTGCAACCGATGCAGGCGTCCAGATCAATCGCCATGCCCCAGCGATGGCCGTCATGCGTGTGTTCGGGGTAAAGGCTCAGCTGATGCTCCGGGTCGCGACGGACACGGCCGGCGGTCAGTTCCGCCAGCGGCACCACACGGGCAATTTCACGACCATGCTGTGAAGTTTCCTGTTGCGTGCGCGCGAGCAGACGCCGGACAGGCAGCCGCTCGATGTGCACCTGCGTGCCACCGTAGAGCAACCCGCCGGAAGGTGCCTCTGCGTCAGCCGGCAGCAGCGCCAGTGGCGTGGGGCCGCAGTCCGCCGCCCAGCGACCGAAGTGGGTGTGTCCCTGCCCGAGCGGAATGGCTATTGCATCAGGCCGCACCGTGGGTGTGATGTGCGCCGGGAGCTGAATCGAGCCGTGGGGCGAGCTCACCTTCAGAAGGTCGCCCTCATCAATGCCGTAGCGGCGCGCAGTCTCCGGATGCAGTTCGGCCCAGGCGGACCATACAATTTTGGTCAGCGCATCCGGAGTTTCCTGCAACCAAGGACGGTTCGCGCCGCGGCCATCAAACCGTTCCGTGGTCGGGAAAACAATCAGGGCGAGTGACTCGCCACGTTCTGCGCGCGCCACCCGTGCCGGTGCGAGGTCGAAGCGGAAGACGGCCTCGCTCAGGCGCACGGCGCGCAGCGGCACCTCGCGCCAGAGGCCGCCGACTTCGACGACATTGTGCCAGAACTCGGCAAACGGCTGACCCGGAGCCACGGCACGATGCACGGTGCGCCATTCGTTTTCCAGGTAGGCCCGAAAATCGGCGAACGGGAATTCACGCGCCAGCGCGGCATCGGCACGACGAATTGCCCGCAGCAGCACGTCGGCCGTCTGGCGCGATTGGAAGTGGAACCCGCCGGCCATGGCCGGCTGCACGAGTGCGCGGATGCCGGCGCGCGGCTGATATTCCTCCCAGCGTTCGAGTGGGGTGTGATCGGGCAGGATCAAGTCGCACTGCGCCGTGGTTTCGTCGAGGAAGGGCGAGAAACTGACCTTCAGGCGCACGCGCTGCAGCGCCCCGGTGAAACCTGCCGCCGCCGGCAGTGCGTAGGCGGGATTGGTGTGATGGAAGAAGAGAACGTCGACGCGGCCCCCACGCATCCGCTCGATGAACTCGAGCATTTCGGCATGGGTGGCCACGCGATCCCAGTTGCTGCCCCGGCCGAACTGCACGGTGCGGTTGACATTCCCGCAGACGTAGTTCAGCAGATTGACCGCCACCTGCAGAACCGTGGCGGCCGGACCGCTCGCCGCCACACCCGGGCCGAGCGCCAGGCCCGGATCGGCGGCGGCGAATTCCTGGGCCAGCGCGCGGATGCGTTCAGCGGGAACGTCGGTGAGCCGTTCGGCCGTTTCGGCATCAAAGGGGGCGACGAGCTGGCCGATGCGGGTGGCTTCTGCCGCAGAAAGCCGTGCACGGCCACTGCGGACAATTTCATGTACCCAGGCCAGCGCCAGCGCGGCTTCGCTGCCCGGACGCACCGGCAGCCAGGCATCGGCATTCGCTGCGGTCAGGGAGAGCCGCGGCTCCACCGCCACAAACCGCATGGCCTCGCGGTCGTGCCGCCGCCGCGCCGCAGCAAACGCACGGGCGTATTCGACGTTCGACAGCCATGTCTCCAGAAAATCGGCACCGAAACTCACCAGCATCCGCGCGGCGGCAATGTCGTAGTGCGGAAGTTCCGAAGTGCCGAAGGCAATTCGATTCCCCGCGCGGAGAGCTTCATAGGCAAACGGCTCGTACTGAATCACCTCTCCGGTGCCGAACACAGCAAACAGCTTGCGGAAAAACTTTTCGGTTGCGCCGGTGATTCGCTCGGTGAGCAGAGCGACCGCTGCGGTGCGCCGTTCCAGCCGCAGGTAACGGAACAGAGCCACCAGCGCATCCTCGGCCTGTTCCCAGGTAATTGGTTCCAGCCTGCCTTCCGGGGATCGGCGCAGTGGGCCCGCGATACGATCCGGGTTGTAGAGGCCGTGCAGGGCCGCCTGCCCGCGCACGCAGAGCGCGCCCCGGTTGATGGGATGCTCGGGATTGCCCTCGACCTTGACCACGCGCCCTTCGCGGGTACGCGCCATCAGACCACAGCCGGCCGGGCATTCCCGGCAGGTGGTCTTGAACCAGTAGGAGAGGCCGGGCACGACCTCTTCGGGCGGAATGACGTACGGGATCACTTTCTGCGGCGGTGTGGGCGAACACGCGGCCAGCGTGCCGGTCGAAGCGATCGTGACCAGCTTGAGAAATGTGCGGCGGTTGAGTGCGTCGCTCATTTGTGGCACGTCACGCAATCCAGCGGGG
>JAIMBE010000122.1 GCA_023511565.1 Bacillota bacterium
GCCAGTGCGGTGATGGCCTTGTCCTGGCTGATGATGTGTTTGTGCAGTTCCTGTTCGATGCGGAGCAGTTTCTGCTGCTCATCCTCCTTGATCGAGGCCACCGGGATGCCCGTCCAGCGGGCGACGACTTCCTCGATGTCTTCGCGGGTGACGATGCCGGTCGTCGACTCGTCAATGTTCAGCTTTTCGCGGAGCTGGCGCAGATGCTCTTTTTCCTTGCGCTCTTCTTCGGAGTAGAAGCGCGCCTTTTCAAACTCGTGGTTGGCGATGGCCGTTTCCATGCGGTGGGTGATGAACTTGATGCGCTTGATCACCTCGTTGATCTCTTCCGGCAGGGTGGACTGACGCAGTTTGACGCGGGCGCCGGCTTCGTCAATCAGGTCAATCGCTTTATCGGGGAGAAAGCGATCGGGAATGTAACGGTTCGAGAGATAGACGGCGTAGCGGATTGCTTCGTCGGTGTAGGTAACGGCGTGGAATTTTTCGTAGCGTTCCCGCACACCCTGCAGGACCCGGATCGCCTCCTCCTCGTCCGGGCCGGAGACCTTCACGGCCTGGAAACGACGCTCGAGCGAGCGATCTTTTTCGACCGACTTGCGGTATTCGCTGGGCGTGGTGGCGCCGATGCACTGAATTTCCCCGCGGCTCAGGGCCGGTTTCAAAATATTGGCCGCATCGAGCGAGCCTTCGGCCGAACCGGCCCCCACCAGCGTGTGCAGCTCGTCAATAAAGATGATCGCGTTCTGGCTTTCCATCAGTTCTTTCATGATGGTCTTCAAGCGCTCTTCGAACTGGCCGCGATACTTGGTGCCAGCCACAATCAACGAGAGGTCCAGGGAGAGGATGCGCTTGTCGGCCAGGAAGGGCGGAACCTGTCCATCAGCAATCCGCTGGGCCAGGCCCTCGACGATGGCCGTTTTGCCCACGCCCGGCTCGCCAATCAGCACCGGGTTGTTTTTGGTGCGCCGGCAGAGGATCTGGATGACACGTTCGAGTTCGCGTTCGCGGCCGATCAACGGGTCGAGCTGGCCTTCCATCGCGGCCTGGGTGAGGTCGCGGCTGAACTCACTGAGCAGGGAGGTTTCCTTGGACCGGCTGATGGCCACCTTGCCTTCGCCCGTGGTGCGGGCCAGCTCTTCCCGCAGAGCGTTAAGACGCAGGCCACGCTCCTGGAGCAGCTCGGCAGCAAAACACTTCTCCTCGCGCAGAATGCCGAGCAGCAGGTGTTCGGTGCCGACGTGGCGATGGCCGAGCCGTTCGGCTTCTTCGGTCGCATGCTTGAGAATCCTGTGGCATTCCTGACTGAGCGGGACTTCGACCGAAGTCGAGATCCGCTCGCGGATCGTAATGCGGGATTCGATCTCCTTGCGGATGGATTCAATCGAACCCTGCAGGCGCAGGAAGCGGTTGGCGAGGGCTTTGTCCTCGCGCAGCAGACCGAGCAGCAGATGCTCGGTTTCGATATACGGGCTGCCGTACTGGCACGCCTCGTAGCGAGCGAAGAAGATTACGCGCCGGGCCTTTTCCGTGTACCGTTCAAACATGGGTCACCCAAGTTCTTCCTCCGCGGCGGTGCCGGGAACCAGCACGCCGCGCTCGAGCCTCAGAATACGATGCGAACGCCGAGCCAGCAGGGGGTTGTGCGTGGCCAGAATCGTGGTGAGCCGATGGGTGTGGTGCAGGTGTTCGAGCAGCTGAGCAATCGCTTCCGCATTGTGCGCGTCCAAGTCTCCCGTAGGCTCATCGGCCAGCAGCAGCGCCGGGTGCGCGACCAGGGCGCGGGCAATGGCCACGCGCTGCTGTTCCCCACCCGAAAGTTGTCCCGCACGGTGTTGCCGCCGCTCCTGCAACCCCACCTCACGCAACCACGACCGCGCGGCCGCTAGTGCCTCCGCACGGGCCGTTCCCCGAAGCAGCAGCGGCATCGCCACGTTCTCTTCCGCAGTGAAATCGGCCAGCAGATGATGCCGTTGCCATACAAATCCCACCTGCCGGTTCCGAAACGCAGCGAGCTCTGCGTCCGACAACGCTCCGAGATCTCTGCCTTGGCAGTATACTGTACCGCTTGTTGGAGTGTCCAGCGCGGCCAGAATGTGCAGCAGCGTGCTTTTCCCCGCACCGGAGGGGCCGACGATGGCCACGCGCTCACCAGCGCTGACTCGCAGGTTCAACCCGTTCAACACGACGATTTCACTGGCCCCCGAACGAAACACCTTGCGCAGCGCGATGACTTCCACCACCGCCGCGGCGGCCGGCTGCGCCACCTGAACTTCGGAAGGCGAAGAGACGGGGACGGGCGTGCCGACATTTTCAGCCGCGGTCATCATGGAACATTCGCTCCGCTCATCGCCCTCGAAACTGGAACCATCGCCCAGTCGCCCGGCTCCCTAACGGCAATCCGGTGCCCATTCATCGCTTCTGTTTTGTTGGATGCGAGCGCACGAGAAAAGAGAGCTGGCCGGCAGCGCAGTCGCAGGGGTGCAAGAGCCGTCATGCTTTCTCACGCTCGCAAACACCTTACCAAAACCGGAGCCAAATAACTGGGCTGTTGCCATACAATTAGCTGGTGTTCCAATCCGGACGGGAAACGACTTGCCCTCCGAATAGGCAACAATTTGTCATTTCTACTCGTACCGCAAAATTTCCACCGGCAGAATCTGCGCGGCGGCGCGCGAGGGATAGAGGGTGGCCGCAGCGCTGATCAACAGGGCTGCCGCAGTGATCCAGAGGGCGTCTGCCCCATCGGCATGAAACGGGACGTAGGGCACGGCGTAGACTTCCGGATCGAGACGAATCCATCGATAGCGGTCGGCCGCCCAGGAAAATCCATAGCCGAGCAGGAGCCCGGCCAGCGTACCCACGGCCCCCAGGGCCAGGCCCTGAAGGAAAAAGATATTGCGAATTTGCTGGCGGCGGGCGCCGAGCGTCATGAGCACAGCGACGTCGCGGGCCTTGTCCGTAACCGACATCGCCAGCACCACCAGAATGTTCAGTCCGGCGACAAACGTGATCAGGCCGATGAACAGTCCGGTGACCAGCTTTTCCAGCCGCAGGGCGCGGAACAGGGCCTGATTTTCCTGCATCCAGGTGCTGGTGAGAAAACCTTCGCCCACCGCAGCAGCGACCTGAGCGGCCACCGTGGGTGCCTGATCGCTGCGATGCAGGTGGAATTCGATCACATTGACGACGTCTCCGACGCCGGCCAGGGCCTGCGCGGCCGACAGCGTGACAAATCCCCAGCCGCTGTCGTAATCGAAGAATCCGGAATCGAAGAGGCCGCCGACGCGGAAACGGCGTGAACGGGGCAGTAAGCCGAAGGGCGTCAGGCGTCCCTGCGGGCTGAGCACGGTGACGTAGTCGCCGACCCCGACAGAAAGCTCCTGGGCGAGCAGCCGTCCGAGCAGAATCGTGTCTACGCCTGCGGCATCGGGAGCGAAATCGGCGCTGCCGGAGATGAGTTTGCGGAGCGCGTAGTTCGATTCCTGCTCAAGGGCCGGGTCGATCCCCTTCAGCACAATGCCGCGTGCGCGTCCGCCAGCCGCGACCAGCACGGTCTGGTAAATCGCCGGCGAGACAGCGCGCACTTCGGGTCGAGCGCGAAACCGACGGATCAGCTCCGGATAGTCAGCCATGCCGGCACCGGCAGCAGACTTGAGGTTGACGTGGGCGGTGACACCCAGCAGCCGCTCTTCGAGAACCTGGCGAAAGCCGGTGTTCATAGCCAGTGCGATCACCAGCGTAGTGACACCAGCCGCCACCGCCGCCATCGCCAGCCAGCTCACCAGGCGCAACACCGGCGGGCGGTGAGCCGAGCGGAGATAGCGTCGCGCAATCCACCAGGCGAACTTCATTTCCGTTCGACCACTTCCGGCGCAGTGGGCGGAGCGGAATCCCGCACTTCCGGGCGCAGCAACGGAAACAGGATGACCTCCCGGATGGAATGGCGGTCGGTGAGCAGCATGGTGAGGCGGTCGATGCCGAGGCCCGCGCCTGCGGTCGGGGGCAGGCCCTGACACAGCGCGCGGAGGTAGTCTTCATCCAACTGTTTCGGAACCTCCTCGCCGCCGCGGGCTATCTGTTCGCGGAAGCGCTGCTCCTGCTCTTCGGGGTCGTTCAGCTCGGAGTAGGCGTTGCCGAGTTCCAGACCGCCGGCAAAGATCTCAAAGCGTTCGGCGAGTGTGGGATCGTCATCGCGGCGTTTGGCGAGCGGGGAGAGATCAGCGGGGAAGTCATAGATCAGTGTGGGCTGGATCAGGTGTTCTTCCGCGACGGCTTCAAACAGCAGGCCGGTGAGCACGCCCTCGGAGAGTTGAGCCGGCTCAATCGGAGTCCGCTGAGTGCGGCGGGCGTAGGTGTTGTACTGTTCGACGGCACGGTGCGGGCCGCCGGGACGGGCCAAATCGGCAGGCGTGGGGGCGGGGCCGGCCTCCGCCGGCCAGAAGCGTTGGATGGCTTCGCGCATCGAAAGCCGCTGCCAGGCGGTGAAGTCGACCTGGTGCGCCCCATAGGGAAGGGTCGTGGTCCCGCAGACGGTGCGGACCAGACCGGTGAGCAGTTCTTCGGTCAAGTCCATCAGATCGCGGTAATCGCTGTAGGCCTGGTAGAACTCGAGCATGGTGAACTCGGGGTTGTGCTGCGTCGAGAGGCCTTCGTTGCGGAAATTACGGTTAATTTCATAGACGCGGTCCAGGCCGCCCACCACCAGGCGCTTCAGGTACAGCTCCGGAGCAATGCGGAGATAGAGGGGAAGATTCAACGCGTTGTGATGCGTGACGAAGGGCCGGGCCGTGGCACCGCCCGCGATCAACTGCATCATGGGGGTTTCGACTTCGATATAGTCCCGCGCCTCGAAGAATCGGCGCATCTCAGCGATCAGCCGGGCACGCCGCTCAAAAACGCGCCGGACATCCACATTGACGAGCAGGTCGAGATAGCGCTGGCGGTAGCGCACCTCGACGTCGGCCAGGCCATGCCATTTTTCCGGCAACGGCAGCAAGGCTTTGGTCAGGAGCACAAGCTCCTCGACCCAAACGGTGAGCTCGCCGGTGCGCGTGCGGAACAGGTGTCCCACTACGCCGATGATGTCGCCGATGTCGAGCCGATGGAACAGCTCGAAGCCGCGTTCGCCCACGACATCCTTTCGAACATAAATCTGCAACCGCTCCCCTTCCCCCAGCACGTGAGCGAAGCCTGTTTTCCCGTGCAGGCGAATCGTCAGGATGCGGCCGGGGACGCGAACCGAGATGGGCTGAGCTTCCAGTTCCGCGGCGGTGCGGGAGGCGTACTGACGGACGACCGCGGCCGGAGTGTGTGTAAAGGCGAATTTGTGCGGGAAGGGGTCATACCCCAGGGCAGCGATCTGCTCGAGTTTGCGTTTGCGCTGAAGGAATTGGTCCTGCGGTTCAAAAAGCAATGAGCCGTCCTTTCCGTGGAAGCCGGCGGGCAGTATAACGAGAGGGTTTCGGATGGGTCAAGAAACCGGCTCTCGGAACGGGCTGGGTTGCTATAATACACCCCCTCGCAACCGGCAGGGGGGCGATCATGGGGGTCAGAACCTGGCTGGATAGATTGTGGAAGTCGCAGCGGACGGTGCAACAGGACTGGTTGGCGGCATTGCCCGAAGCGAAGCTGCGGCTGTTCGAAAAAGTGTTCACCGAACTGGAGACGCACTACGTCATGCTCAGCGTGGCGCTGAATGAGGCGCTGGGTCTGCGTTCGCGGGGCGCGCTGGCGTGGGCGCGCGAGCAGGCCGCCATTTCGGGTGCGCTGGTCGGACTGTTTGCGGAACGGCTGCTGGGGACACTGCGCGCCCTGGAGGACTCCAGCCGACATTTTGCGAATCTGCCGCTGGTCACCTCGCTCAAACCAGACCATTTCCGGGGTATGGATGCGCAGATGGCAGCCAGCTGGTCGCAGCTGTACCATCACGCGCTATTCAGCGGAAGGTTGCGATTCTTCCACAAGCTGGGGGCATTGATCCGGTTGGTGGAGGAACTGGCCCGGCAGTACCGAATGACGGTCGAGGAAATCGCGTCCGGGGCCTCGACCAACCCTGCGCGTGACTGGACCCGGCTGGATCATGCGCACTATGACCTGAACACGTGCCTTCGGGAAACCATCGTGCTGGTCAAATCGTTTCTGTGCGTGCTGCCGCCGCAGGAGGTGCCGCAGTTTGAGGCTCGTCTGTGTGAGTGGGTGGAGGGCCCCGTGCCCGCCCGCACCTGCGGGCTTCGACCTGGACGGGCTTTGGAATTCCAGAGAGAATAGACCAGGACAGGAAACAACACGCCGTCTGCGGGCGGCTGGTCTGCCGGGGTGGCCACTGCCGCAGCAGAAAGTGAAGGTGCGTTTTTCCTGAACCGCTAAGGACAACTCTTGGAGAGAGCAGCGCATCCCACTGGTCGGATGCGTCGCCACGGGTACTGTGCCCCGCGTGAGACGAGTCCAAACGGAGGAGCTTTCGGAAGCGGAGCTGATCCGCCGGGCACAGAATGGAGATGCAGCAGCCTTTGAACGGATCTATCGGTTGCACGGTCGGCGGGTGTATTCGCTCTGCCTGCGCATGGTCGGCAATACGGCCGAAGCCGAAGACCTGACGCAGGAAG
Source organism: Bacillota bacterium (assembly GCA_023511565.1). Taxonomy (GTDB): domain Bacteria; phylum Acidobacteriota; class Terriglobia; order Acidiferrales; family UBA7541; genus DSGC01. The sequence continues at coordinate 6,606 of JAIMBE010000122.1, forward strand.
CGTTCCTGCAACTGTTCCGGAAGATTGAGACGTTCCGCGGCGAATCGGCGTTCTCGACCTGGTTGCACCGCCTGACGGTGAATGTGGTGCTGATGCGACTGCGGAAGAAGTCGCTGCCGGAAAGTTCGCTCGACGAACTGACCGAACCGGAGGAAGAAGGCAGCGGGGCTCGGCGGGACATCGGGAGCCCGGATCCTCTGCTGAGTGGTTCGATTGACCGGGTCCATCTGCAACGGGCCATCGCACAGCTTCCGCCGGGCTACAAAATGGTGTTCGTGCTGCACGATATGCAGGGATACGAACACAACGAGATTGCCGAGCTGCTGGGC
>JAIMBE010000123.1 GCA_023511565.1 Bacillota bacterium
GCAACCTACCACGCTGAACGTGACCGCAGCCGCCAGAAGGATCAGTACCGCCTTACGATTCCAGTTCCAGTTCATGCTGCACCCTCCTCTGGGAGTCTCTTCGGATCTGCCGAGCGCTGCTTCGAGTTCATCCTACCACCCCACCCGTTGTGGACAAGACATTCCGGCACGCGCTGTGTTCAACGCGGAGACCAGTTCGGCGATTCGTTCTGGCCCGCAAAGGTCAACTGGCGTGGTTGGGTGCCGTCGGCCAGCATCGTCCAGATCTGACGTGTTCCTGTGCGTGTGGATTCGAAGACGATATGTCGGCCGTTAGGCGCCCAGCTTGGCCGTTCATTCCGCCCGGCGTCGCGCGTCAGCTCGACCAGTTGCTGCGTGGCAATGTCCATCACGTAGATGTCGTAGTTGCCGTTGGGCCGCTGCCAGCTGAATGCCAGCAACTGGCCGTTGGGCGACCAGGCGGGATCGACCACGTAGCCCATATCGGGCAGGGTGATCTTTTCCACATTCGAACCGTCCGCCGCCATGATATAGAGCTGCGGGGTGCCTCCACGATCGCTGACGAAGGCAATCTGCTGTCCGGTGCGCGGGTTCCACACCGGAGACGTGTCGGCTCCTGCCGAATACGTCAGCCGACGGAGATTCGATCCGGTCACATCCACCAGAAACAGCTCCGGGTCGCCGTGCATGCTGGACATAAAGACAATCTTCGAACCATCCGGCGACCAGGCCGGGGCTGAGTTTGTGCCCCGATACCGATAGAAGGCCACCGACCGGCCGGTTTCCATCGAGTGCATGCAGATCTGTGCGCTGATCGTGCCGCCCGTTTGCTGGTAGCAGGTGAACGCGATGCGGGAACCATCGGGCGACCACCGCGGCGTCAGGGCAATGGACTGCAGGTTCGTGATACGTCGCTGATTGGCTCCGTCGTAATCCATCACCCACACTTCTTTGAAGCCGGTACGGTTGCTGATGAATGCGATCTGGGTACTGGCGATCCCGGGACCTCCGCCGCTCAGCAGGGAAACGATCTCGTCGGCGAGCTGGTGCGCCAGCCGGCGTGCCTGGACTTCCGCGCTGTTCTCTTCGTCCACGTTGGCCCGGTAGCGTTTGGCCAGGGCCGGCGGCGACTGCGGATTCCTCACGTCGTACAGCCAGGCCTCCACCACCAACTGCGTCCCGGACAGCGCCAGGTTCCCGAACACCAGCAAGTGCGCGTTCGTCGGAGGTGCGGACCACTCCGTCGGTTGCAACTCCCCGGGCACACTGGGCTGCCGCAGCGGAAAGAAGCTTTTGCTCACCATCTCGATGATTCCCGAGTATTCCAGATCGGCAAACAGCACCTCGCTGAATCGTCCCGCCGCAGGATAGGCGGCTTCACCCCGCGCAGTAAAATCGGCAGCCGCCAGTCGGGCTTTCTCCACACCCAAGCCAGTGCCGGTACGGAACCAATCCTGAGGAACCGGTGGGGTGCCTTGCAAAACGGGCGCGATGGCCCAGCAGCCTGCCAGCATGATCGCGGTCACCCACAGCCATCGCTTTGCAGTTGGTTGTGTTCTTCGAGGGACTCGCTTGAGCATAGAGTCGTCTTCTCTGCTGCTGACCCGCCCTCGGGCAGGTTTCACTCCGCTCCGTGGATAGATGGGTTCGCAGCTTCTCTCCGTTGCCCCGGCCTCAAACAGATGATGTTCTGTGCCGTCTGGGCGGGGTTTTGCGCCGCCGTTTTTGTGGCGTTTCCGCCGTCATGGCCGGCGAAAGTCGAACCAAAATTCCACCTGCACATACGAACCGGCGTAGCCGGAGGGCAGTGGCTCCAGCGGATTGGAGTTGAGCACTGCCCGCAGCGCTGAACGATCAACGGAATTGTTTCCGCTGGAGCGCAGGATTTCCGTGTTCACGATGGATCCATTGCGAAGGATCTGGAACGTCACGACCACGCGCGGAGCCCAGTGCACGTGCGGATCAATCGTCGACTGGAGCCAATTGCTGCTGATTTTCCGGCGCACCGCTTCGACATACCAAGGATAGCGTTCCCCGAAGGCTCCGCCGGGCCCGCTGAATCCCAGAGCCCCTTCTGTGCCACTGCCCAGACTGAATTGTGTGTACGGCAGTGCAGGCGCGCCGCCCTGGCCATAGGGGATGGCGCCTTCGGGTGGAGGGGTTGGATCTTCGAGTACTTTCGACGGTCGACTCACGTAGCGTTGCGGCTGATTCTTGGCAAATTCCGGTATTTCGGTCGCGTCGGTTCTGGTCTCAGTGCGTTTGGGTTCCTCGTTTTTGTGCAGGCCGCGGGTCGGGTCCACGACGCGGCTGGTGGTGACCACCTCGGGGCGGGGAAGGGGCACACCTGGCAAGCTGCCCACCAGGCCGACCGTGACGGCACCACCGCCCGCGCCTCCCCAGGCTTCGCCACGATGCGAACGCAGCGTCGAAATCAGCAGCAGGGCCCCGAGCGTCAGATGGAACGCGCACGACCACGCCAGCGGCCGCTTCAGGCTGTCATGGGTCAGATTGTGCGATGCCAGCACAGCCATGTTATTGCCTGCGTGGACGCGCACTGATCGGCTCGGTCACCACGCTGATGTTTTCGATGCCCGCTTGGCGCAATTCGTCCACCACAGTGGCCCAACTTCCGAACGGAACCGTTTCATCGCAGCGGATAAAGACCGCCTGTTGCGCCGGATCTTGCATCCGTTGGCGAATCCGATCACCGAGTTCGCGCAGCCGAACCGGTTCATTGCCCAGATAGACGCGCTGGGCACGATCAATCGTGATCACCAAGCGTTCTTCGGTGATCTCCCGGACGGTTCGGGTCTTGGGCAGTTCCACTTCGATGCCCGATTGCAGCAGCGGAGCCGCGATCATAAAAATCACCAGCAGCACCAGGACGACATCCACCAGGGGCACGATATTGATTTCGGAAAGCGAGGTGCCGGTCGGTCGCTGCAGTTGCGGCATGGCGGGCTACCCGTAGGTTTTTTCGATGGCGGCCAGGAACTCTGCCATGAAGTTATCCATCCGTGCGGCCAACTCGCGGATGTGATGCAGGTAGTGGTTGTAGGCAATCACGGCTGGGATCGCTGTGAACAGGCCAGCTGCCGTGGCCACCAAAGCTTCCGCGATGCCTGGAGCCACAGCGCGCAGGCTCGCGGCGCCCGCTTCCCCCAGTCCGCTGAACGCATCCATGACGCCCCAGACCGTGCCGAACAGTCCGATGAACGGCGTCACCGATCCCGTTGTGGCCAGCCAAGGCATGTAGCGTTCCAATCGGCGTACCTGTTCGGCCGAAGCCAGTTGCATGGAAACCGCGACGGCGTTCAGGCTCTTCAGTTTGCCGCCGTGCGGATTGGCCGACGCCAGTTGTGATTCCAGTTCCCGATAGCCAGCCGTGTAGATTGCCGCCAGCGGCGAGGTCGCCGTCGCCGTTTCAAAAGATTTTGGTGACGGCAGCCGCTCCACAGCACGGAACAGTTGCAAAAATTGATGGGTTTGCCGTTCGATTGCGCGGAAGCGCCGGTATTTCTGAAAGATGATGGCCCAGGAAAACAGCGAAAACCCCAGCAGGATCAGCAGAACGATGCGGGCGACCCAGCCGGTTTGCTGCAGCAGGTCCCCGAGCTGCCCAACGGCAGCCAACGCAAGCAACGTCACAACGACGGCCTCCAGAATTTCTGCAACCTCGAAGGTACGCTAGCACAGGGGTATAGGTTGGTCAAACGAAAGCGGTACGAGGAAATTTTCCAAGCTGCATTTTAGGACACAAGGCACCCGCGTGCCGCACCACGGCTCGTTGGCCACAGTGCCAGGAGCGGGCCAGCTGATTCGGCGTCGGGCTGTGCTAAAATGTGAACGCCGAATGTCGGACCAGATCCACATCCCGGTGACCGCCCTTACGGGAAGTGCTACGCTGCAGCCACGGATAGCGGTCGAAAGGTCGGGCAGTGTGGAAGCCTTCCCGGCCAACGGACGCACGTTTTATCTGGAAACCTTCGGCTGCCAAATGAATGTGCACGACTCGGAGAAGGTGGCGGGTGTGCTCCTGCACCGGGGATATCGCCAGGTGGACTCGCCCACCGAGGCCGACTTGGTGCTCTACAACACCTGCTCGATTCGCGAAAAAGCGGCCCAAAAGGTCTTCTCCCGTCTGGGTCAGTTGCGTCACGGGGCGGATCGTCAGCTTGTCGGGGTCCTCGGGTGCGTAGCCCAGCAGGAGGGCGAGCAGATTTTTGAACGCGCACCTTGGGTGAACCTGGTCTGCGGTTCGGCGAGCTATCGTCGCCTGCCCGAACTGCTGGCTGAACTCGAAGCTGGCCACCGCCGTGTGGTCGGCCTGGACACAAATCCTGAGGAGCCGTTCGAGACCGAGTTCACCAAGCGCGACAATCCGTTCCGCGCCTACGTCACCATCATCGAGGGCTGCGACAAATCCTGTGCCTATTGTGTCGTACCCGCCACCCGCGGCCCCGAACGCAGCCGTGCCTCCGACTCCATCCTCGCTGAAGTACGCGGCTTGGTCGATCTCGGCTACACCGAAGTCCAGTTGCTGGGTCAGAACGTCAATTCCTATCGCGACCCTTCCCCGCGGCGGCTGTCGTTCGCCGAATTGCTGGACGCCGTCGCTCAGATCCCAGGGTTGCGTCGCGTGCGTTTCGCCACTTCCCATCCGCGTGATTTCCACCCCGACATCGTCCAGGCCATCGAAGCCAACTCCGTTCTGTGTGACCATGTGCATCTGCCGGTCCAGTCCGGCTCCACGCGAATCTTGCAACTGATGAATCGCGAATACACTCGCGAGCAGTACCTGGAGCGCGTGGAGAGTATCCGGCGCGCCCGGCGTCCGATCAGCCTCACCACGGATCTGATCGTTGGCTTCCCGGGCGAAACCGAGGCCGATTTCGAGCAGACCCTCTCCCTGCTCGATGAAGTGGGCTACGATGGCGCTTTTTCGTTCAAGTTTTCGCCTCGGCCGAACACCGCCGCGCTCCGGCTCCCGGACGACGTTCCGGAATCGGAGAAGGGGAGGCGGCTCACCGTTTTGCAGGAGCGGCAGCGACAGATTCAACTGCGGCGCAACCAGGCTCTGGTCGGAAGCACCGTGGAAGTGATGGTCGAAGGCCGCAGCCGCCCCGGGCAGTGGACCGGTCGCACATCCAGCAACCGGGTCGTGAATTTTTCTTCGCCACGCGTGCCCAATCTGGGAGAATATCTGCAGGTGCGCATCCAAGCCGCCGGCCCACACAGCCTGGTCGGCGAGCAGGTACTGTGAGCGCTGCAGGAGGCAACGATGGAAATCGAAATGAAGATTCGCGGTTTGATGATGGATCCGGTCACGAATATGCCCATCGTTGTACTGAAGGACGTCCACGGCAATGCCATCCTGCCCATCTGGGTGGGCGTCTACGAGGCAAACGCCATCGCGCTCGAAATCGAAAAAGTGCAGACGCCGCGGCCGATGACCCACGACCTGATGCGCAATCTTTTGCTTGGGCTGAACGTGCGCGTGCAGAAAGTGGTCGTCAACGATTTAAAAGACGACACCTTCTACGCTTTGATCTGGATGGAGCGGGATGGGCGCGTGATGTCCATTGATTCGCGACCCTCCGATGCCCTGGCGCTGGCGTTGCGCGTTGACTGCCCCATCTATGTGGAAGAGGAAGTTCTGAAGAATTCCCGGATCGCCAGCGCAGTCACCGAGAAAAACACCAGCGAAGAGCTCCGCAAGTGGCTGGAAAACCTCAGCGATGAGGACCTGGGCCGCTACAAGATGTAGACCCGCTTCCTTTTCGCTGTTCCGGTATCTGCTTGAATTGCTGTATTTTTTGCTTGCGTTTGCCCGCGCGCCGCGGGTAGAGTTATACCACAAATGGGGCACATCTCCGGAATTGGGCCAGATGTCGTGCCCCGTTTCCGCCCCGGCCACTGGGCGGTCCAGGAGGGGAAAGTCCCGTCCGGCCTGTGTGGGGGACGGGCCTTGCAATGACAACAATTCTGGCCATTGCCAATCAGAAGGGCGGTGTTGGCAAAACCACCACGGCGATCAATCTGGCGGCCGCTCTCTCGCTCCGCCAAAAGCGCACTTTGTTGATTGACCTCGATCCGCAAGCCAATTCCACTATTGCCTTTTTCGATCCCACGGAGATCCAAGCCTCGGTCTATGACGTTCTCAGTGACCACCGCGTCGACCTGGCCAGCGTCATCCGACCTACAAAGGACCCTTTCCTGTTCGTCGCACCCGGGCGCCTGGCTCTCGCCAAACTTGAACAGCAGCTGGCGGGCCAATTCGATGCGCCCTACAAACTGAAAGACGCGCTGACCCCGATTCAGAAGAACTACGATTTCATTGTGCTGGACACCCCGCCGGCGCTGGGGATTCTCACCGTCAATGCCTTGGTCGCCGCGACCCATTTGATTGTGCCGATCCAGGCCGCTTATTTCGCCATCGAGGGGACCGACGACCTGCTGGAGACGTACGAGCGCGTTCGTGCGCGTCCCAATCCCAACCTGAAGATGATGGGGGTGGTCATCACCCTGTTCGATAAACGCACCAACATCTCGCGGGATACACACGAGCAGATTCGTTCGGTGTTCGGACCGGTTCTCTTCAAAACTCGCATCAGCAAAAACGTGCGTCTCGAGGAAAGTCCGGCGTACAAGGAGACGATTTTCACATTTGCGCCGAAATCGCCCGGTGCCCAAGAGTACCGCCGACTGGCGCAGGAGGTCATTCAACGTGCCGAGGAAGATCGGATTGCCCGTCACACTGAAGATGCGGCATGACGCGCATTATGTCGAATCGCTGACCAGCTATAGCGGGGCAGCCGTCGGTCGCATGCTGCC
>JAIMBE010000124.1 GCA_023511565.1 Bacillota bacterium
TCCCAGGGGTCCCGGAGCAGGGCGCCGGCGTGTTTTTCGTAGCGCGGGGCCAGCGTGTCGCGGAGCCAGTCGAGGGCTTCCCGCAGTGGCGCGCGCCAGGCCTGATTCCAGCCTGGATGACCACCCGTGTTGCAGCCGCAGTCGCTGCGCCAGCGCTCCACACCATGCGCGCAGCTCCAGGACGTGTTTTCGAAGATTTCCACCTCCTGAGTGGGCGGGTGCAGCTCGAGATACTGACCGTAGTTGGTCAACCGCGCCAGCCGGTGTTCTTCGAGGTACTGCAGCGCGTAGGCCAGGGCCATATCCCCGTAGAGATGGTGGTGGCCGTACGTTTCTCCGTCGGTGGCGATGTGCACCAGTTGCGCCCAGGAGCGGGAATCGTTGAAGGCGCTCACCAGGCGATTGGCGAAGTTTTCGCCGCGGGCGAGCAGGCCTTCAAACGCCACCGCACGGGCGATCGGCCCGTCGTAGAAGAACAGACAGATCGAGTGGCCGGATTTCAGTCGGAGGCGGTAGGCGGTGGTCGGGTCGATCCGCCCACCGGCAACGTCGCGCCAGGTGCGTCCACCGATCGGCCGGACCCGGCGGGCCTGGCCGGGTTCCAGGATGGTGAAGCGGATGCCCTGCTCGGCCATCAGTTCGAGCGTTTCCAGGTCCACAGCGGTTTCCGGCAACCACATGCCCTCGGGCCTCCGACCGAAGCGGTGCACAAAGTCATGGATGCCCCAACGAATCTGGGTGCGTTTATCCCGGGAATTGGCCAGGGGCATGATGAGGTGGTTGTAGGCCTGGGCGAGGGCCGAGCCGTGTCCGCCAAAGCGCTCACGACTTTCGCGGTCGGCCTCGAGAACTGCGCGGTAGGTTTCCTGCGCGTGCTGTTCCATCCAGGCGAGCAGGGTGGGGCCGAAGTTGAAGCTGATCCGCGCGTAGTTGTTCACGATGCGGACGATACGGCCCTCGGAGTCCAAGATCCGCGAGGCTGCGTTTGGCGCGTAACATTCGGCGGTGATCCGTTCATTCCAGTCGTGGTAGGGATAGGCAGAATCCTGCTGCTCGATGGCTTCCAGCCAGGGGTTCTCCCGTGGAGGCTGGTAGAAATGACCATGAATGCAGATGTATCTCTCCATGGGTTTTTGGGTTCAGCCTGTGCGTTCCAGGAGAACCACTGAACGCGCGGCGAAATTGTGCGTGAACCGACCCGTGCAGTGTAACGGATCGGGCAGTCCGCTGCCACTCCCACCCCAGCGTAGTACGTCTGTGGAACCCAGACACGTGCGCCATTGGCCAGCGGGCAGCGGCACTTCCACTCGCGCTGCTTTTGAGGCCCAGACACGAAAGCGGCACCGCTGGTTGTCGAGCGGGATGGCCCCCAGTTGGGCAGCTGAGAAATCGTTTGTCGAGCGACTCATTCGGCCTTGAAGAAGATGACCGACAGCGGAGGCAGGGTCAGACAGAGCGAGCAAGGCAGGCCGTGCCAGGGTTGCGGTTCGGCCCGCACGCCGCCCAGATTGCCCCACCCGCTGCCCCCGTACTCACGCGCATCGGTGTTCAGCAACTCGCGCCACCAGCCGCCGCGGGGCACGCCGAAGCGATAACCGGTGCGGGGCACCGGCGTAAAGTTGGCCACAGCGAGAATCACGTCGGGGCAGGAGCGCGCTTTGCGCAGCAGCGCGACCACAGAGTGATCGGCATCGTTGCAGTCCACCCACTGGAAACCGTCCGGATGATGGTCGAGTTCGTGCAGGGCCGGTTGCTCGCGGTACAGCCGGTTCAGATCCGCGACCAAACGTTGGATGCCCTCGTGTGCAGGCAGTTCGAGCAGGTGCCATTCGACCGATTGTTCATGGCTCCACTCGGCCACCTGAGCTAGGTCAGCGCCCTGGAAAAGCAGCTTTTTGCCGGGTTGGGCGAACATGTAGCCGAACAGCGCACGCAGGTTGGCGAAGCGCTGCCAGGCATCGCCCGGCATCTTCCCGAGCAGCGAGCCTTTTCCATGCACCACTTCGTCGTGGGAAAGCGGCAGAACAAAGTTTTCGTGGAAGGCGTAGAGCAACCGGAACGTCAGGTCATTCTGATGATACTTGCGGTAGATCGGGTCGAGCGACAGATAGCGCAGCGTGTCGTGCATCCAGCCCATGTCCCACTTCATCCCGAAGCCGAGCCCACCGACGTAGGTGGGCCGGGACACCATCGGCCAGGCCGTAGATTCTTCGGCGTAGGTCTGCACGTCCGGATGGGCGCGGTAGACTTCTTCGTTGAACCGACGCAGGAAAGCGATGGCTTCTAGGTTCTCGTTGCCGCCGTATGCGTTCGGAATCCATTCGCCCGGACGGCGCGAGTAGTCCAGATAGAGCATGGAAGCAACGGCGTCCACCCGCAGGCCGTCCGCGTGATAGCGGTCGAGCCAGAACAGGGCGCTCGAGAGCAGAAAACTGCGGACTTCGTGGCGACCGTAATTGAAGATGTAGCTGTTCCAGTCCGGATGGTAGCCCTTGCGCGGGTCGGCATGTTCGTAGAGGTGGGTGCCATCGAAAAACGCCAGCCCGTGCTCATCGGCAGGGAAGTGGGACGGCACCCAGTCCAGGATCACTCCGATGCCGTGTTGGTGCAGATAGTCGATCAGGTACATGAAATCCTGCGGGGTGCCGTAGCGAGCCGTGGGGGCAAAGTAGCCGGTGGTCTGATAGCCCCAGGAGCCATAGAAGGGATGCTCCATCACCGGGAGCAACTCGACGTGGGTGTACCCCATCCGCGTCACGTATTCTGCCAGCCGCGGAGCGAGTTCACGGTAGGTGAGCCAGCGATTCCCTTCCTCCGGAACGCGCATCCAGGAACCGAGATGGACTTCATAGATCGAGATCGGTCGCTCATGGGCGTTGTGCCGGTAGCGCTGCTGCATCCACGCCTGGTCACCCCACTCGTAGTCCAGCGGCCAGACGATCGAAGCGGTGTGCGGCGGCACTTCGTGTCGGAAGCCGAACGGGTCGGCTTTGTCCACGCGGTAGCCGTGAAAATTCGAGACGATGTGGTATTTGTAGACAGTGCCTGCGCCGAGCCCCGGAATGAAACCTTCCCAGATGCCGGAAGGGCCCCGCGGGCAGAGCGGATGGCTGGACTGGTCCCAGCGATTGAAATCGCCTATCACGCTCACTTGGCGCGCGTTCGGCGCCCAAACGCCAAAGCAGGTGCCCGCTTCGCCCTCGACGACCATCGGGTGTGCCCCGAGCTTGTCGTACAGGCGGAGGTGGCTGCCCTCGTTGAACAGATACAGGTCGTCGCCAGACAGCCGGGTGACGTCGTGACGCACGGCGCGGATCTCATGCACGGGTTGTGAATGGGTCGTCATCGCCCGAGGCTTCGCACAGGCACGGGCACAGCCCGTCCAGTCTAACGGAGTGTCGCCCGTCTGGCAAAAACCTTTCGCCGACCGCGTGCTCGGCTTGCCGGCGAGCCCGAGCTGAGGTAAAAGAAAAGGTTCTGTCGGGCCGTGCCCGGCCCGGTTGAGGCGAAACCTTGATCGAAGTCGAGCATCTGACGAAGCGTTACGGCGACACCGTGGCGGTCGAAGACATCTCGTTCCGCGTCGAACGGGGCGAGATTCTGGGATTTCTGGGTCCCAATGGGGCCGGGAAAACAACCACGATGCGCATCCTGACCGGCTATCTGCCCGCCACTGCGGGCACCGTGCGTGTGGCCGGCTTCGATGTCGCCGAACAGTCGCTCGAAGCGCGCCGACGCATCGGCTACCTGCCGGAACAGCCGCCGCTCTATCCAGAGATGACGGTTACGGGCTATCTGGATTTTGTGGCCCGGATCAAGGGTGTGCCCGCAGCCGAGCGACGCAGCCGCGTCGATGCAGCGATTGCCATGACGCACCTCGGCGAGTACCGGCACGAGCTGATCAAGCGGCTTTCGCGCGGCTACCGGCAGCGCGTCGGACTGGCCCAGGCGCTCGTGCATGACCCGGAAGTGGTGATCTTGGACGAGCCCACCGTGGGACTCGACCCGAAACAGATCATCGAGGTACGCCACCTGATCAAAAAACTCCGCGGCAGCCACACGGTGATCCTGTCCACGCACATCTTACCGGAAGTCAGCATGACCTGCGACCGCGTCATCATCATCAACAAAGGACGCATCGCTGCCGTGGATACACCGGCAAACCTGACCGCCCAGCTTCGCGGTGGCAATCTGGTGTGGCTCGAGCTGCGCGGCGACCGCAACGGACTGGAGCAGACGCTCCGCCAGATTGCCGGTGTGCGTAAGGTCTCCGTCGAAACGCTGCCCGACGGCGGTCGAATGCGGGTGGCGGTCGAAACCGAGCCCGGCAGCGACCTGCGCAGCCGGATTGTGGCCGCCGTGGTCGGCCGTGGCTGGGAACTGTACGAGCTGCGTGCCGTCAGCCTGACGTTGGAAGAAATCTTCTTGCGGCTGACCACGGAAGAGACGGAGGACACAACGCGGGCGTCGGAGGCGCGAGCATGAGAAGGTTTCTGCAGGGCGTCTTCGCCATCTACCGCAAGGAGATGGGGCAGTCGCTGGTTTCACCGGTGGCCTATGTGGTGCTGGGGATGTTTCTGCTGATTGGCGGACTGTTCTACTACACCATCTTGACGTTCTACATGGAACGCTCGCTGGCGGCCGGCATGCAGGCCATGCAGTTTGGCACGCCGCCGGAAGTGGATGTGCCCAGCATGACCATCAACAGCCTGTTCGGGGTGCTGGGACAGGTGGCCCTGTTCCTGCTGCCGATGGTCACGATGGGGGTCTATGCCGAAGAGCGGCGCCGCGGCACCATCGAGCTGTTGATGACTTCTCCGGTCACGGATCTGCAAATCGTTCTCGGCAAATACCTGGCTTCCTTCAGCCTGTTTCTGATTCTCCTGCTGCCTACGCTGGCCTATCACGGCGTGCTGTTCTGGAAGAGCGATCCCCGGCCCCCGCTGGGCATCCTGCTGAGTGGGTACCTGGGTCTGCTGCTGCTGGGCGGAGCGTTCCTGGCGCTGGGAAGTTTCATCTCGTCGCTGACCGAGAGTCAGTTGATCGCTGCGGTCGTGACGTTTTGTGTGGCGCTGGTGCTTTGGATCGTGGATATCGCCGGGCCCGGTGCCGGCACCACCACCGGCGAGCTATTTCAGTACCTCTCTGTGCTGCGGCATTACGAAGATTTCGCCCGGGGCGTGGTGGATACAACGAGCCTGGTCTTCTTTGGCAGCTGGATTGCCCTCGGGCTGTTTCTCACGTTGCGCTCGCTGGATTCGATGCGCTGGCGGCGGGCCTGAACTGCGTGCCTCGCGATTCGATCAGGGTCAGGTTGCGATGCGAATCAACCGACAAGAATGGCTGAAGACGATTGGCTGGCTGGGCGCGGCCCTGCTGCTGGCCGGCCTGATCCGCTGGCAGATCGAAGATACGCTGCGCCGGATCACCCAGGTGCTGCTGGGCGTCGGCGGCGTGCTCCTGCTAGTGGCGCTGGCCGGAAATTATCGCGCACTGGTAGCGTTTTTCCGCCGACGTTCCACCCGCTTGGGTGCCAACACCCTGGTGTTGGCGGCGGCGGTGCTGGCGATCCTGGCCATGCTGAATTTCCTCGGCTATCGCTACCACAAGCGGTTCGATCTGACGGAACAGAAACTCTACACGCTCTCCGACCAAACCCAGCAGATCCTCCGCAACCTGCAGCAGGAGGTCCGCATTCTGGAGTTTTCCAAGGACGCCAACCCGCAGCTCGCGCAGCTCCTGCCGGAGTACCGGCTGCTGAGCCGGAATCTTCGCTACGAACGGATCGACCCGCAAGAGCAGCCCGAACGGGCGCGACAGTATGAAATCCGACGTGCCGGTGAGGTCATCGTTGTCGCCGGCGAACGCACTGAGCGGCTGGAAGAATTCACCGAACAGGGACTGACGAATGCCATCCTCCGCGTGACGCGCGAGGCGGCGCGGACCCTCTGCTTCACCGAAGGGCATGGCGAACGGTCGCTCGAGCGCAATGACGCCGCCGGCTACCGGCTCGTCGAGCAGACCCTGCGCGCCGAACGCTATCAGGTGCGCACCTTCAACCTGGCCGTCGAAAAAGCCGTGCCGGCCGAATGCACCGTTGTCGTGGTCGCCGGGCCGCAGACAGCATGGTTCCCCCAGGAAGCCGATCTGCTCGAGCAGTACGTCAACCGCGGGGGCAAGCTGTTGTTGCTTGTCGACCCGTTTGTCACGCACGGGCTCGACAAGCTGCTCGCCGCCTGGAACATTCAGGTGGGCGAAGACCTGATCATCGAACGCAACCTCTTCTCGCAGTTGGCCGGCACGGGACCGGTTGTGCCCCTGGTGAGCGAATACGGGATGCATCGCGTCACCGAGAAGGTCGCCGCACAGACGATGTTTCCCGAAGCCCGCAGCGTCCGGCTGGGCACGGCCGGTGGCTCGGGGATCCAGGCCGTCGAGCTGCTGAAAACTTCGCCGCAGAGCTGGGCCGAGAAAGACATCAGCCGTCGGGGCGGCACGGTGGAGTTCAATGAGGGAAAGGATCTGAAGGGACCGGTTTCGATCGGCGTGGCCGCCGAGAAGAAAACCGATGAAGGGAAAACAGCGCGGGTGGTGGTGATTGGTGATTCCGACTTCGCCAGCAACGCCGACATCCGCCAGGCGGCCAATGCCGACCTGTTCTTCAACACGGTCGCATGGCTCGCTGAATCGGAAGAGATGATCACGGTGCGGCCGAAAAGCCCGAAGAACCGCCGGGTGAATCTGACCGCAGCGCAGCAGACCCTGCTGTTCTGGTTTACGGTGGTGCTGC
>JAIMBE010000125.1 GCA_023511565.1 Bacillota bacterium
GTGCTATCTTTTGCGCCAAGTGTATCCCAGCCGCGGTTCCCGGCAAACCCTAGCACCTTTTCCAAGCTGCACCTGCAGTGCAGAAGTGTATCCCAGCCGCGGTTCCCGGAGAGCTCCGCAGTGGGTAGCGGTCCCTGCTGCGCTGTCCCCGCCCCCGGGACTGTGCATATATTGTGAGTCTGCTTGTGGCTTTTGTGTGCGGTGGACCGGAAATCTTTTTTCTCTTTCTGGCCGCGAGAGAAGATTCCCACAGGGGTTGTTCGTTTCTCCTGCGCCGCCACCGTACCAAATTCAAGCCGGCTGCCCCTCCAGACAGCTTTCCACCGTTTCCACAGCGGTCATCATCACAACAGGCTTTATACTTCCGACAGAAAGGGGTACATTGTGACGCTCCATGCTGTCGGCTCGGTATGTGCGCCGAGGTAGGAGCCGAGTTCTGCTTTCCGGGCGGCGGGGAGCGGGAGGGAGAGTGCAGTGGATCAGGGCGTGAAAAAGACACAGGCGAGCGAAACCATGGAATTCAGCGTAAAAAAGAGCGACCTATTGGAAGAGTTGACGGTTGCTCAGGGAGTGGTCGAGAAGAAAACGACGATACCGATTCTCGCCAATGTGCTGATCGAAGCTGCCGCGAACCAAGTAGCGCTGACGGCAACCGACCTGGAGCTGTGCCTGCGCACACACTGTCCTGCCAAGGTGAGACGAGCCGGTGCCGTCACCGTGCCGGCAAAGAAGCTGCTGGAATTGATTCGTCTGTTGCCTGACGAAGAAATCCAATTCAAGGGTCAGGAATCGACCTGGGTGCAGGTGCTCTGCGATCGGAAGTCCTATCGGCTGGTCGGACTGGCCAAGGAAAATTTCCCGGCACTCCCGGACCAGCCACCCTCGCTTGCACGGATCCCAGCCCGGATGCTAGCCGATCTGGTGGCGAAGACCGCATTCGCCATCTCCAACGAAGAAACCCGCTACACGCTGGGCGGCGCATTGCTGATTCTGCGGCCCGACGGGGCGGTGGCTGTGGCCACCGATGGGCATCGTCTGGCGCTGGTCGAGGCCGACCACACATTCACGCAACCGGCACTCCGTGAGGAGGTACGAACGCTCATCCCACGCAAAGCGCTGGTCGAGATGCAACGGCTGGCCGTGCAGGAAGAAGATGCAGAGGTGGAACTGGCCCGCGATGCGAGTCATGTGTTCCTGCGGTTTCCGAGCGGGCGGCTGCTGGCGTCGCGGCTGCTCACCGGTCAGTTCCCGAACTATGAAGCGGTTCTGCCCCGGGAGAACAACCGCATACTCACGATCGATCGCGACGAACTGGCGAACGCACTCCGCCGCGCAGCTCAGCTCGCGGACCCACGGTCGCAGGCCGTGAAGTTCTCTCTCCGCCCCGGCGCGCTGGAGATTTCCGCTTCAAGCCCAGAGTACGGGGAGGCCAACGAAGTGATCGAGCTCGACTACGCAGGCGACGCGCTGACCATGGGATTCAACGTGAGCTACCTGCTCGATTTTCTGGGTGCGGCGGCGGCCGGCCCAGTCCGCATTGAGCTGAAGGACGAGCAATCGGCCGGCCAGCTCCGTCCACTTGGCGAGGAGCGCTACCGCTACCGCTATATCCTCATGCCGATGCGCATCTAGCGGTTTGGAGCTGAAGTATCTGGCCGCATCCGCGAAGCAAATCCAAACCGACACGCAGTCGCACACAGACGTTCTGCATCCAGCGAGAACAAGACCCGTTCGCTGTCTGCCCGGCCAGACGGAATTGCCTGGGCCGGGGTGCGGCGGATGGTTAATTGAACATTAAACAGCCACAGTATCTTTAAGATAAACAGGGTGGGGCGGGTCGCATGCGGGCGCGAGGGCCAACCGTAACCCATTGAAAACAAACCGCATGGTTGTTCACAGGAAGCTGTAAAAACGCTTGTGGGTTGGCCCGGGATGGGGTAAAATAAAGGCGGTTCGAGTTCCTCCAACGCTCGGCCAGCTCAGCCGGGTGGCGGCCGCGCAAAAGCCTGCGCCAGGGCAAGCGGCGGGCGCCCGGAAAAGCAGACTTCGCCACGTCCCGGATGCGGGGCGGGATGGAGTCGAGACCCTTCGAGTCCGGTTGTGCCGTGACCACAGGGTCAGACGAGAGCGGAGCCCTCTCTGGTGTGCCGGTGCGTTCCCGACCGGGAGCGACGGCGATGCCTTCCCTGTTCGGCTGAACGGAGCAGACGCAAACTGGCGTTCCGCGCACAGGAGACAAACAAGCGATGTCCACCAAACAGTCCCTGCCGGAGAAACCTGCCGGGCACAAGTACGACGCCACGTCCATCAAAGTGCTGGGCGATCTGGAAGCGGTGCGCAAACGGCCGGCGATGTACATCGGCTCGACCGGCGAATCCGGTCTGCACCACCTGGTCTGGGAAGTGGTGGACAATTCGGTGGACGAGGCCCTGGCGGGTTTCTGCGACGAAATTCACGTTGTCGTGCACGAGGACAATTCCGTCACAGTGGTGGACAACGGTCGCGGCATCCCCACCGACATGCACGAAACGGAGAAGCGACCGGCCGCCGAAGTGGTCATGACGGTGCTGCACGCCGGCGGCAAGTTTGACAGCGAAACCTACAAAGTCTCAGGCGGCCTGCACGGCGTGGGCGTCAGCGTGGTGAACGCGCTTTCCGATTGGCTCGAGCTGGAAATCTGGCGCGACGGCCAGGTCTGGGAGCAGAGCTATGCTCGCGGCGTGCCGAAAACGAAGCTGAAGGTCACCGGCAAAACACGCAAAACCGGCACGCGCGTCACGTTCCATCCCGACCCCGAGATCTTCGACCGCATCGAATTCAGCTACGACACGCTGGCGCAGCGGCTGCGCGAGCTCGCCTTCCTGAACAAGGGTCTGCGAATCTTCCTCCGGGATGAGCGGAGCGAGAAACCGAAAGAGGCTGAATTCCGCTACACTGGCGGCATCGCCGAATTCGTGCGTCACTTGAACCGCGGCAAGCAAACCCTGCACGATGCGCCAATCTACATGGAGGGCAAGCGGGACAGCGTCGAAATCGAAATCGCCCTGCAGTACAACGACGGCTACACGGAAAACGTGTTCAGCTTCGCCAACACGATCAACACCGTGGATGGCGGAACGCACCTGTCCGGCTTCCGCTCGGCGCTGACGCGCACAATCAACTCCTATGCGAACGCCTTCGGTCTGCTGAAGGGGCAGAAGGGCGAGGAGCTTTCCATCACGGGCGACGACGTCCGCGAAGGCCTGGCTGCAGTGGTCAGCGTGAAGCTGCCGCAGCCGCAGTTCGAGGGGCAGACGAAAGGCAAGTTGAACAGTGACATCAAGGGTCAGGTCGAGCAGCTGGTCAACGAAAAGCTCGCTGCCTATTTCGACAAGCACTCCACCGTCGCGCGGCGCATCATCAGCAAATGCATCGAGGCGGCCCGCGCCCGCGAAGCCGCGCGCCGGGCGCGTGAGCTGACCCGCCGCAAATCGGCCATGGATTCCTCCGGCCTGCCCGGCAAACTGGCCGACTGCCAGGAACGTGACCCGGCCCGCTGCGAGCTGTTCATTGTCGAAGGGCCTTCGGCGGGTGGTTCGGCGAAGGCCGGACGCGATCGCCGCTACCAGGCCATCCTGCCGCTGAAGGGCAAGATCCTGAATGTCGAAAAGGCCCGCTACGACAAAATGCTCAGCCACGAGGAGCTGCGCACGATCATCACGGCGCTGGGCACCGGCATCGGCAAGGACGACTTCGACATCAGCAAGCTGCGCTACCACAAGATCATCCTGATGACCGACGCCGACGTGGATGGCAGCCACATCCGCACGCTGCTGCTCACCTTTTTCTTCCGCCACATGCGCGAGCTGATCGAGCGCGAGCACGTCTTCATTGCCCAGCCGCCGCTCTACCGGATCAAGCGCGGCAAACTGGACCGCTATCTGCGCGACGAACGGGAATTCGCCCGCGAAATGATGCAGCACGCCACCGAAGACCACCAGGTGCGCACCCGGGGCGGCACCACGCTCCGCGGCGGCGAGCTGACCCAGTTCCTGCTGAACGTGCAGGAGTACGACCAGGTGTCGCAGAAGCTGCTCCGCCGCGTCCGCGATCTGGCGCTGCTGGAACTGTTCGCCAAGAGTGAGATCGAAAAGAAAGCCGACTTCGAAGACAAAGAGAAACTGCAGGCGTTGGTGCGGGCCATCCGCAAGGCCAAACTCGACCTGGAAGAGAAGATTGTGCGGGACGAAGAACACAGTCTCTACGAGCTGGTGCTGCGCAACGGGAACGGCGCCGAGACCCGGATCAACTGGGCGCTGGCGAACTCGGCCGAGTACCGTCGCCTGCGCGCGCTCTACCGGTTGATCGCGCCACACGACCGACCGCCGTTCGAGGTCACCCGCAACGGGGACCGGGTCACCAAGGAACGCGCCCTGGATGTGCTCGCCTACATCCTGGAAGACGCCAAGAAAGATTTCCAGGTCACCCGCTTCAAGGGCTTGGGCGAGATGAATCCCGAGCAGTTGTGGGAGACGACACTGAATGCCGAGACCCGCACCCTGCTCAAGGTGCGCCTGGAAGATGCCGTCGAAGCCGACCGCATCTTCACCACCCTGATGGGCGAGGACGTCGAGGAGCGCCGCAAGTTCATCGAAGAATTCGCCCTCGAAGTGCAGAATCTGGATATCTGAGCGGGGCCGGACGGCGGGATGTACTACCAACTGCGATGGAAGACGCTGCCCGGGCTACGCGGGCTGAGCTGTTCCGAGTTCCGGGCCGAGCCCACCCCGCATCCGGATCCTGAGCGCGGGGTAGCCGTGGAGCTGGTCAGCGAAGCCGAGCGCGACGCCCTTGTGCAGGCACTCGAGCAACAGTTCGCCACCCAGCGGTTCTCCAACACGGCCGCTGCCTTTGAAGCCGTGAAGAGCAGCGTGTTCGACTGGATGGCCCGGCGCGACCGGGTATGGTCACCGGGGCCGCCCGGAGAAAACTGACACGGAGCAGAAATGGCAGAAGAGACGACGCAGAGCGTGCTGGTGCCGGTCGACATCGAAGTCGAGATGCGCAAGTCGTATCTCGACTACGCGATGAGCGTGATTATCGGGCGTGCGCTGCCAGATGTGCGCGACGGGCTGAAGCCGGTGCACCGTCGCATTCTCTACGGAATGTACGAACTCGGCCTGACCTCCAGCCGCCCCTACCGGAAAAGTGCCAAGATCGTGGGCGAAGTCCTCGGCAAATACCACCCCCACGGCGATGCCCCCGTCTACGACGCCCTGGTGCGCATGGCCCAGCCGTTCAACATGCGCTACCCCCTGATCGACGGCCAGGGCAATTTTGGATCGGTGGATGGCGACCCGCCGGCGGCCATGCGGTACACCGAAGCGCGCCTGTCCAAGATGGCCGAAGAACTCCTCGAAGAGATCGAACGGGAGACGGTGGACTTCGTGCCGAATTTTGACGACACGGTTAGGGAACCGGTCGTGCTGCCGGCCAAGTTCCCGAACCTGCTCGTCAACGGCTCCAGCGGGATTGCCGTGGGCATGGCCACCAACATCCCGCCCCACAACCTGCGCGAAGTGCTGGAAGCCACCATCCTGTTGCTGGAAGACCCGGAAGCTTCGTTGAAGAAAGTGATGAAGGTTCTCCCCGGTCCGGACTTTCCCACCGGCGGCTACATCTACGGTCGCGAGGGAATCCTGCAGGCCTACCAGACCGGCCGCGGCAGCTTTCAGATGCGCGCCAAGGCCGCGATCGAGTCGGTGGGCAAGGATCGCGAGAACATCGTGGTCACGGAAATCCCCTACCAGGTGAACAAGGCCAAATTGATTGAGCGCATCGCCGAGCTGGCCCAGACGAAAAAACTGGAGGGGATTGCCGATATTCGCGACGAATCCGACCGCGAGGGGATGCGCATCGTCATCGAGCTGAAGCGCGGTGTCGAGCCGCAGATCATCCTGAACCATCTCTACAAGTACACGCAGATGCAGGAATCCTTCGGGGTGATCTTGCTGGCGATTGTCGGCGGCAAGCCCCGCGAGCTGGGCCTGGTCGAGTTGCTGCAGCTGTTCATCGATCACCGCATCGAAGTCGTCCGCCGGCGCACGCAGTTCGACCTGCGCAAGGCCGAGGAGCGCGAACACCTCCTGCTCGGCTTCAAAACGGCCCTGGACGACCTGGACGCAGTGATCCGACTGATCCGTCGTTCGAAGTCCCCCAAGGAAGCCAAAGAGGGCCTGATGGCGCGATGGAAGTTCAGCGAGCGTCAGGCCCAGGCGATTCTGGATCTGCAGCTCCATCGGCTGACGCAGATGGAGCGCGAAAAAATCCTCGAGGAGCTGAAGCAGGTCCAAGCCCGCATCCGGGAGTTGCGCGAAATCCTGGCGAGCGAGCGCAAGCTCCGCGCGGTCATCATCAGCGAACTGCGCGACCTGCAGAAGCGGTTCGGCGACGAACGCCGCACGCAGATCGTCGAGCGGGTCGAAGAGATCAAGCTGGAAGACCTGATCCCCGACGAAGACATGGTGATCACGGTCAGCCATGCCGGCTACATCAAGCGCACGCCGGTGGACGTCTATCGCCACCAGGCCCGCGGGGGCAAAGGCCGGATCGGGGCAAAAACCCGCGACGACGATTTCATCGAACACCTCTTCATTGCCTCGGCGCACAGCTACATCCTGCTGTTCACCAACCGGGGACGCGTCTACTGGCAAAAGGTCTATGAAATCCCCGAAGCGGCCGCCGCCACGCGCGGCAAGGCCATCCACAGCCTGGTGAATTTCCAGGAAGGGGAAAAGCTGACCGC
>JAIMBE010000126.1 GCA_023511565.1 Bacillota bacterium
GGCCAACGGCCTGGAATCCACCTTCATGGCAAAACCTTTTGCCGATCAGGCCGGATCAGGGATGCATATTCACGTGTCTATGAACGACGAGGCTGGGCAGAATTTGTTCGCATCCGATGATCCCGAAGGCACCCTTATGCTGCGCCATGCGATTGGCGGGATGATATCAAGCGTTGGCGACTGTTTTGCGCTGTTTGCGCCACACGCCAACAGCTACCGCCGGTTCAAGGCGAACAGCTACGCCCCGGTTGCCCCGACCTGGGGCGTAAACAACCGTACCGTTTCTTTCCGTATTCCGGCCGGCCCACCATCAAGCCGACATGTCGAACATCGCGCTTGCGGCGCTGACGCCAACCCATATCTTGCCGTCGCTGGCGTGCTGGCCGGCATCCACCACGGGATCACCAGCAAGATGGACCCCGGCCCAGCCGTCGTCGGCAATGGCTATGATCGTGATGGGTCTGGCGATGACAAGCCGCCCAGCAACTGGTTTGCCGCGGTGGACCGGTTCCATGCGTCAGCATTGATGCGGGCCTATCTGGGGAGCCGTTTTGTGGACATGTTCACGATCGTCAAGCGCGTCGAGCAGGACCGCTATTTCGGGCAGGTCCCGACGATCGATTACGACTGGTATCTGCGAAACGCTTAAACCTGGATAGGAAAGCGCGCCAAGATATTCTCATGCACCGCCGGGTTCAGCAAGGTGCTGAATTCGCACCCGACGATCGTGCCGTCGTTCCAGACGATCTTTGCCTGCAGCGCCGCAAGACCGGGAAGCGTCAACCACACCCGTGTTCCTGGCGCCATTCCGGTCAGCGCTCGACCCGATAGCGGATCAGCGTGCGCGAACCTTCCTCCGATTTCACCAGAATCGTATCACTCGCTCGAAAGAAGGTCAATTCAGCGCCGGAGACCGAATTGCCCAAGCCGTCATGCAGGGCCGGCGTGCCGCCCCGCAGGACAAATTTTTCCTCGCGGGCGAAATATTCGGCGCGCTCAGCGGTGGCGTGGCGACGACCCTGCTGCACGAGAACGCCGCCGGAAGCCTCGGCACGCAGTATCCGGCGGGCGCCGGCTTGCTCTGCTGTGTACAGCGCAAGCTGCGGGGCGCCGAGGCGAATACCGGCCGATTCTGCCTGCACACCGCGCTGCAGGCGCAGGACGCCCTCGGCGTTGCGGTACTCGAGCCAATCGGCCACCACGCGCCACGGCCGCGGCGGCGTGGAGGCCGCTTCGACCCCAAGCGCACGAACATCCGTTTCCGCAAGCAGGCGACCCGCTGCCCGGTCGAATTCCATCCGGGCCGCTTCGATCATCGCCGCGCCCTGCCAGAGCCGCACGCCTCCGGAGAAAACAGCGCGGTCCGGATCCCGACGCAGGTGCAACCGTTCGGCGGCCACGTGGGCGGGTGCGGAGGCCAAGTCCGGTCCAGCGCTGCCCTCAAGAAAACTGGTGCGAACGGCGCCTTCGGCCTCCAGCTCGCCGCGGCTCAGCCAAACCTCAACGGAATCGGCCGTGGTGCGCAGGGCGCCTTCACGGAGCACCACACCACCGCGCAACTGCAACGCATCTTCGGCACGCAGGAACCGCGCACGCTCGGCCTGGGCGGTGCGTTCGCCATCGTGGTAGCGGACGTCGCCGGACTGCTCAAGCTCGCTCCAGCCGCCCGCCCGCGCAAAGCGAAGTGCGAAGGTGTGTGAGCGACTGCTCTGTTCCGGGCGGCCCGCAACGGTGCGGCGAAGTTCGATTTCGCCGGCACCGATCATCTCGCGCAGACGATCGCCGCGGTCAAACTGTGCCTGCAGGCGGCGGCCGCTCAGCTGCAGGTGTTCACCGTCCCCGGCCAGCCAGGTGAGCACGCCCCCGGCGGCTTCGGCCTCGGCGAGCTCGATGCGGTCGCGGCTCGCGCGGGCCTGTCGCGCATGAAGTTCGGTCGCGGTCAGCTCGAGTCTCTGCGCTTCGCGGCGAGACTGAACGCGTACGCTGCCGAAAACACGCAGCTCGCTGGGCCACGAATCCCCCGGAGCGAATTCAGCGACGAGCCGGCCGGCAGACAGTGCTTCGCGGCGTGCCGGGCCTTCGGCCTGGAGCTCAACGTGGCCGTCGGCGACGAATCGCTCCAGCCCGCCGGTCGCCCGCAGCTCAAAGGAAAATTCCGTGGCGCGCAGAACGTGCCACCCATCTGCTGCGCGCACGACAAGCTGCGGTTGGCCGCTGGCACGGGCCCGGCGGACCCGAAACGAGGGGTCGAGCTCGATCCGCAGCGTCCCGGCCACGAACTCGCGGCCGGCCTGATGCGCACGCACCGGTCCGGCAAGCTGTAGGGTGTGATCGTCGCGGTGGAACTCCAGGCGGATTCCGGAAAGCTCCACTGGCGCTGTGACCGCCGCGGAACCCGGCCCGACGCGCAGAAACACCGCGCCGTGCAGCCGTGCGATGCCGGCTCGCGAATCGTAGGAGATACCGACGGCGCGACCCATGCCTCCGGGGAAGGTGAACTCCACCGGCTGATCGGTGCGCACGACGCCAGTGGCATTTTCGAAGGTGACTTGGGCGGTCTCGACGAGCACGGTATCTGGCGCAGGGGTGATTTCGGTCCAATCGTCGTCAGGCGCAGAGCCGACTGGCGCAGCCGCCAAGGCGAGCTGCACAGTCCCGCCGCAGCTGATCCGGCCCGCAGCGGCGTCATAATCGCACTGGCGAGTGCGGATGCGGTCGAAGCGGTCGCCACGACGACCGAACAGCGTGATGCGCACATCTTCGAGCCGGTTCAGGCTGTCGCGGGCAAATTCGGTGGTGCGGGAAGCGCGGACCGTGAACAGCTTGCGGCCCTCTTCCAGACGGGAGAAAGAGAACTCCGCGGCCTGCTGCCGCACTGTTGGCGGGGGCGGGGGCGGCACCTGGCGACGGGTCTCAGCGGCACGCCAGGCGCGGTATCCGTAGACACCCGCGACCGTCACCGTCAGCAGCAGCGCTGCCAGCGCCGACCAGCGCGCATATCGAGGCGCACGAGACCTGCGCATAAACGCCCTTTCTTTCGATGCGCATTCTCCGCCCGAGGCAGCCCGCCGCCGAGTCCTCAACGGGTCGAAGCGGTTTCGATAAACACCTCGTTGGCCCGTCCCAGGTCGCGGGCGGCCGGCGTCAGGATCGTTTTCGGCCCGATGCAGATTTTCTGCTGACGAAGCAGAGCGGCACGGACATCGGCTTCGCTGACGAAGTCAACGGCTTCGGCAGCGGGCTGCGGCGGCGCCGCCGCGGGCGGGGCCGAAGCCGCGACGCCCCGGCGGAGGCCGCGTTCGGCAAAGACCCGCTCCACGATACGGGCAATCAGCTCGCGCGAGACCGGCTCAGCGGCAGCAGCCGGTGCCGGTGCGGACGGGGGAGGCGGGGCGGGCGAGGCCGCTGCGGCCAGGGCGGCAGCCGCACCCGGATGAGCAACCAGACGAAGCTCGGCCGGCACGGTGCGGTGCTCCACCGGCCGCGATTCCCAGGCGATCCGCTTGATGTTCATCAGGTGCTGCGGGCCGATGTTGTCGGAAGTGATGTTGCCACCGAGCGCGCCGCAGCCGAGCGTCATGGCCGGGAACAGATTCGTCGAATAGCCAATCGAGCCATGCACCGCCGATGTGTTCACACAGACGCGAAAGGCCGGTACTGCCTGGCCGAACTGACGCACGACGGCTTCGTCTTTGGAATGGATGGCCACCGTGTGGCCCATGCCGCCCTGCTGGAGAATGCGCGTACAGAGTTCGATGGCGGCCGCCAGACCCGGCACGGAATAGAACGCCAGCACCGGAGACAATTTCTCCAGCGAGAGCAAATGTTCGCGGCCTACCTGGTCGGGCTGGAGCTGCGCGATCAGCACGCGGGTGCCCGCCGGGACCCGCAGCCCGGCCAGCTCGGCGATGTGCGTGGCGGGCCGGCCGACAATCTTCGGGTTCGGCGTGTAGGCCGGCCGTTGTATGACCAACTCGCCCACACGCTGCGCCTCCTCGGGCGAGAGAAAATAAGCGCCCTGGCGGCGGCATTCGGCAAGTGCCGGTTCGCGGATGACCTCTTCGACCACGATGGATTGCTCGGCCGAGCAGATCGTGCCGTAGTCGAAGGTTTTGCCGGCGAAGATATCGGCAATCGCTTTGGCGAGGTCGGCCGTGCGCTCGACGAACGCAGGGACGTTGCCCGGGCCGACGCCGTAGGCCGGCTTGCCCGAGCTGTAGGCGGCGCGTACCAGGCCGGCGCCGCCGGTGGCCAGGATGACACCGATCTCGCGGTGGCGCATCAGTTCCTGCGTGGCCGCCATGGTGGGATGCTCCAGGCACGCAATCAGGCCGTCCGGGGCACCGACCCGCGCGGCCGCTTCCGCCATGATGCGCACCGCCTCGCCAATGCAGCGCACGGCGGCGGGGTGTGGGCTGTGGACGATAGCGTTGCGGGCCTTGACGGCGATCAGCGTCTTGTAGATCGCGGTGGAGGTCGGATTCGTCGAGGGAATTATCGCTGCGACGACGCCGACCGGAACGGCCACTTCCAGGATGCGCCTTTCGCGATCCTCGCGCAGAACGCCGACCGTGCGCAGAGGGCGAATGGCCTGATGGACATCGAGCGCGGCCAGGCGATTCTTGGTAATTTTGTCCGGGACGTTGCCGAAGCCGGTCTCTTCGACCGCCAGCCGGGCCAGCGGTTCCGCGGCGGTCGCGGCGGCTTCGGCGCAGGCGCGCACAACGGCGTCCACCTGCTCCTGAGTAAAGGTAGCGAAGAGGCGTTGAGCGGCGGCGGCGCGGGCCACCAGTTCACGCATCTGCTCGATGGAGCGCTGCTCGCGGTCGCTCACGCTCAACCGGCCTCAGTGGGGTTTGGCCGCGCACCGCGCGGCGGCTTATTTCTTCGCACCGGCCGGGCCCTGGCCGCCGCCGGGAAGGATCTTTTCGACCATTTCATGCGGGCGCGGGATGACGTGCACGGCAACCAGCTCGCCGACGCGGCGCGCGGCGGCCGCACCGGCATCCGTGGCCGCTTTGACGGCGCCGACGTCGCCGCGCACCATCACGGTGACGTAGCCCGCCCCGATATATTCCTTGCCAATCAGAACGACGTTGGCAGCCTTGACCATAGCGTCGGACGCCTCGATGGCGCCCACCAGGCCGCGCGTCTCAATCATTCCCAGTGCTTCGTTGGCCATCCCTTCCTCAACCCCGAAGAAGCAGACAGAGACTAGCACGCGTGCTTGCACCACGCAAGAAGTCGCTGCCAGCTTGTGGAAAAGCACGCAGACCGGTTGTCCGACCCCAGGTCGCGAGGTTGCGCTGAGAACGGCGGCTGGGAGACCATCCCCTGCCCAGCCATTCATGCTTCAGTACGTTCAGCGCAGTGTGGGACTGGTGTCCTCGGTGAGCATTCCGATGCCGGTGGCGGCGACGTTGTCGCGGGTGGAGTTTTTGATCAGGTACATGGCTTCGTCGGCCAGGTGGAGCAGTTCGGATTTGGTTTTGGCGTCGCCCGGATAGGAAGCGACACCGAGGCTGGCGGTGATGTGGACGTTGAGGCCGTCCTCGCGAAGCCAGGTCGTTTCACGGATCAGCTGGTGGAGGCGGCGAGCGACGATGCAGGCATTTTCCTTGGAGGTCTGGGGCAGCACCAGGACGAACTCATCGCCACCGTAGCGGAAAGTAAAGTCCGCCAGACGACACTTGGCCTTCAGCGCCTGGCCAATTTCCGCCAGCAGTTTGCTGCCGGCCAGGTGGCCATGGGTGTCGTTGACGCGCTTGAAGTAGTCCAGGTCAATGAAGATCAAGGAAAACTCGTAGCCGTAGCGGCGCGAGCGGTAGATTTCCTGTTCGAGGATTTTGTGCAGGTGACGGGAATTGTACAGACCGGTGCAGTCGTCGGTGATCGTCAGTTCGTGAATGCGCTTGACGTGTCGCGCGTTTTCGATGGCGATGGCGGCATAGTCGGCCAGGGCTTCCAACAGGGCCAGGTCGCGCTGCTCAAACCCGTTCGGACCCACGCAGTTGACCAACTCGATGACGCCGAGGGAATGGTCGCGAAAACGGACCGGCACGGCGACAATGGAGCGTGTTTCCATTCTGGTTTTTTCATCCACCTGGTTGAAGAAGCGCGTGTCCTTGCGGACATCCGGGACAATGGCGGGCTGACCGGTCTGCGCCACCCAGCCGGCAATGCCCTGACCAATTTTGATGCGCACGTCCTTCAGCGCCTGGGCGCCCTGCCCCGTGGCGATTTCAAAGTACAGCTCCTGACGCGCTTCATCTACGAGCAGCAGCGACCAGGTATCCGGACGGAGGAATTCGTTGATTTTTTGCATGATGGTCAGCAAAACCTGATCAAGCTCGAGCGAGCTGGTCAGGGCTTTGCCGAGTTCGTGAAAGACGGCGACCTCGCTGGCCTCACGGGGCTCAGCGGTGCGGTCGGGGCCGGGGTTACGGCGGCGTTCGATGCCGAGGAATTGTTTCGGTGGCTGCAAGAGTCGCCTTTGCGTGCTCGAAACTGCGCATTGCGGGCCGAGGCCGAGATCGGCCGCGGGGCCATTATACGGAGGCCTTCTGTCGCCGGGCAACCACGGGAACAGCCCCTGTTTCGCATCAGTCGACTCCCGGATCGGATGGGGATGGCGTTGACAGTACCGGAGCGGCTGCCTATAGTCGCAGTGCCGGCGCACCGCTGCGCGGAACGAGCCGGCTGCAACCGATGGCCAAGGGCTCGTTTGGCGAAACCCTGAAACGGGAACGCGAGATGCGCGGCGTCAGCCTGGATGAAATCGC
>JAIMBE010000127.1 GCA_023511565.1 Bacillota bacterium
TGGAGGCGCGGGTGGGATTCGAACCCACGAATGGAGGTTTTGCAGACCTCTCCCTTGGGCCTCTTGGGTACCGCGCCCAGCTCCAACTGAGTATAGCAAATTCCATTTCCCCGCAGGGGAGAGCCCGGACGCAGCCCTCAGTGCACTCATGGCCGGTGGGTGCCGGCTGCTGAGCTGGAGCGATCTGGGCATCTGGACCGGCTTTCTGCTGATTTCCGCCTATGCCACCGGCACCCTGTACGAACATCGCGAACGAACGATTGCCGAGCTGCGTGAAACCTACTACGGCCTGCTGCAGATTCTGAGCCAGTTCATCTTCAAAGACAAATACACGCAGAGCCATTCTTACCGCGTTTCCTTCTACGCCACGCAAATTGCACGGCAGATGGGGCTGTCGAGCGAACGGATCGAAGGTATCCGGGCGGCGGCCCTGCTGCACGACATCGGGAAGCTGGAGCTGAGCCGCGAAGTGCTCTACAAGGCCGCCCGACTCACCGAGGCGGAGTTGGCTGAGCTTCGCACCCATGTGGACAAGGGCGTGCAGATGCTCAGCCCGGTGGGCGGGACGCTGAAACGTGTGCTGCCCATTGTGCTGGCGCACCACGAGACATACGACGGCAACGGCTACCACAAGTGGAAGGGCGAGGAAATTCCTCTCGAGGCTCGGATTTTGAGCGTGGCCGACGTCTACGATGCCCTCACCAGCGACCGTCCCTATCGCAGAGGGATGTCGCCCTTCGAGACCCGCGATGACATTGTCAAGAGAGCGGGAAAGGATTTTGATCCGCGGGTCGTGCGGGCGTTCGAATCCGCTTTCCGCAGCGGCCCGCTGGAAGTTCCCGAAGCTCTCGTCTACGCAAGTTAAGCCAATCTAGCGAATGCGAATGCTGAGTGGCATCTGCGCCTGCACGCCCTCGGTCACCTGGAGGAAGCGGCGCATCCGGCTGGCCACGTCAGCGCGCGCGGTGAGCAGCTCCAAAACCCCGGGGCCTTCCAGCAGGACCTGGAACAACGTTTTCGGTTGGGGATAGCGCACCACGCGCAGTCGCGCGTCCGCAGGGAGGTGCGCCAGTTCGCGGGCCAGCGCGAAGGCGCGGTCGTAACCGCCGAGCTCATCCACCAGCCCGAGCTCCTTGGCCTGTGCACCCGTCCAGACGCGCCCCTTGGCAATGCGATCGACCGCGGCGACGTCCATCTTCCGCCCTTGCGCCACGCCGGCCAGGAAGTTGTCATAGATGTCGCGCATCAGCCGCTCGATGATCTGCCGCTGCTGCGGTGTGAAGTTCTGCTGTTCGTAGAGCAGGGTGGCGTTTTCACTCAACGCGACGAAGTCGGTGCTCAACCCGAGCAGGCGGAACAACCCGGAGATGTTCATCTTGCCGTAGACGACGCCAATCGAAGCGGTCAGTGTGGTCGGTTCGGCCACAATCTTGTCGGCGGACATGGAAATCCAGTAGCCGCCCGAACCGGCCACATCGGACATCGAAACGACCACCGGCTTGCCCTTTTCCCGGCACTGCGCAACCTCGCGCCGGATGATCTCACTGCCCACCGCCGAGCCACCGCCGGAATCCACACGGAAGACCACTGCGCGGACCTCAGCATCATCGCAGGCTGTGCGCAGGTCGCGGGCCACCGAGTTCGAACCCATCACCCAACCCATGAAGGGGTCGTAGTCGGAATCGCCCACGACAATCAACCCGGTGGCGTGCACGACCGCTACCGTGTACTGACCGTCGTCGGGCAGCTGCTTGACGTACTGCTTCAGCTCGACCGGTTCCCAGGTGCCGACTTTTTCTTTGAAGTACTGCTTGACTTCGTCCCAGTACGCGGTGCGGTCCACGAGTTTCTTTTCCAGGGCCGCGCCGGAAAGATGCGGTCCCTGCTCGACCAGGGCGCGAAATTCTGCTGCCGTCATCCCGCGCGACTGCGCAACTTCCTGCAGATACTGCTCATAGATGCTGCGCACGAGCGATTCGCTCATCTCCCGATGCGCGGGCGTGTATTTTTTCTCGACGAACTGGTTCTGCGCGGTTTTGTATTCCGCGATATGGTAGAGATCGGGATAGATCCCCAGTTTATCCAGCGTGCCGCGGAAGAAGAGCGATTCGGTCATCATGCCCAGGATGGCGAGCGGAGCCGTGGGCACCGTCCAGACCTGTTCGCAGCCGGTGGCCAGATAGTACGCCTGATTGGAGGCGGCATCCATGTTCAGGAAGCAGACCGAGGGCTTGCCGCTGTCCCGGAATTCCAGCAGCTTGCGCCGGAGCTCCTGGGTGCGCGCCCAGCCCGCGCCGACCGACTCGATGTTCAGCACCAGGCCGCGGATGCGCCTGTCCGTTTTGGCCGCTTCCAGCGCATCCAGCAACTGGTGTTGCACCAGCACGCCGGGCATACCCAGCTCGCCGAAGATTCCCGAGGGCTTCTGGTCTTCGAGGGTGCTGCGGATGTGCAGCACCAGGACGGCCTGGCTGGGCAATCGGCCAGCAAAAAACACCCCGGCCACCACGATCATCAGGATGACCGCCAAGATCACAATGATCACCTTCGAGCGCCGCGACATCGTTTTCCTCCTCCCTTTCCCTCAGCGTGGGGTCCGCAGTCGGACTACTCGCCGCGTTATCCTACCAAAGCCGGAGCGGACGTGCTGGTACGGCCCCTGCCAGCTATTACGCACCGCGGTTCCCATTGCTTTCGCGGAACCACACCGGTGGTCCGGGTCAATCGGCCGCCGGCACCTGTGCCTCGCGCAGGAAGCGGGCGGCTTCTTCAGGCGGGGTCGGGTTGATATAGAAGCCACTGCCCCACTCAAAGCCGGCCACTTTGGTGAGCTTCGGCATGAATTCGATGTGCCAGTGGTAGTGCTCGTTGGATTCTTCGCCGATGGGTGAGGTGTGCAGGATGTAGTTGTACGGCGGCCGGTCCAACACCACGTCCACGCGGACCAGAACCTCTTTCAGCAGCCGTGCCAGGCTGTGGTAGAGCGGGCTCTGCGCGTTTTCAAATGCGGAGAGGTGCTGTTTCGGCAGAATCCAGGTTTCGAAGGGGAAGCGCGGGGCGTACGGCGCCAGGGCCACGAAGTGCTCATTGTCTACGATGACCCGGACGCCGTCGGCCAGTTCCTGGCGCACCATGTCGCAGAAGATGCACCGTTCCTTGTCCTGGTAGTAGCGGTGTGCGCTGCTGACTTCTTCCCGCACCTGCCGGGGCACGATCGGCAGTGCGATCAGTTGCGAATGGGTGTGTTCGAGCGAGGCGCCGGCTGCTTCCCCGTGGTTTTTGAAGATCAGGATGTAGCGGAAGCGCTTGTCGTTTTTCAGGTCGAGCATGCGGTCGCGGTAGGCCCAGAGAACCTCTTCAATCTGCCGCACGCTCAACTGGGCCAGGGTGAGCTGGTGATTCGTGGTTTCGATGATGACTTCGTGGGCGCCAATGCCATTCATGCGATCAAAGAGCCCTTCGCCCGAGCGTTCCAGTTCGCCTTCGATGCCCAGCGCGGGGAACTTGTTTGGCACCACCCGCACCGTCCAGCCGGGCGTGTTTGGGGCGGCACCGTTGTTGCGTCCGTAGGCCAGGACTTCGGGGGGCGTCTTCGACTCGTTGCCTTCGCAGAAGGGACAGAAGCCGGTGCCACGAATCTGCACCGACTGGCCGGCGAAGTCGTTCGGGCGCTTGGCCCGTTCGGTGGCGATAATCACCCAGCGACCCACAATCGGGTCTTTGCGCAGCTCAGGCAAGGGGATGTTCCTCCCGGAGGGCTGTGTCTGTCGTCACTTCTGGTCTGTGTGGTGGTTGTTGCCCTTCCCGCTTTATTTTACCGAACCGAAGGCGATCGGCCAAACTAGCCGCCGGTGGCGTTTCCTGTATCGCACCGGCCGAGTCAACTGAACGCGCCTTTGTACAGGCGCACCTGCGGCCGCTGTCCAGGACGGTTTTCAATCGCCAGCACGTCGAACCGCCACGGGACATGGTGCAGCCTGTGCTCGGCCAGGTACCGCCGCGCAATGCGGTTCAGCACACGACGCTTCTCGTGGGTCACGGCGTCTTCGGGCTTCGGTGCGTCCTGGGAGCCCATCGTGCGGGTTTTGACCTCAATAAAGGCCAGCGTTGGCCCGTCGTAACCGATCAGGTCAATTTCTCCGTGGGCGCCTGCCGCCGTGTAGTTTCGCGCGAGCAGGATGTAACCGTGGCGGCGCAGATACCAGTAGGCATAGGTTTCGCCCCGGAGGCCTGTGCGCTGTGCGCTCTGCCGGGTCGCTCCGGGCCCTGGCGGCACGTCTTCGACCGCCAGTCCCCGCCGGGCGGCCCAATCGAGCAAAGCGAAGATGATCCGGGCCAGCATGTCGATCTTGCTGCGCAGGCAACTAGAGTTGCTGTTCGACCTCGGCGATGCAGCTCTCCAACGTATCCAGCGCGAAGTCGGCCTGTTCGAGATCCACGACGAGGGGCGGACACAACCGCACGCTGCTCTCGCCTGCACCCAGGATGAGCAGCCCGCGCAGGAAAGCCCGGGCGACGACCGCCTCGCGCAGCTCGGGCGCCGGTTCTTTCGTGTTCTGGTCACGCACCAGCTCGATGCCCACCATCAGCCCCCGACCGCGGACGTCGCCCACGATGCGATGCCGCTGCGGCCAATCGGCCAGTCGGGCAAAGATATGCGCGCCCACACGGCGTGCGTTTTCGATCAGGCCACCTTCGAGCAGCGCGAACGTGGCCTGGGCCGCGGCCAAGCAGACCGGGTTGCCCCCGAAGGTCGAGGCATGGGCGCCGGGCGGCCAGCGCATCAGCTCGGCTCGGGCGACGATGGCCCCGAGCGGCATCCCCGAGGCAATGCCTTTGGCGACGCAGAGAATGTCTGGTTCGAGGCCGGCGTGCTCACAGGCCCACCACCGACCGGTACGTCCCATGCCGGACTGCACTTCGTCGGCCACCAGCAGAATGCCGTGTTTGCGGCAGACGCGCTGCAACTCCTGCAGGAACTCCGGCGGGGCGGGCACGTAGCCGCCTTCGCCCTGGATGGGCTCGATGAACACCGCAGCGATATCTTCCGGGTCGGCCAGCTTCTTGAAGATTTCGCGTTCCAGCACCGTGGCGCATTCGGTGCCGCAGGTTTCGGGCCTCAGGTTGTACGGGCAGCGGTAGCAGTAGGGATACGGCAGGTGCACCACGCCGGGCAACAGCGGTCCGAAGCCCTTCCGCTGAACGGACTTGCTCGCCGTCAGCGAGAGCGAGCCCATCGTCCGCCCGTGAAAACACCCGAGAAACGCCACCAGCTTGTCGCGCCGGGTCGCGTATCGGGCTAGTTTGATCGCGGCTTCCACGGCCTCGGTGCCCGAGTTCGTGTAGAACACCCGCTTGGGCCCCTCGCCCGGGGTCACTGCAGCGAGTTTTTGCGCAAACTCAACCATGTGTGTGTAGTAGAAATCTGTGCCGGACATGTGGATCAGCTCCGCCGCCTGCTTCTGGACCGCCTGAACGACCTGGGGATGGCAGTGGCCCGTGGCCACGACAGCGATCCCGGCAGCGAAATCCAGGAAGACGTTCCCATCCACGTCTTCCACCATCGCGCCGTAGCCCTTCGAGGCCACCAACGGATAGGCGCGCGTGTAGGAGGGGGAGATGATCTGCTCATCGAGCTGCATGATCTGCCGGGCCTTTGGCCCGGGAAGGTCCGTCTTGAGGTGAGGGAGTTTCCTTTCGGTCATGATTCCTCCTCGGAAATCGTTTGGAGATGCATGGGCAGAGTGGCTGACCGGCAAGGGAGTGCGGTTACCGCTGTCCGCCGAAGAGGGGCAGGACTAATCGACGCCGAACAGATTCGGGCGGTCTTCAGAAGGCACGGTGTGTTTGGGGAGTGCGTGGGCGAGCCGAAGTTTCACTTGCGTTTCCAACGAACACCACCGTCCCGGGTATCTTCCAGAATGATACCACGCGCGGCGAGCGTGGCACGAATTTCGTCGGCGCGCTGGAAGTCCCGCCGACGACGGGCGGCCTGGCGTTCGGCCACCAGGGCTTCGATTTCGGCGTCGCTGAGCTCCGCGGAAGGGGCAGCAAAACCGAGCGCGCGCATCTTTTCGGCATCGTCGTCGATGAGTACGGCAAAGATGGCGTCAAACTTTTCCAGAAATGCGGACACAGCCGGGACGTCCTGCTGTCGGAGCTCGCCGCGGTCGGCAGCCGTGTTCATCTCGCGCACCAGGTCGAAGGTCGCAGCCAGTGCGACGGCGGTGTTCAGGTCATCGGCCAACGCATCGTCAAACGCAGCTTCCGCCTGCGCGACCCGCGTGCGCACGGCTTCGATACTGCCAGCGGGAAATTTCTCTGTGCGCAGCCGCGCGAGAAAATTCCGCAGCCGCTCGACCGAGCTAGCCGCCTGCTGCAGGCCGTCGAAGGTGAAGTTGAACTGCCGCCGATAGGGCACCGAAGCGAGCAGGTAGCGGATGGCGGAAGGCTTGTGTCTGCGTGCGAGCAGGTCGCGCAGGGTGAAAAAATTGCCGAGCGATTTCGACATTTTCTCGCCTTCGACAATCAGGTGCTCGGCGTGCAGCCAGTAGCGGACGAACGGCTTGCCGGTGGCTGCTTCCGACTG
>JAIMBE010000128.1 GCA_023511565.1 Bacillota bacterium
CCGCGGGGAGGTCGGTCCTGGTGAACGTGGTGAAGAGGCCGTCGAGGATGACGGTGATGAGTCGTTGCAGGTCGGCCTCCCCGGCACGGCGTATGGATCCAGGCCCGGCAGCACGCCGACGGCCTGCAACAGCCCGATCGCCAGCACCAACGCCAGCAGGGTCAGCGTGTTGATGGAAAACCCAAACAGCGCCATCAGCGCAAACGCCCCAATGAGGCTGACCGGGATGGTGACGAGCGGGATGATCGAGGCGCGCACCGTGCGCAAAAAGACAAAAATCACCAGCGTCACGAGCACCACGGCCTCGGCGATGGTGGTGTAGACCGCCTTGATCGAGCGGTCGATGAAAACCGAGTTGTCGTTGGCAATGTCCACCTGCACGTCGGCGGGCAGGGCATAGCCGCGGAGCGCGGCCACTTTGCGGAGCACGCGCTCGGCGACAACAGTGGCGTTGGTACCTTTCCGTTTGGCAATCGTCAGGGTCACGGCAGGCAGGTCTTCGCCGATCGGCGCCGGCGCGGCGCCACCCTGCCCGAACAGAACGTAATCGCGCGGTTCCTCCGGCCCGTCTTCCACCCGCGCCACGTCGCGCAGATAGACCGGCCGACCGTCCATGACCCCCACGACCAGACGCCGGGCCTCTTCCACATCCCGGAGGAAGCGGCCGGCCTCCACCACCATTTCCTGGTTCCCCTGGGAGAATGAACCGGCGGCCGAGCGCTGATTGGACACCTGCAGGGCCTGGACAATCGCTCCGGGGCTCAGCCGGAACGCCGCCAGCCGCTGCGGGTCGAGTGTGACGCGAAGTTGCCGACGCAGGCCGCCGATCAGATTTGTCTCAGAGACGTCTTCCACCTGTTTCACGTGCTGGTCGAGTTCGGCGGCGATGCGTCGCAACTGGAAGTGGTCGTAGCCCGCCCCCCACAGCGTCAGCGCCAGGATCGGAACGTCGTCGATCGAGCGAACTTTGATCAGCGGTGGAGAGACGCCCGGAGGAATGCGATCGAAATTGGAATACATCTTGTTGTAGGTCCGGAGAATGGCGTCTTCTTCTTTCACCCCCACGTAAAACCGCACAATCACCAGAGCGCCACCCGGCTGGCTGATCGAGTAGATGTATTCCACCCCGGGAATTTCTCGCAGCAGCTTTTCCATGGGAATCGTGACGCGCTGCTCGACTTCTTGCGGAGAAGCTCCCGGCATCGAAACAAACAGATCCAGCATCGGCACCACGATCTGCGGCTCTTCTTCGCGCGGGGTACGGAGCACGGCGAACAGCCCGAGCAACAGCGCGGCGATCATCAGCAAGGGGGTCAGCCGCGAATCAATGAACGCGGCAGCGATCCGGCCCGCGAACCCGCCCTTCATGGCTCCGCCTCCACCCTGCGGCCTTCCAGTTCGCGTGTGCCCGGTTCCGCCACGATGCGTTCGCCCTCACTCAAACCCGAGAGAATTTCCACGCGCTCGCCTGACGTTCCTGATGCTGGGAGCACAGACCCCAGCGTCACCAGGCGCAAGCGGGCGATCTGGGCTGCGTCCACTACATAGACTCCGTGCAATTGGCCGCGGACTACAATCGCCTCGCGTGGTACCGTAAGGGCGCGTCGCGTCCCCCGTGGGAACCAAGCCCGCCCGAACATTCCCGAACGAAGTGACACCTCCCGTGGAAGGTGAAGTTTGGCTTTCACAGTGTGGGAGGCAGCTTCGGCACCCGGCTCAAACTCCGCAACCGTTCCTTCCAAGTGCCGCCCGGGCAGGTCGTCGAGCTGGATGCGGACTCGGTTTCCCCGTTGCAGGACGCCCGCTTCCCGGACAGGCAGGGTGACTTCCAACTGATAGGCTTCGGACTGTTCCAGCACCAGCAGCGGGACGCCAGGGGCCGCCAGCATACCTGGGTCGACTTTGCGACGCACGACCCGCCCCGCGAATGGGGCCGTAATGCGCGTGTACCCGACCACGGTCTCGGCCGCACGCGCTTCGGACTGCGTGCGCTCGAACAGGGCTTCCGCCTGCTGCTGCTGTGCACGCGCGGCTTCCAGTTGTGCCTGCGCCGCTTGGTACCGGGCCTCGACTTCGTCGAACTCCTGCATCGAAACCGAAGTTTGTTCCCGCAGGTACCGGAAACGCTCATAGGTTTTCCGTGCCACCTCGGCGTGCGCTTGGGCCGCCGCAAATCCCTGAGTCGACTGGGCGCGGGCCGCCGCCGCTTCCGCCAGGGCGGCGCGTGCGGCATCGCGCCGGGCCGCCAGCTCGGTTTCGTCCAGCCGCACCAGAAGCTGCCCGGTGCGGACAAAGTCGCCTTCGCGGACTGCAACTTCAACCACCGGGGCCATCACGCGCGCCGAGAGGACCGCGGTTTTTGCCGACACCACGTTGCCGGGCACTTCCAGCTCGTCTGGAATTTCGGTGGCAACCACTGTCGTGATGCG
The DNA here is from genome assembly GCA_023511565.1 of Bacillota bacterium. Classification (GTDB taxonomy): domain Bacteria; phylum Acidobacteriota; class Terriglobia; order Acidiferrales; family UBA7541; genus DSGC01. The sequence continues at coordinate 2,430 of JAIMBE010000128.1, forward strand.
AACATCGCGGAGCGCCTCCAGGGTCTGCGGCCGGGGCGGAGCAGGATTCCCGCAGGCGAACGAGGTTGCCGCAACAATGGCCGCTGCGACTGCGGCGGCCCGGGGCGAACGCATTTGTCTCATGGGACCTCCGTCTGCCGCACGAGGCTCGACTCGGCGGTCAATCGTCCGACCGCGCGTTCGAGCGCGGCCCGCGCCACATGCCAGTCGTGCAGAGCGGCCAGCCGGGCCGTCTGCGCATCCAGGTGTGCGGTCTGGGCCCGAAGCAGCTCGGTGATATCGGTCAAGCCCGCTTCATAGCGGTTCTGGACGATGCGCAGGCTCTCCCGTGCCTGCTCGACCGCGCCGCTGGCGGCGGCAGCCCGCTTTTCCGCTGCTTTGACCTCAAGGTACGCCTGCCGGATCTCCAGCCGCACCCCGGACCGGAATGCTTCCAGTTGCCGCTCCGCCTGCCGCTGGCGTGCCTGGGCTTCGGCCAAGCGGGCGCGATCCGCTCCGCCAGCGAACAGATTGAAATCCAGGCGCACGGCGGCCATCCAATTCGTACCCGAAGCCTCTCCCAAGGGTTCCGCGTCTCGCTCGAAGCTCGCCGTGAGGTGGATTTTGGGCCCGAACTCTGCCCGTGCGACGCGGAAGTAGCTCGCCGCCGCCTGATACTGAAGTTCCGCAGCGCGCAAAGCCGGTCGCTCGGCCAGTGCCCCCCGTTCCCAATCTTCTACGTTGTCTTCCAGCGGGGCGAGCTCGTGCAGGGACCCGGAGGGTTCCAGCCGGTCGTCCAACGCGAGTCCCATTTCGTTTGCCAGGGTCATGCGGGCAAGCTGAAGCTGATTTTCGGCGCGGATGTGGCGTTCTTCCATCTGAGCGCGGAAAACTTGCGCGCTGAGCAGGTCCGACTGGACAACCAGACCGGCTTCGACGCGGTCGCGCACGCGTTTTTCGTTTGCCTGTGCCGCGTGCAGAGCCTCTGTCGCCGCCCGCAGATTCTCCCGGGCGACCACCACGCCGTAATAAGCGCGCACGACGCGCAGAATCAGGTCTTGCCGTTCCTGTTCGGTCTGAAAGTCCGCTGCCGTTTTCATCCGCTGGGTGGCCTGCACGCGATACTTCGACTGAAACGAGTCAAACAGTCGCCACTGCCCATCCATTCGGGTCTGCAGGTTGTCCAGTGGCCGGGGAGCGTTCAGCCCCGGCAGGGCAAAGTTCGCGGCCGTGAACTGCCGCTGCGTGAGCAGTGTCCCGAATACATAGACCGGATTGTTGCCCCGCATGAAGCCCTGTGAAACATCCAGCCGGGGATAGCCGGCCGCACGGGCCATGCGCACCTGGGCCTCGGCAATGGTGCGCTGCTGTTCGGCGGCTTGGAGCGTGGGATTGTTTGCCAGGGCCACGGCGACCGCTTCCTGCAGGGAGATCTGCTGCTGGGCCCCTGCAGGGGCTCCGGCCGCCAGCAGTAGAAGCAGAACAGTAGCAACAGGGAACGGTTGCTTCATGGCTGGCTCACCTTCACGTTTTTTCTGCGATGTCCTGTTTCGTGTCGCAGCGCGCGGGCCAAGCGCGAGTTCTGGCTCAGTTGCAGCGCGACCACCTCGCGAATGACACGGCAGGCATGTTCCACTTCCCGTAGGGCGAGCCGGTGAAAACTCTGTCGGCCCTGCTGGCGCGATTCAACCAGGCCAATCCGCCGCAACAGCGCGAGATGTTGCGAGAGGTTCACCTTGCTGGTGCCCAGGATTTGCAACAGCTCGGCGTTGGACCGCTCGCCGTGGGCGAGCAGTTCGAGGATCTGCAGCCGTCGTGGATGCCCGAGCACTCGGCAAATCTGAGCCTGCAGCTTGAAAATGGCCTCGAGTTCGCGAGCCTGCCCTGTCTGCGACTCTTGTTCCATGGTTGCCATGTTCGTGAGTTCAGCAATTGTTGAACCAGTTGAGTGGCTCAAGGTCGGTTTGCAATCGGCTTGATTCTGAAAGAGATGGCGAACTGCCCGTCGAGTTCAGCGTTTCCGGTGGGATGGGACGTCGTGATTTTCAGCAGCCGGTGGGTGATCCTGCACAGTGTTTCTTAATTTCTTAACTATCTACCCATTTTCTCCTTGCGCCCGTTCGCGCAGAGGGCTTCGGTGCCGCTGGGTCAGTTGGCCCATCCTGCCAGCTCCCACCGCCACTGCCCTGAGCTGCTGTCCGTAACGCCCTGAACACTAGTGAGTTGTGTGCCCGCCCCGGTCTCTACTGCATGGTGTGCCGATTGCTGCACTCTGTTCAGCGAGGTCACAATGTCGTTGAACCGTAAACCAGAAGAACGTTCCGCGACCAGAAACTCGCTCGTTGCCCTGCGGCGGTACTGCGAACGGGAACTGCCCCGGGTCGTCCGCACAGAAGCAGAATGTACCTGTGGTGCACCCTACCATGCGCGACTGGTGCCGATACGGGTGCATGACCAGCGCGCGGTGGCGGTGATTCCCGAAGGCGCAAACATCGGCGTCGAAGAGTTGCGTGTTGCGCTGGGTACCCAACAGGCGGAGCGGTTGCCGACCGAGGAGCTGGGGTCGCTTTTTGCTGGCTTGGCTGGCGGGGGTGCAGGAGCGTCAGAGGCGGTTGATCTGCCGACGATCTTTTTTGACGAAGCGCTGCTGACCTGGCCGGAAATCGTGTTTTGTCCGCGCATGTTTTGGGGCCAGCCGGGGGAATGCTTCCGCATCCCGACCCGGCTTTTTCTGGACCTCAGTTGCGCGATTCTCGTGCCACTGACGCCAGCCCATCAGCCCGCCCGTGAAGAGTGGGGCGTATGAGCCGGTCGGAGTGTTCGAGGGATTCGATGACGCACCGTGTGGTCATTCTGGGCGCTGCGGGACGCGATTTTCACAATTTCAACGTTTGCTTTCGCGATGATCCGCGCTATCGCGTTGTCGCCTTCACGGCCACGCAGATTCCCGAAATCGCCGGTCGTCGCTACCCGCCCGAGCTGGCTGGGCGACTGTACCCCGATGGGATCCCGATCGTTCCGGAAGAGCAACTCGAGGAACTGATCACGACCCGAGGGGTGGACGTGGTGGTGTTTGCCTACAGCGATGTGTCGAACAATCACGTCATGCAACTGGCCGCACGCGCCAATGCCGCCGGCGCCGACTTCGTTCTGCTGGGCTCCGAGCGGACGATGCTGTCCTCGCGCCTGCCTGTGATTTCGGTCTGTGCCGTGCGCACGGGTTGCGGCAAGAGTCCGGTTTCGCGGCGTGTGGTTCAGGCGCTGCGCGATCTGGGCAAGCAGGTGGTCGTGGTGCGACACCCGATGCCGTATGGCGACTTGGTGCAGCAGCGGCTGCAGCGTTTTGCGACCCTGGCCGATCTCGACCGATACCCCTGCACGATCGAGGAGCGCGAAGAGTACGAACCGCACCTGCGCAACGGCACGGTCGTCTACGCAGGTGTCGATTACGAAGCCATTTTGGCCGCCGCCGAACAGGAAGCGGAGATTCTGCTGTGGGACGGCGGCAACAACGACACCCCGTTTTTCCGTTCCGACCTGGAGATCGTCGTCGCCGACCCGCACCGTCCCGGCCATGAGCTGCTGTACTACCCCGGTGCGGTCAACCTGCGGCGTGCCCATGTGGTGGTTCTGAACAAGGTGGACACGGCACGACCCGAAGATGTCGAGCGGGTGCGCAGCAACATCCGCGCGGTGAATCCCAACGCCACCCTCCTCGAGGCGGCTTCGCGCGTCGAGATGGACCGCCCGGAACTGGTCCGAGGGGCCCGCGTGCTGGTCATCGAAGACGGTCCCACGGTCACGCACGGCGAAATGCCGTATGGGGCCGGGGTGGTTGCGGCCCGGCAGGCGCACGCCGTCGACTTGGTGGACCCCAGACCCTATCTGGTCGGCAGTTTGAAAGACACGTTCCGGAACTACCCGCACCTGGGTGCCCTGTTGCCGGCCATGGGCTACAGCCCGCGTCAACTGAATGACCTGCAGGCCACGATCCGGCAGACACCCTGTGATGTGGTTCTTGTCGCCACGCCGGTGGACCTGTCCCGGTTGATCGAAATCCCGCGGCCGGTGGTGCGCGTGCGCTATGAGGTGGTCGAACGGGGGGAGCTGACTTTGGCCGATGTCGTGCGCCAGTTTGTAGCATTCCACTAGCCGGTGGGAGCC
>JAIMBE010000129.1 GCA_023511565.1 Bacillota bacterium
CCCCGGAGACTATAGTGTCTCGTGCGTTCCCAGCCTGCTTAGCGGGAGCAGCGACGGGGCGTGAGTTTCGTTGCGGTGTTCCCGGGCCGTGCGACATGAATCTACCGAACAGTCTGACGATTCTGCGCATCTTTTTCGTGCCGCTGCTGGTGGTGGTCCTGCTGACGCGTCAACCGAATCTGGAGCTGTGGGGTTTTCCGGTCAATTTCGAAGTCTGGGGTGTACTGATTCTGTTCGCTGCTGCGCTGACCGACTGGGCCGATGGACACATCGCGCGCAAACGCGGTGAGGAAACCACGCTGGGTATCCTGCTCGATCCCATTGCTGACAAGCTGCTGATTTCCGCCGCGTTCATCTCTCTGGTGGAGATGGATCTGGTGCCTGCCTGGATGGTCGTGCTGATTGTCGCACGCGAATTCACCGTGCTCGGGCTCCGCAACGTGGCCTCAGCCGAAGGTTTTACCATCCGCGCTTCCACGCTGGGCAAGCTGAAGATGGGGCTGCAGGTGGTGGCGGTCGCGGCCGTCATTCTGGGCTCCAAGCATGCCTTGCTGAAACCGTTTGGTACGCTGCTGCTCTGGCTCGTGGTGGTCAGTGCGGTGGCCTCCGCGGTGCATTATTTTCTGAGGTTCTGGAGCCAGGTGGACGACCGCATCAAGCGGCGCCGACGGCTGCTCATCTTGGAGCGACAAAAGAAGCAGCACGATGTCGCCACTCTCTAGCGCCGAGCGCCGCGCTCTGCTCGCGCTGGCGCGGCGGGCGATCGTCGAGGTGGTCGAGCACGGAAGCCTCCCGGAGCCACCCGCCGTCCGTGGTGCGCTCGCCGAGCCCCAGGCTGCCTTCGTCAGTCTCCATTCCCGCGGCCGACTGCGCGGTTGCATCGGTCAGGTGGAGCCGGTCGCCTCACTGGCCGAAACGGTGCAGTTCTGCGCTGTCGCGGCTGCCACGCGCGACCCGCGCTTTGCCCCGCTGTCCCCGGAAGAACTCGAGGAGCTGGAAATTGAAATCTCTGTGCTCTCGCCGCGCCAAACCGTCCGACCCGAGCAGATCGAGCCGGGCGTGCACGGCGTGCGCATCCTCGCGGGAACTGCCCAGGCCCTGCTGCTGCCGCAGGTAGCCACCCGGTTTCGCTGGAGCCGCGAGCGGTTTCTCGAAGAGGTGTGTCTGAAAGCGGGTCTGTCCGCCGAAGCCTGGCGCGACCCGCAGACCCGCATCGAAGCCTTTACCGCAGAAGTGTTCTCAGAAGCCGACTTCCGCGAGCAGGCCCGCGCCAGTTAGGGTTCCGTACGGAAGGCTACTGGATTTCGATGTAATCGCCCAGGTAGATTCCCCGCAGGCTGTAGGTGATCAGCACCGTGGCAGCGTTCGGGCCCGTGCGCAGCACGATGCCTTCGCCCAGTACTTCGCGCGGCAGGTCGTCCCAACGGTACCGCGTCGGCGTGCTGCCGAAGCCGTAGAGACGGTAGTGGCGACCGCGCTCTACATAGGCCGATTCGTGCCGCGACCCCGGGTAGCGGAAGATGCGCACGTAGTCGCCCACCTGCACGCCTTGCTCACTGCCCAGGTTGACGTAGACGATATCGTTTTGTCCCACCAGTTGTCGGAAATCTTTTGACTGGACCAACATCGCCACGGGCTTGCCGCTGGGCGGCGCGAACCGGTCAAAGACCTGGCTGCGCAGCGTCGGGGCGGGCCGCTCCGTATACGGCAGGGCCAGGTCGCCCCGCCACATGCTGTCGCAGGAATAGATGACCCGCGCGATGGAAACCTCCGGCAGCACCACCACAATCCGCACCCGACCCTTGTCCGCATAGAGCCGGCCCATGGCTCGTTCGAGCACGTCCTGCGCGTAGAACCACCGTGGCCGCGATTCATCTTTCGAGGGCCGCACAATCAGAAACTCGTCGCCCACGCGCGCACCTTGCTGGGCGCCTTTGTTCAGGTAGACGTAGTCGCCTTCAGCGAAGACCGTTTTCACTTCGGACTCTTCGCCGGAAATCAGGTAGGTGTCGCGCGGCACCGGTTCATTGGTGAACCAGCCGGAGCAGTAAAGGTCTGCTGTGTTTGGCGTGCGCGGCGGCTGTGCGGCGACCGTCGCGGCCGCTGCCAGCACGGCCAGTCCTGCCAGCGCGTATCGTGTGCGCATCGGAAAACTCCCGTGCGCCGCTCAGCTGGGCCCCTGCCGGCGGCGCCCTCGAGTGAGCCTAGCCAAGCCCTGCCGGCGGGTCAAGTCGGCTGCCGCCGCGCTTTACACACTGATTACCTCGTGGTAGAAGCGCAGGCTCACCCGTTCGCGTGAGGTTCGCACCGTGCTCCAACCGCTGTTTGCCGACCGCATCTGTGCCGTCGTGGCGGCGCCGACGGCTGCCGGCATGCTGCGTCAGCTTGCCCGTGCGCTCAAGCGGGCCCGCACGGTCGAGCTTCGACTCGACTGGCTGCGCAGTCGCCAGGAGATTTTCCGTTTGCTCGCTGCGCTGGCCCGCCGCCGTCTGCGCACCACCTGGATCGCGACCTGTCGCCGCCGTGTTGCGGGAGGTCGCTTTGCCGGCAGTCCCGCCGTCCAGCTCGAACTGCTCCGCCGGGCCGTCGCTGCTGGCTGCCGCTGGTGCGACGTGGAAATCGAAACGGCCGCGCAGCTCGGCGCCGCGGATCTGCGCCGCCGGCTGGCTCCGGCGCGCTGCCTGATTTCATTCCACGATTTTGCCGGTACACCGCCGCGGCTGACGGCACTGTGTGCGCGGCTGGATCGTGCCGGTGGCCACGCCATCAAGCTGGCCGCCCGCTGCGACCGGCTGCGCGATGGTCTGCGTCAGCTTGCGCTGGCCCGCCATCGTCGCCGTGTGGTGGCTGTGCCCATGGGCGAACGGGCGCTGCCGCTGCGCGTGCTCGCGCTGCGCGAAGGCTCCGCGCTTGCCTATGCTGCGGTGGGTGAGGCAACGGCTCCCGGGCAGCTCACGCTGGAAGAGATGAGGCAACTCTATCGCGCCGATCGACTCGACCGGCACACGCGCGTCTATGGGGTGATTGGTGATCCGGTGGTTCATTCGCTCTCGCCGCTACTGCACAATACCGGCTTTCGTGTGCGTCGCATCAACGCCGTCTATCTTCCGTTTCGGGTGCCTGCCGATGCGGGACGCGCCAGCCTGCGTGATTTCCTGGCTGCCGTGCCCGCGTTGAATCTCCGTGGCTTCAGCGTCACGATTCCGCACAAGGAGCGTATCCTGGACTACCTGGATGGCTGCGATCCGCTGGCCGAACAGATCGGCGCCGTGAACACCGTGGTTGTGCGCGGCCCGGGCTGGCTTTATGGCTACAATACCGACTACGTCGGCGTGCTCCGCGCGCTCGACTCCCGCTCGGTGGGTCTGGCCGGCTGCCGGGTGTTGATTTACGGGGCTGGGGGCGCAGCTCGCGCGGTCGCGTTTGCCCTCGCGCGAGCTGGTGCACGGGTGGCCATTTGCGCGCGTCGGCTCGAGCCGGCACGTCGGCTGGCCCGCGCGGTCGGTGGAGAAGTCATCCCCCGGCCGCGGCTGGCTCGCGAGTTTTTTGACGCCATCGTCAACGCCACGCCCGTCGGCATGCATCCGCGAGTCCGGGAATCGCCGCTGGCCGTGCACGAGCTGAACTGCCGCATTGTGTTCGACTTGATCTACCGTCCCATGCGGACGAAGCTGTTGCAGATGGCCGCGCGTCGCGGCATCGAAGCGATCTCCGGCGTAGAGATGTTCGTGGCCCAGGGCGTAGCGCAGTGGGAAATCTGGATGGGGGAGCGGGCTCCGGAGGGACGGATGCGCGAGGCCGTGCTGGCCGCCCTGCGCCGCGAGCAGAACCGATGATTCAGCCCGATTACAAAACATTCGTCCGGCTGGCGCGGCAGGGGAACCTGGTACCGGTCTACACCACGATGACAGCCGATCTACTGACGCCGGTCTCCGCCTATCTGAAGCTGGCGCAGCGCGCCCGCTACTCGTTTCTGCTGGAAAGCGTTGAGGGCGGGGAAAAAATCGCCCGCTACACGTTTCTCGGGGCCTACCCGGCAGAAATCTTCCGCTACCGACGCGGCGCCTGCCACATCGAGTTGGGCGAAGCGAATCCGCGTCGGCAGTCGCACCTGGTCTGGGAAGGAGAAGACCCGGTGCGTCTGCTCCGGCGTCGGCTGGGGCGGTTTCGTCCCGTCCGCATTCCGGGTCTGCCGCCGCTGGTGGGCGGGGCCATCGGCTATTTTGCCTACGACATGGTGCGATTGATCGAGCGCATCCCGGAAACGGCACGCGACGATGTGGGTCTGGATGATGCCGTGCTGATGGTCTTCCTCGGACTGGTCGCCTTTGACCACGTGCAGCACCGCGTCTGGATTGTGCGCAATGTGTTCACTGACAGCGCCGGCTCCCTGCGCGAGAAATACAACACTGCCGTGCAAGAACTCGAACGCATGCGTTGGACCCTGGAACAGCCGCTGCGTCTGCGAGTGCGGAGGCAGCGTCGGGCGGCCCTGCGCGTGCGTTCGAATTTTCGCAAGGCCGACTATCTGGCCGCGGTGCGCAAAGCGAAGCGCTACATCCGCGCCGGCGACATCTTTCAGGTGGTGCTCAGCCAGCGCTTTGTCGCGCGCAGCTCAGCCGATCCATTCGAAATCTACCGCGCCCTGCGCGTGGTGAACCCGTCCCCGTACCTGTACTTCCTGCGGCTGAACGATGTGGCCGTCGTGGGCAGCTCGCCCGAGATGCTCGTCAAAGTTCAAGGCCGTGAGGCGTTCTATCGCCCGATCGCCGGCACGCGCCCGCGCGGACGCACCGAAGCGGAAGACCGCCGGTTGGAAGCCGAGCTGCTCGCGGACCCCAAAGAGCGTGCCGAACACATCATGCTGGTGGACCTGGGCCGCAACGATCTCGGTCGCGTCTGCGAGTATGGGTCGGTGCGCGTCGAAGAGCTGGCTTCCGTCGAACGCTACTCGCACGTGATGCACCTGGTCTCTAGCCTCCGTGGACGCCTGCGCAACGATGTGGATTGCTTTGACGCTCTGCTGGCCTGTTTTCCCGCGGGCACCGTCACCGGCGCGCCCAAGGTCCGCGCCATGGAGATCATTGACGAGCTTGAACCCACACGGCGCGGCATCTACGCCGGCGCGATCCTCTATCTGGATTTCTCCGGCAATCTCGACTCCTGCATCGCCATCCGCACGCTGGTCGCGCGCCGCGGCCGCGCCTACGTGCAGGCTGGCGGCGGCATCGTGGCGGATTCCGTCCCGGCACGCGAGTACCAGGAAACCGTCAATAAGTCTCGTGCCCTGCTCGCCGCACTGCAAGCGGCCCATCGCGGTACAATCTGACCGGCGCCGGGCTGTGCGGGGCGGTGTACAATCACACCGGCAGCGGGATCGCTACGACTTGTTCGACGACAGCCGTGATTCTGCTGGTGGACAATTACGACAGCTTCACCTACAACCTGGCCCAGTCTCTGGGCCAGTTGGGACAGCGGGTCGAGGTCCGGCGCAACGATCAGATCACACTGGAGGAAATTGAACGCCTGCGGCCCGAACGCATCGTCATCTCTCCGGGACCCTGCACCCCGCGCCAGGCCGGCATCAGCATCCCGCTGATTCAGCGATTCGCCGGCCGGATTCCCATCCTCGGCGTCTGCCTGGGCCATCAGGCCATCGGCGAAGCCCTGGGGGGTCGCGTGGTGCGCGCGCCGCGGCTCATGCACGGCAAAACGAGCGAAATCTTTCACGATGGACGCACGATCTTCGCCGGCCTGCCGCGTCCCTTCACAGCCACCCGATATCACTCCCTGATCGTGGAACGCCGCTCACTGCCCAGGGAACTGGAGATCTCGGCGGAGACGGACGACGGCATGATCATGGGCTTGCGCTGGCGCCGTCGTGGCGCGGCTCCCCTGGAGGGCGTGCAGTTCCATCCCGAATCCGTGCTCACGGCGCACGGGCTGCAACTGCTTGGAAATTTTCTGGCCCTGTAGCGTCGTTACCAGTCGAGCGCGGCCAGCACAGCAGCGAAAACTTCGATCCCCCGGCGGAAGTTTCCGATGCGCAGATTTTCGTTCGGGCTGTGCTGGTTGTTGTCGTGATTCACGATGGGCACGTGGAGAATCGGCAATCCCATCCGCTCCAGCAGGTACATCGGCACTGAGCCGCCGGAGGTGGGAAGTTGGATCACCGGTTCGCCCAGTGCGGCTTCGACCACTTCCACGACCGCCTGGGCCAGCGGGAGATCCATCGGTGTGCGTGCGGCTGGATAGCCATCGCCCATCACCACGCGCGCAATGCGCGCGTGCTGCATGCGTTCTTCGTGGGTCGGCTCGCGGTCGGTGACATAGTACCCTTGCCGGCGGATGTGTGCGACAAGCCGCTCGAACTGCTGCTGCGGGTCCACGTCTTTCACCAGCCGCAGATCCAGAGCCGCGATGGCCACATCGGGCACCACGGTGCGCGCTTCCTCGCCGACCCAGCCGCTGCGGAGCCCGCGTACATTC
>JAIMBE010000130.1 GCA_023511565.1 Bacillota bacterium
CCTGGGCTTCTGCACGCTGGGCATTTTTGCGCTGACCCCGCATGGGCTTTCCGGGAGTCTGCTCCAGCAGATCAATCACGGGCTTTCGACCGGTGCCCTGTTTCTGATTGTCGGCGTGCTCTACGAGCGGCGGCACACGCGCATGATTGCCGATTTCGGCGGTCTGTCGACGCCGATGCCCGGCTTTGCGGCCATCTACCTGATCGTCAGCCTGGCCTCGCTCGGGATGCCCCTGCTGAACGGTTTCATCGGCGAATTCACGATCCTGCGGGGTGTTTTTGAAGTGAACAAGCACTGGGCGGCCTGGGGCGTGGTCGGCATCGTACTGGGTGCGGCCTATCTGCTCTGGCTCTACCAGCGCGTGATGTTCGGTCCTGTGACCCATGAGGAAAACAAACACCTGCCCGACCTGAACCTGCGCGAATACGCCACCCTGGTGCCACTCGTTGTGCTTTGCTTCTGGATTGGCATCTATCCGAAGCCGTTTTTCGAAATCATGGATCCGTCGATGCACCGTATTGTGAATCGCGTCAACCCGGGCTACTACCTGGTGGATCCGGTGAAGCCGCTTCCGGCGCCTTCGGCAGAACCCCGAGCCACCGTGTCGCCCGGCGCGGCCGTGGCTGCGTCGGAGGAACTCCACGACGAGCCGCCGGCTGCGGTGTCGCCCCAGGAGCAGCGTTGAGCGATGTTGACTCTGTTTCCCAATCCTGAAGAACTGGCGTTGATCCTGCCCCAGATCTGGCTGGCCGTTTTCGGCCTGGCCATCCTGCTGCTGGATTTCCTGCTGGGTCCGCGCCAGAAATGGGTGAATGCGTTCGGCGCACTGCTCGGCGTGGTGGCCAGCGGCGTGGCGTTGTGGCGGTTGCGCGGGGTTCAGACCTTCGGGGTACCCGGCTTCGGGGGAACGGTGGTCGTGGATCCGTTCTTCGTGTTTTTCGGGTTCCTGTTTCTGGCCGCCACGGCACTGGTGATTCTGCTTTCGGTGCGCTACCTGGAGGTGGAAGAAGAGCACCGGGGCGAATACTACGCGCTGATGCTGTTCGCCACCGTGGGCATGATGTTCCTGGCCTCGGGTACCGACCTGGTGGTGATTTTCGTCGCGCTGGAGACCATGGCGGCTTCCTTCTACGTGCTGACCGGCTACCTGCGGCGCGATAAGCGCTCCAATGAAGCCGCTCTGAAATATCTGCTGCTCGGCGCGTTCAGCTCCGGGTTGCTGGTCTATGGATTTTCGGTGCTGTACGGCATGGCCGGTTCGACGCGGTTGACGGAAATCAGCTATGCCCTTCGCACTCCGTCCAGCGAAATTCTCCCGGTGGTCGCGCTGGTGGCCGTTGCGGCCGGATTGTTGTTCAAGGTGGCCGCCGTGCCCTTCCACCAGTGGGCGCCCGATGTGTACGAAGGCGCACCCACCCCGGTGACCGCCTATGTGAGTGTGGCCTCGAAGGCGGCCAGTTTCGCCGTGCTGATGCGTCTGTTTCTGGTGGTCTTCGAGCCGCTGCGTGCGAACTGGGAACTGTTGCTCGGCGGCATCGCGCTGGCCACGATGACTTGGGGCAACTTGGCCGCCCTCACCCAGACCAACGTGAAGCGCCTGCTGGCGTACAGCTCGATTGCGCACGTCGGCTACATCCTGCTGGGTCTGGTGGCCGGCAACGAAACGGGCTTGAAAGGCATGGCGTTTTACCTGTTCGCGTACGCCTTCATGAACACCGGTGCGTTTGCCATCGTCATTCTGTTGCGCCGCAAGGGTGTGATCGGCGACGAATTGGAAGACATGAACGGCCTGATCTATCGCAACCCGACCGCCGCCGTGTTGATGGTGATTTTCCTGATTTCGCTGGCCGGTATCCCGCCGACCGCCGGTTTTCTGGGCAAGTATTTCATCTTTCTTTCCCTGATCGAATCGCAGCACTACCTGCTGGCTGTGTTTGCGGTGCTCTACATTGTGCCGGCGGTGTACTATTATTTCCGCATCGTCGTGCACATGTGGCTGCGTGAAGCGACCGATGCAACCCGGCCGGCAATTTCCCCGGCCCAGGCGGTCGCGCTGGCCGCCTGCACCCTGGTGACGCTCGGCGCGCTGCTCTATGCCGAGCCGTTTGTGCGCCTGGCCACCTATTCGCTGCTGGGTTCCGTTGTCCGCTAGTTCGAAGACTCCCATGCCCGGCGAAGAATCCCCGCGCAAGCGTCCGGTCACTTTTCTACGCACGGTGGCCTTTGCCGTGGAACTGCCGTTCATCCTGGTGGGAAGTGTGGTGATCGGAGGCGGCCTCGGCTGGTGGCTGGACACGAAGGCAGGCACCAAGCCGCTGCTGGTGGTGGTCCTGGGGCTGCTTGGATTCGTCGCCGGCTTGCGCGAGGTCCTTCGGCGCATCCCCAAAGACAACAAAGGAAGGTCTCGGAATGACATCGGCTGAACCAGGCTATCGCGCAGCCGAGCGGCAGATTGAACTCGGGACGCTGCTGGTGGGTGCTGTCGGTGCCATTGTCGCGGTGCTTGTTTGGAGCTGGCCGGCGGCAGGCGGCGTGCTGGTGGGGGCGGTGCTGGCGTGGCTCAACTTCCGCTGGCTGAAGCAGGGCGTGGCGGCGCTGGAACGCGTCTCGGTGGCACAAGCCGACGCTGAAACGGTCCGCATCCCAAAGCGCACCTACGTGAAATTCTTCGGCCGCTACGTGTTGCTGCTGGGGATACTTTATGTTATCTTCTCGCGTTCTTTGTTGCCTGTTGCCGCTGTGTTCGTGGGGCTGATGGCCCTGGTGGCGGCCGCTTTGAGCGCCATGGTGGTCACGTTGTTCCGCCACCCGGAGCCGTAGGGCATCCCCGCGGACCGAGGCCGGGGAATTCATTGCACCGCGTAGCGCGAATGTTTGCCTGATGGAACACGAGCCCTCGTTTCTGACCGTTTGGTTCAATCACTGGTTCGGCGGCCCGGTACGGGCGCTGCTGCATGCGCTGGGGATTCACCCTCACGATCCGGCACACCCGATTCCCGAATACCTTGTAATGGAGATTTTCGTTTTTCTGTTCGCCGTGATCTTTGTGCTCTGGTTCAAGCGGCGGCTGTCCGTGGATCAGCCTGGGGCGACACAGCAGTGTGTGGAGATGTTGCTGACCAATCCCATGGGCGTGGGCGTTCGCGACCTACTGGACGACATGATCGGCCACGATGCCCGCCGCTATATGCCCATGCTCGGCAGCATCGGGATCTTCGTGCTGCTGAGCAACCTGATCAGTCTGATTCCGATATTTACATCGCCGACCGCACATCCATCGGTGCCCTTCGCCTGCGCGCTGCTGGTGTTTGTCTACTACCATGCTTGTGGCCTACGGAAACATGGGCTGCTCCGGTACGGCAAGCACTTCCTGGGGCCGGTGCTGGCGATGTCTCCGTTGATGGTGTTGATTGAACTCGTCAGTCATCTGGCGCGCATGCTTTCCCTCACCGTCCGTCTCTGGGTCAACATGGTCGTCAGCGAGATGCTATACCTGATTTTTCTGGGCCTGACGCTCTCCCTGATGCTGTTTGCGGGGGAGTGGAATCCGGTGGGTTACTCCCTGGGTGCGGTGCCTTTACTCTTCCCGGTTCTTTTCATTGTTCTGCACTTGTTTGTTGGTGTGTTGCAAGCGTTCGTGTTCACGTTGCTCCCGGTCATCTACGTCGGCGGCGCCGTGGCCGAAGAGCACTAATTGATGCGGCATGATAACGGTCGTTCAGTGTGATCCCGGACAGTACGAGGATGACCGGGAGCCACCTCCTGCGGCCATTTGATACAAAGGAGACGTGCGATGCGAAAAATTTCCGTAATGGTTCTGGCGGTTCTGGCCGCCACCGTGCTTGCCCCGGCTGTGTTCGCGCAAGAGGGCGGCGGCACGAACAACGTGAACTGGGTGGCGCTGACCGCCGGCTTTTCGATGGCCATTGCTTCGGCGGCCTGCGGCTACGCACAGGCCAAAGCCGTTTCTGCGGCCTGCGAGGGATTCGCGCGCAACCCGGGAGCTGCCCCCGCGATCCGCTTCGCCATCATTCTGGCGCTGGTGCTGATCGAGTCCATGGCGCTGTATACCTTTGCCATCATCTTCCTCAAAGTCAGCTGACGGCACACGAGAAACGTGCGGCCCGGAGCGAGGTGTTCCGGGCCGTTGTGTTTCGAGGGACCGATGGATCGTCGGACCCTGCGAGCCGGCTTCGCATGGGGTCCGTTCCTGTTAGCGGAACGAGGCGGCGGCCAGCTCTGCGATGTGCAGGATGTGTCCTGGAAAGAGCCCCAGCAGCAGCGTGCCCGCTGCTGTAGCCACGAGCACGACGCCGGTACCTGCGGGCACCGGTTCGCGCACCACGTGCGCGTCGGTGGCGTCCGGTTCCCGGAAGTACATGTAGAGGATGACCCGCAGGTAGTAGTAGGCGCCGAGTAGTGTGTTCACTGCGGCCAGCACGACCAGCCCGAGCAGTTCGGCGCGCAGGCCGGCCACAAAGACGTAGAATTTACCCAGGAAGCCCGCCGTCAAGGGCAGCCCGAGCAGCGAGAGCAGATAGAGCGAAAGAGTCGCGGCGACTACTGGTTCGCGTCGCGCCAATCCGGCGTAGTTCTCCAGGGTGAGCCGCCGCTCGCCGCGTCCGGCCAGGTGGGCCACCAGCGTGAAGGCCCCGAGCTTCATCAGTGCATAGGCCGCCAGGTAGTAGAGCGCGGCAGCGTAGGCCTCTTCGGTGCCTGCAGCCAGCGCCACCAGGATGTAGCCGGCATGGGCGATGGAGCTGTAGGCCAGCATGCGTTTTACGTTCGACTGCACCAGCGCTGCCAGGTTGCCCACGAACATCGTCAGCGCTGCCGAAGCCCACAGCGCCCAGAACCAGAGCCGCGTTGCCGGCAGCACCGTGCCTGCAATCCGCAGCAGGACGGCGAACGCAGCGGCTTTCGGCGCCGTGCTCAGCAGGGCAGTGACGGGTGTCGGCGCCCCTTCGTAGACGTCGGGCGTCCACACGTGAAAGGGCGCGCTCGCGATTTTGAAGGCCAGACCGATGAACACCAGGGCCAGACCCAGCTTCAGCAGCAACACGCTGGTTGCGCCCTCGGCCAACTGCTCCAGCCGGGTGGTTCCGGTAGCGCCGTACACCAGGGCCACCCCGTACAGAAAAAATGTCGTGGCGAACGAACCGAGCAGGAAGTATTTCAGCGCCGACTCATTTGCGCGGGGTGCGTCGCGCCGGTAACTGGCCAGGATGTAGGTGGACAGCGAGCTGATCTCGAGTCCGATGAACGCCGTCACCAGCTCGGCCGCGGCGGCCATCACGCCCATCCCCACACTGCCCAGCAGTACGAGCGCGTAGAATTCCCCGGGAGGCAGATGTTCCCGATCCAGGTACGCGCGCGCCGCCAGCATCACGAGCAGGGCCGTCGCATAGATCAGCAGGCGCAGGAAGAACGTAAACGCATCGGCCTGGATCAGGTGGAAAAATGCAGGCCCTGCATCGCTGCGAACCAGCCCCGCAGCAACCAATGCCGCCGCCGCGCCCAGCACCCCGAGCCAGGGAAGCGCCGCCTTGTGTTCGCGGCGCAGGAACGGCTCAAGCAGCATCACCAAGATGCCGCAGCCCGCCGCGAGGATTTCCGGAAGCAGCCGGGCGTAGTCGTGCACTGTGAGCAGCATGTTCGGATCACTCCGCCGGACGCAGGGCTTCGCGCAATTGTTCGAGTTCGCGCAGCAGCTCGGCCGGGTCGGGCCGCTGCGGCGCCGCCGGGCCGACGTGGTACACCGCAGGCCGTTCCATCTCGCGCAGCACCCGTGCAGCGGCGGCCTCCATCCGGGTGATGAACATCGGCGAGCCGATGCCCATCCAGAGGATGAGCACCGCCAGCGTAGCCAGCAGGATGCGTTCACGGCGGTCGGCGTCGAGCAGGTGCCGGTTCGGCTCCGCGGTGACCTCGCCGAAAAATACCCGCTGGTAAGACCACAGCAGATAGATCGCCGACAGGATCACTCCGATGACGGCCAGCGCGGCCCACCCTTTCTCTGCGCGAAAGACGCCCAGCAGAATCAGGAATTCACCCACAAAACCGTTCAGCATCGGCAGCCCCAGCGACGACAGGCAGAGCAGCAGATAGAACGCCGCCAGCACCGGCATCGGCGTGGCCAGTCCACCAAACGCGCTGATCTGGTGCGTGTGCCGACGCTCGTAGAGCATCCCCGCCACCAGAAAGAGCCCGCCAGTGGTGACGCCGTGGTTCAGCATCTGGTAGAGGGCGCCTTCGATCCCGATGGCATTGAACGCAAAAATCCCCAGCACGACAAACCCCAGGTGGCTCACCGAGGAATACGCGATCAGCTTCTTCAGATCCGGCTGCACCATGGCCACCAGCGCCCCGTAGAGAATGCCCAGAATCGCCAGCGCGGCGATGCCCGGCGCCAGCAGGCGCGACGCTTCCGGAAACAACGGCAGGCAGAAGCGCAGCAGACCATAGGTG
>JAIMBE010000131.1 GCA_023511565.1 Bacillota bacterium
ACCAGGAACAGGTGATGCAGATCGCCAACCGCCTGGCCGGCTTTTCCATGGGAGAAGCCGACCTGTTGCGCCGCGCCATGGGCAAGAAAAAGCGTGGGGAGATGGCGGCACAACGGGAGAAGTTTCTGGCGGGTTGCCGGGCCAACAAGGTCCCCTTGAAGAAGGCCGAGCGCATCTTCGACCTGATGGCGGAATTTGCCGGCTACGGATTCAACAAATCGCACTCCTGCGCGTATGCGCTGCTCGCCTACCAAACGGCGTATCTGAAAACACATTATCCGGTGGAATTCATGGCCGCGCTGCTGACCTCGGAAACCGGCAACGCGGACAAGGTAGTGAAGTACATCCACGAAGCCCGGAACATGGGCATCACGGTGCTGCCGCCGGATATCAATTCTTCCGACGTGGACTTCACGCCCGTCGGGGATGCCATTCGTTTCGGGCTCCGGGCCATCAAGAACGTCGGTGAAAACACGGTGCGCGGAATTCTGCAAGCGCGACAGAAGGTGGGCCGGTTCCGCTCCCTCTACCAGTTTTGCGAGGTGGTGGATGCGCGGTTGCTAAACCGGCGCGTGCTGGAAAGCCTGATCAAATCCGGTGCGATGGATTCGCTCGGAGCGCGCCGGGCCCAGCTGTTCGCCGCGATTGACCGCGCCATCGAACGCGGACAGGCTCTGCAGCGAACGCAGGCCAGCGGCCAGCATCGGCTGTTTGGCGGAACACCCCCGGGAGCGAGTGAAGATCCGCTGCCCGATGTCGAAGAGTGGAGCGAAGCCGAGCTGTTGCAGCACGAATATGCTACGGTCGGATTCTACATCTCGGGGCATCCGCTGGCGAAGCTGACGGGCCGATTGCAGGAACTCCACGTGACCGAGTTGACCGCGCTGGAAACCAAGACGCATGGCACCGAGGTCGTGCTGGCCGGTCTTGTGGTCAGCGTGCGGAACATGCGTTCCCGCAAAGGCGAGCGCTGGGCGATCGCCACGCTCCAGGACATGACCGGTAGCGTCGAGGTGTTGGTTTTCCCGGAAGCGTTCGCCCGGCTCGAGCCCCACCTGAAGGGGCTCCGGCCACTGCTGATCAAGGGTCGGGTGAGTGTCGAAGAGGCGGGCGTTCGCGTGGTGGCCAGCGATGCGAAGCCGCTCGACGATACTGTCGGAATGGGACCCGCCGTGCTACGGGTGCGTGTGGATCTCTCCGCGCTGGACACCCTGCTTCTGGACCAGTTGCAGAACCTGCTGGAAAGCCGGCCGGGAACATGTCCAGTGGCGTTTGAGCTGGTGCATCCGGACGGCTCACAGGCCATTTTCGAAACCGAACGTCGCGTACAGGCCGACGAAGAGCTGATCCGCCAGATTACCGAGATGTGCGGTCCCGGTGCGGTCGAAGCTGTACGGTAGGCGCGTCATGGATGCAAACGATCGCAAACGCGAGATCGAACAACTCGAGCGGGACGTGGAAACGCTCCGGCGCCTGGTGCACCAGGACGCCCGGACCGAAGTGGAGCTGGAACGGTTGCGGCGGGAGGTGGCCGAACTGCGGCGGGAATTCTTCGAACACCTGGACGCCTGGCAGCGCACCCAACTGGCCCGGCATCCGCAACGGCCCTACACGCTGGACTTCGCCCGCCTGCTGTTTGATCACTTCAGCGAACTGCACGGCGACCGGGCCTTCGGCGACGATCCCTCCATTGTCGCGGGCATGGCGCGGTTTGCCGGCCGCCCCGTACTGGTGGTGGGGCATCAGAAAGGGCGGGACACCAAACAGAAATTGGCGCGCAACTTCGGTATGCCTAAACCGGAGGGCTACCGCAAGGCACTCCGCACAGTGCAATTGGCGGCCAAGTTCGGCCGGCCGATTTTCAGCTTTGTGGACACCCCGGGAGCCTACCCGGGCGTGGATGCCGAGGAGCGGGGGCAGGCCGAGGCGATTGCTCGGAATCTTCGCGAAATCATGCTGTTGCCCGTCCCCATTCTCGTCACGATTACCGGCGAGGGCGGCTCGGGCGGGGCACTGGCGATTGCCGTCGGGGACCGCATCAACATGCTGGAAAATGCGATCTACTCGGTGATCTCGCCCGAAGGCTGCGCCTCGATCCTCTGGCGCGACGCGGCCCAGGCACCCCAGGCGGCCGCCGCCCTGAGAATCACCGCGAACGACATGCGTCAGTTGGGCCTGGTGGACGAGATCGTGCCCGAACCGGAAGGCGGTGCGCATACCAACCACGAAGAAGCCGCGCGGATTCTGCAGAGGGTTCTCGAGCGGCAACTGGCGGAGCTGGTTCGACTGCCCGCCGCCGAGCTTCTGGAGCAGCGGTATCGGAAGTTCCGCAAGATGGGCCAGGCCTTCCGTGAATCCTACGCTGTGCAAGCGCGCGGGTGATCGCTGCGGCGAGCCAGTTATGTCGGATCCGTTCCGTCCCTATGAACGACTGGTGGAGATTCGCATTCTCGGCAGGAAATTTCTGGTTCCGGAGAAAAACTCGCTGCTCCGTTGCTTCCAGTTCATCAGTCCCGAAACGGTTCCGTACGGCCGATTCTGCTGGAATCAAGAATGTCAGTACTGTCGCGTGGAGTGTCAGTTTCCCGACAGCGCCACGCCGGCCACACTGCTCAGTTGCAAGTTTCTGGTCTGCGAGGGCCTGCGGGTCACTGCGCTGAGTGATGAGCTGCGCCGCTGCCTGAAAGACAAGCTGGCACGCAAGTGAGCCGGCCGTGCGCCTGTGCTACAATGGACGGCGCGCTCGAGGGGGGCAGTCGTGAAGAACGGGAAGGGCAAATTCCTGCTGGCGGGCACCATCATTCTGGGCACAACGGTCTGGCTCGGCTGGGTGGGCGTAACGGAAAGCAAGACGTACTACTACACGATTGCCGAGTTGGAAACCCTGAGAGGTGCGCAGGCACAACGCCGGTTGCGTGTGGCTGGAGACGTCCAGCCTGGTTCGATCGAACGGTACCGCGGACGCGTTGATTTTGTGCTCGAACAAGAAGGACGCACACTACCGGTCAGCTACGTCGGCCAGAATCCGCTGCCGGATACGTTTGTGGACCGCGCGCAGGCACTGGTGGAAGGCCGACTGGCTCCGGACGGACGGTTCATCGCTGATCACGTTCAGGCGAAATGTGCATCCAAATACGAAGCGGTGCCGAATCCATCCACGACACCAGGTTCCAGCGCATCCTCGCCTGCAACCAGCTACACATCCGGGCCGTCGGAATAATTCCATGCGCACGAGGCAACGGTGGACCTTTTCGGATCCTACGCCCTGATACTGGCTCTGGTCTGCGCCGGCTACGCCGTCGCAGCGGGGATTGCGGCCATCGCCGGGCGCAAGATTTTGCTGACCAAGAGCGCCTACCAGGCCAGCCTGGCTGCCTGTGTTTTGATTACACTCGCCACGGCCACCCTGGTGTTTCTTTTCCTGACCGACAATTTTTCCGTGGCCTATGTAGCCAATCACAGCAGCCGCGACCAACATGTGTTCTACAAATTTGCGGCCCTGTGGTCGGGCCAGGAAGGTTCGTTGCTGTTCTGGAGCTGGCTGCTGGCCGTTTACGTCTTCTTCGTGTTGTGGACGAATCGGAACCGGCATCCAGAGCTGATGCCCTATGTGGCGGTGGTGCTGGCGTCCGTTCAGTTGTTCTTTCTGATTCTGAACGTGTTTGTGGCTAACCCGTTCCAGGTGCTGGGAACGGTGGCGGCAGACGGCAGCCGCCAAGTGGTCGCGCAGCCGGACGGACGCGGGCTGAATCCCTTGCTGCAGTATCCGGAGATGGTGATCCACCCGCCGGCACTCTACCTGGGCTACGTGGGGTTCACGGTTCCCTTTGCCTTCGCATTGGCGGCACT
Organism: Bacillota bacterium; assembly: GCA_023511565.1. Taxonomy (GTDB): domain Bacteria; phylum Acidobacteriota; class Terriglobia; order Acidiferrales; family UBA7541; genus DSGC01. Next base: position 3,850 of record JAIMBE010000131.1, read on the forward strand.
GCTGGGACGCTACCCGGGCGAAAAGTGGATCCACATCACACGACGCTGGACGATGATCGCCTGGGGCTTTCAGAGTCTGGGGATTCTGCTCGGCGCGCACTGGGCCTACGCCGTGCTGGGCTGGGGCGGCTATTGGGGTTGGGATCCGGTGGAAAACGCTTCGCTGCTGCCCTGGCTGACCGGCACGGCCTTCCTGCACTCCGTGATGATGCAGGAGAAACGCGGGATGATGAAGGTGTGGAACGTGTGGCTGGTGTTCATCACCTTCCTGCTGTGCATTCTGGGAACGATGCTGACGCGCAGCGGAGTCGTCAGCTCGGTGCACGCGTTTGCGCAATCGGACGTGGGCCACTGGTTTCTGGGATTCCTGCTGCTGACGCTGGCCACCTGCACCTGGGCGTACCTGAAAAACCGGGACTACCTGAAGAGCGAAAACCAGCTCGATTCACTGATTTCCCGGGAATCGAGTTTCCTGTTCAACAATCTGGTGCTGCTGGCCGCCTGCTTTGCCGTGCTGTGGGGCACGCTGTTTCCGGTGATTTCGGAAGCCGTGCAGGGTACGAAGATCAGCGTGGGACCGCCGTTCTTCAACAAAGTGACCATCCCCATCGGGCTGTTTCTGCTGTTCCTGACGGGCGTAGGGCCGCTTCTGGCTTGGCGGAAGACGTCGCTGGAAAGTCTGCGACGCAATTTCGGCTGGCCGCTCGCGGCCGGGCTGCTGACCGGCGCGGTGGCCTACCCGCTGGGTTTACGGGATTTCTACGCGCTGGTCTGCTTCGTGCTGTCGGTCTTCGTTGCCTTGACGATTCTGCTCGAATTTCTTCGCGGGGCGCGTGTGATCCGGGCGCGGACTGGAATGAGCATTCTGCGTGCGGTCGAACACCTGACGATGCGCAACACACGTCGCTACGGCGGCTACATCGTGCATTTCGGCATCGTGTTGATTTTCATCGGACTGGCTGGTGCGGCCTTCAACCAGGACAAGCAGATGGAAATGACTCCGGGCACACACATGGAGCTCGGTCGATACACAATCCGATTGCAGACATTCACGCAGCGGCCCGGTCAGAACTATGTCGCTGAACGGGCTACGATCGAGGTGCTGCGTGACGGGCAGTCGGTGATGCTGCTCTACCCGGAACGCCGGCGCTACCACGCCAACGGCATGACGGGTACGATGGTTTCCATCTACTCCACACTGCGCGAAGACCTCTATGTCGTCTATGCCGGCCCGAGCCCGGAAACTGGTCAGCCGGTCATTCACGCGTATATCAACCCGCTGGTGAAATGGATCTGGCTGGGTGGTGTGGTGCTGGTGCTCGGGACCGGAGTGGCCCTTCTGCCGAACCGGCAGCAGGCACTTGCCTTCCGCCCAGTGTCCGAGCGAGCCGGACAACCAGCCCTGCAGCCGGTGCCCGCCACGCGATCTCAGGATGCCCATGACTGACGGTTTCCAGCCCTGGCTTTGGCGGCACCGGTTGTTCCGTCCTGCAGTCCTGCTGCTTGCTCTGCTGGTGTTTCTGCTGGCCGGAGCAGGGACGGAAGCCCAGCGATCCGAACCAGCCAAGGCCCTGTCGAAAAAACTGATGTGCTTGTGCGGGTGCAATCAGATCCTGGGGGAATGCAACCACATCGGCTGCACCGTTTCGACCGAGATGCTGAACAAACTGGACGAACGGGTGGCGCGAAACGAGCCGGCCGACCTGATCCTGCAATCGTTTGTGCAGGAATACGGCCTGCAGGTCCTTGCCGAGCCGCCGACGACCGGGGTGAGCCGGTGGGCGTGGTTGATGCCGCCCTTGGCGTGGCTGGCGGGTGTCGGTATCCTCATCGCGGTGCTGTGGCGCTGGCGCGCGGTCCGGGCCGCTCCGTCAGCACGCGGGCCTGCCCTTTCGTCAGAGGCGCTTGCGCGCGCTCGCCAGCAGGCCGCGCAGGAAACAGAAACGGATTTCTGATCCGAACGTGCCGTTGTGGGGAAGCCGGCCGTGGACGCTTTCAGTGTCGCGATGATTTTGGCCTGCGTGGCCCTGACCGGTGCCGTGCTGGTGTTTGTGTTTCGCGTGGAGTCCACACCGGAAGATACGCCGCCCCACCGGACGCGGCTGGATCAGTTGCTGGAACGACGCGACACCATCTACGAGAATCTGCGCGACCTGAAGTTCGAGTACCGCGCCGGCAAATATTCGGAAAAAGATTTCGAGCAGATGAAAGAAGCGCTGGAGATTGAAGCGGCGCAGGTGATCGCCGAGATCGAGCTGCTGACCGGCGGAGCCATCTCCCCGGCAGTGCGGCAGATCGCTGCAAAAGCCAAGACCACGAAAAAGAGTCCTCCTCGATGAACGCGCCGCTGCGGGTTGCAATCTGGGCTTGGATGTGCGGCTGGGGAGCGCTGGCGACCCAGGCCGGCACCCTGAGTGGAACCGTACGCAACGCCACCCGGGGCACCGCCGCAACCCAGCTGGAAGTTGTGCTCCTCGAGTTGCAGGGTGGCATGCAGGCCATTGCGACGACCCGCACCGATTCTCAGGGTCGGTTCCAGTTCTCGCATCCGGCGATTGGCACGACGCCGGTGCTCGTGCGAGTCCAGCACCAGAACGTCAACTATCA
>JAIMBE010000132.1 GCA_023511565.1 Bacillota bacterium
GGCTTTGGAGATACTGGAGCAGGCTCCGATCGACATTGTCATCACCGACCTGAAGGTGCCCCAGCTCGGGGGTCTCGAACTCCTCCGCCGGATCCGGGCCGCCTACCCGCACATCGCTGTGGTCGTGCTCACCCAGTACGGCACCATCGAGACCGCAGTCGAAGCCATGCGCGCCGGCGCCGCGGACTACGACACCAAACCGTTCCATGTGGAGGAGCTGCGCAGCAAGCTCGAGCGTTTGCTGCATGCGGTGGAGATGGATCACGAAAACCGCGTGCTCCGCGAGCAGTTGCGCAGCCGGCCGGGATTCGGGGGACTGATCGGGCTTTCCCCTCGCATGGAGAAGGTCTACAAGCTGATTGAAAAAGTCAGTCAGCACAGCTACCCCGTGCTCGTATTGGGTGAAAGCGGCACCGGCAAAGAGCTGGTCGCGCGTTCCATTCATTTCTCCGGGCCGCGCCGCTCCGGCCCGTTTGTGCCCGTCGACTGCTCGGCTCTGGTGCCTACCCTGATCGAGTCGGAGCTGTTTGGCTACGTAAAAGGTGCCTTCACCGGTGCGCTCCGCAGCAAGGTCGGCCTGCTCGAAGCGGCCGATGGCGGCACGCTGTTTCTCGACGAAATTGCCGACCTCCCGTTCGATCTGCAGGCCAAGCTGCTTCGTGCCTTGCAGGAACGAGAGATCCGGCCGGTGGGTTCCAATGACCGCGTGCACATCAACGTCCGCGTGATTGCGGCCACCAACCGCGATCTCGAGGCGGCCATCCGCAGCGGCTCCTTCCGTCAGGACCTCTACTTCCGCTTGAACGTCGTGCAGATCAAACTGCCGCCGCTGCGCGAACGGAAAAGCGACATTCCCCTGCTCGTCAATCATTTCCTCGAGAAGTTCAGCGATCCGGAGCGTGCCGTGCGCTCGATTTCGGAAGACGCCATCCCTGGCCCTGGGCTCCGGTCCGGTGTTGCAACTGGCTGACCTACCCTCGAATCTCCACGCCAGCAGCTCCGACCGGTTGCCGGCCAGTGACGAACTGCTACCACTCGAAGAGCTCGAACGACGCGCCATCTTCCGGGCCCTGCGCGAAACCGGCGGTGATAAGCTCGCTGCCGCGCGCTTGCTCGGTATCGGCAAAACGACTCTCTACCGCAAACTGAAACAGTACGAAGCCGAGCGCCAGCCCGCCTGATTTTCGGCTCCGCGTGCGCCCTGCTGCGTAGGCCCTCTCTACGGCTGAGTCCTCGCCATCCGTATCCCTTTTGGTTTTCCTAACTGGGAACCAACCGCGCTCTGGTTTCGGAGTGGGAACACGCTGCTTTCCCCAAAGCGGTCGTGGGGCTGAATCCGCAGGAGTTACCGCTTCCGCGTGCTGGAATGGACTGTGCAGAGTCCGCATGGGGGCGGCAGATGAGGCACGCGCACCTGTTTGCTTTTCCCGTACTTCTCCGGCGGATTTTCGAATACGTGCTGACCGTTGCTACGGCGCTGCTCTGCAGCTACCTGATTCTGCACCTCTGAAGGCAGTCGTGATGCGCGCGGTCTGGCCACGTTTTCGGCACACTGAAACCGGCCCGGAGACTGCTTTGGCAACTCTTATCCGCGCCGCACGTGCCGGTGTGTCGACCGAGGAGTTGCTTGAGCAGGCTGCGCGTGCGTTGCTGGAAGTTGGCCGTGCGGATCGCGCCGGCATCTGGCTGGTCCGGAACTGGGGAACGGAAACCCTGGCTGGCCCGGTCGTTGATGCGCTGATTTCGCCAGTTCCAACGTCCTGGTGTCAGGCCCGGCTTGCGTCGCCCGTGCTGGGCATGCTGCTGCACAGCAAGGAACCGCTCGTCGCCGAAAACGATCCGTTCGCCGGGACTTCCGAACTGGAAGCTTTGGCCGGTCTTCAGGCAGCGGTCTGGCTACCGCTCCGTACGGCCGAACGCCTCTGGGGGATAGCCTGGGCTGGCTATCGCAACCCGGTTGGGCCGCCAGGGCCTCAGAACCTGCAATCGTTGATCGAGCAGCTTGTCGTTCTGCTCGACGAACGCGCCCTACAGGAGGAGCTCCGTCGGTTCCGAGCTGCGGCGGTCGCGCTCGGGGAGCTTGGACAAGCGGTTCTCGCGGACACCCCTGGGGCAGAGATTTTTGCTCGCATCGTTCGAGCCGCTGTCGTCCATGCATCGGCACGATGGGCGGCCCTGGCGCGGATGAACGATACCGGACTGCACATCGTCTGCTATCATGGCCCACCGGAATGTTCCGTCCCTCTGCATTTTCCGGAGCTTCTGGCTGCGGCTCAGCGCGCTGGGACTGATCGGACAGTGGTTTCCGTCAGGTTACCCGATCAACCTCTGCCCCCGTCGTCGATAGTCGCCGAAACAGTGCTGCTCCTGCCGGTCCATACGCCACAGGCGACGCCGCATTTGCTGCTGGCTGGGTTTGGAGTCGAATCCCCGGATGAAACGGCTCGCGCCCATCTGCTCGTACTAGCGCAACTGGCCGCCCGTGCGACTCACGCAGAGTCCGTCGAATCCTTGACCGAAGCCGAACTGCTCAGCGTGCTTGATTCGGTGCACGCGGGCATCCTGCTCACGGATCTTTCTGGACAGATTCGCCACGTGAATCAGCGCTTCGTGGAGTTGCTGGGCGTAGATCCGCGCCAGCAGCCGGAACTGCACACTCTGGAGGGGCTGGCAGTCGCTGTCCGGGACCGGTTCCGCAATCCCGAGGAATTCACCGAACGCTGGCGACAACTGCGTCGCGACGGTGAAGAAGCGAACGTGGACGAGCTGGAAATGGTTCTCCCGACGCACAAGGTCATCGAACGCTTCGCCCGCCCGGTGCGGGATCGTGCCGGTCGGCGCCTGGGCTGGTTGGAGGTCTATCGCGACCTCACCCAGCAGCGCCTGTTTCAGGGCCAGCTCGTGCAAACAGAAAAGATGGCTGCTCTCGGCCAGCTGGTCAGCGGCATCGCCCACGAGCTGAACAACCCGCTCACCTCGATCATGGGCTACGCACAACTGCTGCTCACCCGCCGCCTGCACGAAGACCGCATCGCCGACGCTGAGAAAATCTATCAGGAAGCCGAACGCGCCCGCCGCCTCGTGAAAAACCTGCTCCTGTTTGCCCGCGAAACCAAGCCCGAACGCCGACTCGTGGACCTGAACGAGATCATCGAACGCACCCTGGCACTTCGGAGCTATGAACTGAAGGTGGAAAACATCCAGGTCACGCTCGAACTCGACCCGGAACTGCCGCGCACCCTTGCCGATGCCCACCAGCTCCAGCAGGTCATCCTGAACTTGGTGGTCAACGCCGAGCAGGCGTTGCAGGTGGCCCGCGGCAGCGGCAACATCTGGATTCGTACCCGCCGCGCCCCGGGCAACCGCATCGCGCTTGAAGTCGCCGACGATGGCCCGGGCATACCCCCTGAGCTCGCCTCGCGCATTTTTGACCCGTTCTTCACCACGAAGCTGTTGGGACTGGGCACCGGACTGGGGCTTTCGATCGCCTACGGCATCGTCCAGGAGCACGGTGGTGAAATCACCGTTGAGTCCCCGCCCGGCCAAGGGGCGACCTTCGTCGTGGAGTTGCCGGTGGTCACCGCCGCGCAGCCGTCCCCGCGGGCTGAGCCACCACCCGGCCCCGGGCGCTGCGTGCCTCCCGGTCGTCGGATCCTGGTGGTCGAAGATGAGCCCACGGTCGCCCAGCTCGTCGTGGATGTGCTCGCCGAACAGGGTCACCAGGTGGAAGCCGTTCTCGACAGCCGCGAGGGACTCTACCGGGTCTCTCAGCAGGACTACGACCTGGTCATTTGCGACCTGCGCATGCCCCGGCTGGATGGGCGCGCTTTCTATGAGGCCCTGGTTCGCTCGGGCAGTCCCGCCCGCAACCGGTTGTTCTTCATCACTGGAGATACGCTGGCGCCCCGTACCGTGGAGTTTTTGAAAGCGCACCGGATTCCCTACCTGGCCAAGCCGTTCCTGGTCGAAGAACTGACCCTGGCTGTGCAGCGCGTGCTCTCCGAATCCCCGACCGCCAACCCGGCTGACCGGTCTGCGAAAGCTACCTCGGCTCCGGCGAGGAAGTCATGAGCGCACCGCGCCGAATCGTTCTGCTCGCTGTGGCTGACCCCACCCTGCGTCATCTGCTGGTGACTCATCTGTTGCGTGCAGATGGACCGCTGCAATTGCCTGTCGCCACGGACTTGGAACAGGCCTGTCAGCGCGCCGCTCGCCTGCACCCGGATGTGGCGATTCTCGATGAGACCTGCAGTGGAGGGCGGACATGGGAGCGAGCTGTGCAAGAGTTGGTCCCACTGACGCCGGTCATCGCACTGACCGATCCGGCTCGTCAGGCCGAACTGGCGGATTGGATTAAGACCGGGAACGTGGACGTGGTCCCCCAGGTGGGCAACTATCTACCGGTTGTCTTTGCACTGGTCTTCCGCCGGATTGCCCGCCCCAGCCCCCGGCGGGCGTCCGTGGGGGACGAACCTGGCTGGCCCGACGAACAATTTGCCGAACTCCTCCGGCACGAAGTCAATAACCCGCTCACGGGCATCCTGGGCAATGCCGAACTGCTGCTCGCCCGTCGCGACCGCATGGCAGCAGCCGACGTTCAACGGCTGGAAACCATCACGGAGCTTGCCGTCCGCCTGCGCGAAACCATTCGCCGCATCACAACCCGCTTGGCCCAGGCGCAGCAGCTTCGTTCGGCTTGAGCCTCACTCCGGCCGAACCCACGGACCGGCAGGCAGCCGTCGGTGCGTGGTTATGTGCGGAACAGCACTTCCTCGCGGTTGAACTGCCACGCCGCCAGCCCGAGGCCCAGGGCTGCGTACACGCAGGAGGAAACCAGCACCAGCGCAATGGACAGCCAGGGAAAACTGCCGGTGAAAATCTCCTGTGCGACCAGCGAGACGTTCAGAATCGGTACCCACGCCGTCACCGGATTGATTTCCACTCCGGGCAGCACCGCGCCGATGGCCGGCAGCAGGACCCCAAGCATCACGTAGCCGGTATAGCTCTGCGCCTCCTTGTAGCTTTTCGCGAGCACCGCCAGGGCCAGCAGCACGCCCGACAGCAGCACCGCCACCGGCAGCACCAGCGCAAACACCAGCGCCGCCGAACCCGCGCTCACCGTGAACGTCTCGCTGGCCGCCGTTCCGTTCCGCTGCAGATGGAGGACGCTGAAGGCAAAAGAAGCCAGCGCCAGCAGAGTGGTCACCAGGGAAAGGGTTAACACCACAAGAAATTTCCCGATCACCAGTTCGATCCGTCGCGCCGCACTGGCCAGCAGGGTTTCCAGCGTGCCTCGTTCCTTTTCTCCCGCTGTCAGGTCGATGGCCGGATGCAGTGCCCCGCTGGCGCACAGCAGGATGATGAAATACGGCAGCAGCCGTCCGAGTCGCATTCCGGCGACCTGCTCCGGACGAGCCACGTCTTCGCGCCGCGTCTCGATCGGTTTCAACAGGGCCGCGGAAAATCCCCGCTGGGCCAGCCGACTGCTCACCACCTGCTCCTGGTATTCTCGGGCGAGCGTCTCCAACCGCTCCGCAGCCGCTTCCGAACGGAGCTCGGTTCGATACAGGTAGATGCGAATCTCCGGTGCCGTCAGGTTTTGTTCGAGGTGGGCCGCAAAGCCGGGCGGGAATTCCACCGCTGCCCGCAGCTTCTTCTCGTTGATCTGTTCGCGGAAGTTGGCTTCGGGCGCCACCACTTCAAACTGCTGGTCGGCTCGAATGCGCGCGGCCAGCTCCGGGGCGTGTTCTTCGCCGAGCAACATGATGCGCTGGGCTTCCCGCCGGGTTTTCTCCAGGCTCATCTCGGAAAGTTTGGCGAATCCCGCGGTCATCACCGGAAACAGCACCAGCGGAAAGACGAGCGTGGCATACAGCGTGCGCCGGTCGCGCACCATGTCCAGCAGCTCTTTGCGATAAACGATCAGGATCTTCTGCCACGTCACTGGTCGCCTCCAGCTCTAGGAACGGAACAGAACCTCTTCCCGGTGAAATTGCCGCACCGCGGCCCACAGCGCCAGCGCGGCGTACAGGCTGGTGGAACCGAAAATGATTCCGATCAGCCTCCAGGGATAGTGGCCCACGAAAATTTCCTTGGCGACCAGGGCCACGTTCAGCACCGGGACCAGCGCCAGTTTCGGTGTCAGCTCGATCCCGGGCAGCATCGAGGCCACCGCGGGCAGGATGACGACAAGCAGCAGCGGCCCGAGATAGGTCTGCGCTTCCCGGTAGTTCCGCGCCAGCAGCGCAACGGCCATCAGCCCGGCGGCGAATGTCACGGCCAGCGGAAGCACCAGGAAAAAGACCGCAGCCGCGGCCTTCGTGCTGATCGCCAGCACGAGCCGGTCGCTGATCCGGGCCAGCAGACC
>JAIMBE010000133.1 GCA_023511565.1 Bacillota bacterium
GCGCCGCACTCCGTTTCCGTGAGTTGCCGCGGTTTCCGGCGGTCGAACGCGACCTCTCGCTCCTGCTCGATCAGCACGTCCGTTTCGCTCAGGTGCGCGACGTCATCCGCACGCTCGACCTTCCGGAACTGGTGAGCATCGAAGCTCTGGACCGCTTCCGCGGCGGCACGATCCCCCCAGACAAGTACTCGCTGCTCGTGCGCCTCACCTTCCAGAGCCCCCGCGCCACCCTCACCGACGCACAGGTGAACGCGTTCATCGCGCGCATTGTGGAAGCGCTCTTCCAGCGTCTCGGCGCTACCCTCCGTGCCGGATGACCGGCGTTTCCCGGGCCGGTTTCCACTTCTTCGGCAGCGCTCCCCACGGAAACAAAAAGCTGCGCCACACCGCCTTGGGTTGTGGCGCAGCTTGAACCAAGCCGAACGCGTTTGGCCGCGCAGAGAAAGCTCTGCGCAACGTGCGGCTACTGCACCGGGCCGTGAGTATGGCCTTGCGTCACTTCTTCGAAGACCTCCTCAGTCACAGCCGGCTCGCCGGGTGCGCCGACCGGTTCGCGCCCGACGTGGAGGTGATCGAAGTGCAGCGCTGCATTCAGCAACAGCATCCAGTTGCCGTGATTCTGGTGCCGCCACATCGGGTTGGTGGCAAACAGCACCACGTGCCCGCGTCCCACCGGCACATCCACAACCGCCGGCGTCTCGGCCAGTTCCTGTGCCCCGGCCAGCATCCCGCTCAGCCACAGCTCGTTCGGCCGCGCAAAACGCAACACCACCCGCGGCCACATCCGCTCTGGCGGAATCTGCCCGGCCAAGAACGGCCGCAGCTCGGGATCAATGTAGAGTTCGCGCTGCCGTCGGCTCAGCCGAGGCTCCGGCTCCGGAGGCGTCCACGGCCGCCCCTGGGGGATATCCGGATCGGTGGCCGAACCACGGCCGCTGGTGCGCTGTCCATCCTGCTGGCCCGCGCCGAACCCGCCGCCACCGCCTCCAGTCAGCGCAACGCGAAACACCGGCCCCTGGCTGAAATAGACCGGCACCTTCTCATCGTAGCCATAGCCGATCGGACTGCCCTTGTCCCCCAGCACAGCGTTCAGCACGCTGCCACGCGCCTGCAACTGTCGTGTCTCGACAATGGACACGCCCTCCACCAGACCGAGCTCCACCGGCAGCGACGCGGTGGCTGTAATCGCGATGAACACACCTCCGTCCTCGATAAACTTCTTCAGGTTCGCCAGGCCGGCAAAGCCCAGACCGCCGCGGATGTCAGCCGTTGTGTCCGGGGACGTGCCGATGTTCGGCGTCAAGGGCGAGTTCTGCCACGGAATCGGTCCGCCGAAGTCACTGCCGTCATCCAGCACGCGCCGCCGCACTCCGTGGATCAGCGTGGCCAGATTGGAGGTCACCGGCGGATAGATGATCACATCGTATTTGGCTTTCAGGTTGGGCGTTTCTCGGAGCACGGTATCGGCCACGTACTCGTAGGGGATCTTGGCCTCTTCGAGGGCCAGTCGGTACCAGCCCTCGTTCTGCGTGTTCACCCAGGTGTGCACCAGTGCGATCCGCGGCACTGCGACCGGGTGCCGCGCCACGCGCAGCTCGGCATCGGTGGCGTGGGCCACGAGGCCGAGGGGTCGCACCGCGGCTTCCAGCCGCTGCCGCAGATTCGCCGGATTGCCCTCCGTCGGAATCAGGAACGAGCCGGCCGGGAACCGCTTCCCGTCCGCCTCAAACGCCGCCTCGGCGGCAAAGATCTGGATGTCCGGCAACTGAAAGCGCAGCGTCGCCAGTCCCGGTTCGCCGTTCGCCCCGATGACAAAAAACTTCGTGGCTGAACCGACCACACTGCCTTCGGCTGTGATGGCGGCAGTGAGCAGCGTCATCGGCGCGCGCAGGATGGCGGTATCGGTCACGCGGAGGGTCTCCACATTGCGCAGTGCGCCCATCGTCCAGCCGGTGTCGTCGTACGGCCGCGGATCCGCAGTCGAGTAATACTGGGTGTCGAGCAACATGTCCACGATGCGGCTGTAGGGCTGATCCATGCGGATCACGTAGCTGCCCGCCGGGATCTTCCGCTTTGTCACTGCGGGCCCGCGCGCGGCCTGCGCAGCGCCACCGGGCTCTTCACCAGCGCGGTCACGCCGCGGCCCGCGCGGCGTTTCCTGCACCTCGATTTCCTGGTCCAGGCGGTGCACTTCAGCGCCCTGCTCCTGCATCAGCCGCGCCAGCCCTGCCGCCAGCGCCGGCCGCTTCTGTCCGGCCGGAATCACCCACGCCGCCGGGCCTTCTGTGGTCGCCTTGGCCACAGAGCGTTTGCTTTTCTGGTAGAAGTTGCGCAGGAATTCGTGCCGATGGTTGGCCACATACTCCAGGGCAAACAGCAAACCGCTCTGCATCAGGTTCGTGTTGTTGCGCAACGACCAGGTCACCTTGGCCAGCGGGGGATTCGGCCGGAACCAAGTGCGGTTTGTCTGATTCGGCCCGAGCCGCCGTACCCGCGTATCCGCCCCGCCGTTGCCGAACGTCTCGTAGAAGCGTCCGATGGCGTTGTGTCCGTTGGCCACGTAGAACATGTAGTTCGGCGCCCAGCCATCGTAGAAGCCGTGCGTCCACACGCCGGGCACTCCGCGCTTGGTCATCTGCTCGATTTCGTAGTAGGCCAAGGCATGCCACTCGTTCACCACAATCGGGTCCAGCCAGGCATTGTACGGTCCGGTGCCCGTCGAGGTGTATAGATACGGCACCGATTCGTGCAGGTCGTGGAGCACCTGCGGATGGTAGGCAAAGAACGTCCGCAGCATGACTTTCGAAAGCTCGAGCGCCATGCCGATGCCGTCCCGGTTGTTGTCGTGCGCCACATACTTGCCCCAGTAGATCAACCCGGGTGTCGGCTTGTCCCGGTTCGCCAACCGGTAGTTGTAGAGATCCACCATGCGGTCGCGCCCGTCCACTTCCACCACCGGCGTGATCAGCAGCACGACGTTCTTGCGGATGTTTTCAAAAAACGGCGCCTCACTCACTGCCAGCCGATAGGCCAGCTCCATGAGCATCTCCGGCGAACCGGTCTCCGGAGAATGGATCGCACCCGAAGCCCAGTAGATGGGCACCCCTTCGGCAATCAAGGCTTCGGCCTCGGCATCGGTCAACTTCCGTGGATCGGCCAACCGCGCCGTGATCTGCCTGATTCGATCCAGCCGTGCCAGGTTGGCGGCGTCGCTGACCGCCACCAACACCATCTCGCGACCCTCTTCGGAGCGGCCATTGTTCCAGACACGCACCCGCGGCGTGGCCGCCGCCAGGGCGCGGAAGTAGCGGTAGATGTCCTTCGTGTAGGTCAGCCGCTCCGGCGTGCCAATCACATAGCCGAGTACGTCTTTCGGTGTCGGCACGCCGGGCTGGACTGGCAGGTGATCCACCAGTTCGGTCAAGAAAAATGGCTCGGTCGTGTACTCGCGAATCTTTGCCGTGTACTCCTCGTCCACCGGCTGGGCGGGATGGCGTGCGGCCAACCCGCTCGCGGGTTCGACCGCAGTCGCCGCGTCATCCTGGGGCCGTGCTGCGCTGCCACTGCACAGCCCGGCCAGCAGAAATGCCGCCACGCTCAGCCAATAGACAAAGGTCCGCCCTCTTCGCCCTTTCATGACATCTCTCCTCCGGGCTTCCTCACAAAATTGCGTCTACGGTTCCGCCCCGTCCAGACTGCCAGACGTATCCCCTTCCCCGTCGGTTTCCACAGCGGCCACGCCACAGCCAATGCCGCACTCAGTGAATCAGTTCCATCTCGCGCCCGACGCGCGCCAGAATGTCCAGCGCACGTTCGAGATCGGACCGTTTGTGCGCCGCCGTGACAATCGTGCGGATGCGCGCCTGCCCTTCCGGCACGGTCGGGTAGCCGACGGCTTGTGCAAACACGCCGGCATCGAACAGCCGCCGCGAGAACTCGAACGCGCGCGCGGCATCTCCGACAATCACCGGCGTGATGGGCGTTTCGCTCATGCCGGTGTTGAAGCCGAGCTTCTGCAGCCCACGCTTGAAAAACTTTGTGTTCGACCAGAGCTTCCGGATCAACCGCTCGCCCTCGGCCGAATCCAGCAGGGTAAACGCTGCCTGGCAGGTGGCCGTGACCGAAGGGGGATGCGAAGTGGAAAACAGAAACGGTCGCGCGCGGTGATAGAGATACTCAATCAGCTCCCGCGACCCGCACACATAACCGCCAAGCGCACCGATCGCTTTGCTCAGCGTGCCGACCTGAATGTCCACCCGGCCGTGGCAGTTGAAGTGGTCCACCGTACCGCGACCCCCTCGGCCCAGCACGCCGGAGGCATGCGCGTCATCCACCATCATGATGCAGTGGTAGCGCTCGGCCAGTTCACACAGTTGCGGCAGCGGAGCGATGTCGCCGTCCATTGAAAACACGCCGTCGGTGATCAGCAGTTTTCGCCCCGGCCAGTCGCGCGTCTCCTGGCAGATCCGTTCACAATCGGCCAGATCCTTGTGCTCGTAGATGCGGATGGTGGCTTTCGATAACCGCGCCCCGTCAATGATCGAAGCGTGGTTCAGCCGGTCCGAAATGATCAGGTCGTCTTTGCCCAGAATCGCCGCCACCGTGCCGGCGTTCGCCGCGAAGCCAGACTGAAACACCACGCAAGCCTCTGTGCCCTTGAACCGCGCAATCTGCTCTTCCAGCTCCATGTGAATCTTCATCGTGCCGGCAATGGTGCGCACTGCTCCCGAACCCACTCCGTAGCGGCGCGTGGCCTCGATGGCCGCGCGTCGCAATGCCCGGTGCGTGGTCAGACCCAGATAATTGTTCGAGCTCAGGTTGATGACCTCGCGCCCGTCGAATGTGGCGATCGGCTTCTGCTCACCCTCGAGCACGCGCAGCCGGAAGTAGAGGTGTTTGGCCTTCAGTTGCTCGATCTCTTCTGCCAAATAGTGCAGTTGCGGTCGTGTGGCAGTGGTCATGGTGGCCTCCGGTTCGCGCGGCATTCCTCTGCGGTGAGGCGTCATTATAACGAATCGCTTCTAGCCTGCCCACACGGCCGCCCCGTCCCGTCTCTGTCTGCAGTGCCATCAGCGCCATCCGCCAAAGCGGTCGCCCGCGGACTGGAATCGTGCCGAGGCCGGTCAGCCGTTCGGACACAAAAAAAGCGCCCGTTTTTGACGGGCGCTCTTTGAGGCGACTTGGTTGGGTTTTGGATGCCGCTATTTGTTCTTTCCGTTCCGTAACCGTCGCATCCGTGCCATGGCCATTCCGCCCAGACCCACTCCGAGCAAGGCAAGGGTTCCGGGTTCTGGCGTGTGGCTGACGATGCTGCCGAATTCTACTGTGCCGATGCCCGTCAAGGCATTGATCTTAATGGTGATCGTGGCTGTAAACTGAGAAACGTCCGACGGCAGGCCCAACGCTGCCAGCAGTTCAGGGCTGGCCGTGCCGCTGACCAGGCTCTCGAACACCCACTCGCTGGTGCCATTGGCGTAGCTGATCAATGTCCAGGTGCCGGCACTGGTGAACGTCCCGCTGAAAAGCACTCCCGCCGGCAGCCCGCCCGCGCCATTCGAGGTAATCGTAATCGATCCACCAGGATCGAAACTCCATGTGCTGTCGTTCCACGCGCCTGAGCTGAACTCCACCGTACCGAGGGAGCCTTGGATCGTAATGTTGCTCGCCCCTGTCGCCGATACCTCCACTAACTCTGACGGGGCACCCGAGTTGCTGAGCACATCGGAAGCAACGACCGTGCCCCCCTGGAATCGGAAAGTCAGGGTGTCAGCTTGTACCGTTGCCGGCACGAGCAACCCACTCAACAACAAAACCCACAAAGTCGTCCTCATCAGATATAGTCCTCCACCCGATGACGCCCCCTCAGAGCGTCTTTCTCCGTTCCAGGGTGATGCAATTCCACTACCAGATTGAAACAAAGCTAATCCTTTTATTTTCAGTCAGGGAAATTTTCCGGCGGGATTAACAGTGCAATCCAATGGAAAAAACCTGCAAGGAAGTGCATCTGTTTTCCACTCTTTCGCTGCCGCTTCCTTGCCGGCTCATGACTCTACCTGGGTCTCCCGTTCGGATAAACAATGATCTTGTCGGCTTCCCCAGCCTGGAGAAGTTCAAATGCAGTCGAAAACTCTTCCAGGGCCATCTCCGCACTAAATAAAGGATCCAGGTTCAAGCGACCCATTCTGAGCAGTTCGGTCATCTGTATCCATGTCTGAAACATTCTCCGACCGTAGATGCCCTGCAGCGTCACTCCTTTGAAGATAATACCCTTCAACAGATCCAGGGTAACTTTTTCTGTCGGCACGCCC
>JAIMBE010000134.1 GCA_023511565.1 Bacillota bacterium
GTCCACGTCTTTCACCAGCCGCAGATCCAGAGCCGCGATGGCCACATAGGGCACCACGGTGCGCGCTTCCTCGCCGACCCAGCCGCTGCGGAGCCCGCGTACATTCAGCGACGGCAGGTTGATCAGCTCGACGAGCGACCGGCCGCCGCCTTCCGGTTCGGAGAAGCCGAATTGTTGCTTCAACTCTGGCTCGTTTTTCGGGGCTTCGGCCAGGGCCTGCTTCTCCCGCTCACTCAATGGGCGGACATCGTCGTAGAAGCCGGCAATCCGCACCCGGCCATCGTCGTCTTTCATCGAGGCCAGCAGTTGGGCCAGTCGCATGGCCGGGTTGGGCGCCCAGTTGCCATAGTGCCCGCTGTGCAGCGGCCGGTACGGCCCGTAGAGGGTAATCTCGGCGGTGACGATGCCGCGATTGCCGAAGACAATCTGCGGACGCCCGGTCTGGTGCACGGGACCATCGGCCGAAATCACCAGGTCGGCCGCAAACAGATCGTGATACTCGGTCAGCACCCGTCCCAGATTCGGCGAACCGTCTTCTTCCTCGCCGTCCAGCAGGAACTTCACGTTGACCCCGAGGGGTATTCCCTTGTCACGCAGAGCGTCGAGCGCGGCCAGAATCGCCACGATGGGAGATTTGTCGTCGCTGGCCGAGCGCGCATAGATGCGCCAGTCGTCCTGGTACGGGGTGCCGGGTGGCGGGAAGGGAATCAGCCGGCCGCCGGCCTCGATGGCGTTTGTGCGCAGGGCTGGCTCCCACGGTTTCGTTTCGATCCACCGCGCCGGGTCCACCGGCTGACCATCGTAGTGGCAGTAGAACAGCACCGTGCGACGGGCCCCGGGCGCGCGCAGCTCAGCCCAGACCACGGGCCCGCGCCCTTCGATCGGCAGCCACTGCACGCGAAAGCCGCGGCGGGTCAGCAGCACCCGCAGATGCTCGGCATTGCGCTGAATGTTCACCGTGTCAGTGGCCACGTTGGGAATGGCGAGCAGTTCGCGCAGCTCGTTCACGATGGCGTGCTCGTTCACCTGCCAATAGGCGCGCGCGGCCGCCGCGGACTTGGCCGCTCGTGCCGCCGTTGACGGCTGCGCCAGCGCCGGATAGACTGCCAGACTCAACAGCAAGGCTGCCCGTAGGAACATCATCGTATCCCTCCTCGGGTGTTGTGCGAGCGCCGCGGCTTCCGCGGCCCGGTGCACTGCCGGTGCGGTGGAGTTTTCGCTGACCCCTGCCGGCTGATCGTTCGAGCGGTCTCCGTGCCGTCCGGGGTCCGGTCACCGCGAGGCCTGGTCGCTGATGAGTGAATACGCGTTGGAAGTCGAAGGCCTGGTCAAGGAATATCGCCGGCGCGACCCGCCGCTGCTGCGCGCCGTGGATGGGCTGAGTTTCCGTGTTCATCGCGGCTGCCTCTTCGGCCTGCTCGGACCGAACGGTGCGGGCAAAACCACCACCCTGAAAATCCTGACCACGTTGCTGCGACCCACCGCCGGTCGTGCCGCCGTGCTGGGTTATGACGTTCTCCACCAGCCCCTCGAGGTGCGTCGTCGCATCGCCGTCGTCTTGCAGGAAACCGCTGTGGATCTGTTCCTCTCGGTGCGCGACAACCTGCTCAGCTATGCCCGCTTCCATGGCCTCGACCGCTACGAAGCCCGCCGCCGCACCGCACGTGTGTTGGAGCAGTTCCACCTGCTCGAGGTGGCCAGTCACAAGGCCATGGACCTCAGCGGTGGCCTTCGTCGGCGCGTCCAGGTCGCCAAGGTCTTTCTTGTGGATACGCCGGTCGTCTTTCTCGACGAATTCTCCACCGGCATGGATCCCCTGCTGAAGCGGGAGGTGATGGATCGGCTGCGGAAGGAAGCCGCGCGTGGGCGTACGGTGGTCCTCACCACACAGATCCTCAGCGAAGCTGAAGAGCTCTGCGACGATATCCTGATTCTGCACCGCGGCCGTTCCGTCGCCCGCGGTGACCTGAACACACTCAAGCTGCTTTCGAAAGACGTCTATGAGCTTTCCCTCACCTTTGCTGTTTTGCCCGCCGGCATCCGCGAAGAGCTGGAACAGCTCGCGCCCGTCCGCCTGGCCATCCGCAACAACTCCGTCGAAATTGCTCTGCGCGCCGAAGAATCCCGCGTGCTCGAACTCGCCCGTGCACTCGCCCGCCGCGCCCAATTGTTGCACCTGGAAGTTCGCGGCGCCAGCCTGGAAGATATCTTCATCGAGCTGACGCGGTCCGCGGGCGGTCCGCCTCCGGAAGCGCCGTCGGTATGATCTGTGGCGGTCGGACGCCGTCCAGTGGCGGTACACAGTTGGAGGCCCTTCGATGAGCACCACCGCTGCCTTCACCGCCGTTCTCTATCGTGAGGCCAAAGTCCGCGCGACGAATCTGACGTTTCTCTTCTGGGATTTGTTCCACCCACTGGCCTATCTCCTCCTGTTCGGCGTCGGCATCAACGCGGCGCTCGGCCTCCGCCTCCCGCTGCCGGGTCTGGACTACCACGCCTTCTTTCTGGCCGGTGTGCTCAGCATGGCCAGCTTTGGCATCGCTGCGAACACCGCCTGGTCGTTCTTTCTCGACCGTGACAACGGCATCTTTTACGAAATGCTCACCTACCCGATGCGCCGCGCCGAATACCTGGCAGCCAAAGTGCTCTTCAACCTCGGCGTCGCCGTGGCCCAAGCGGCCATCACCGTGGGATTCGCCTGGGGTCTGCTCGGAGTCCGGCCCCGGCTTGTCGGTGTGCCGCTGCTGGTGGCTGCCCTTGTGGTGGGCACCGCCGGTTGGTTCTACTTCTACGCCATCTTTGCCCTGCGCATCCGCCGCAACGATGTGTTCAACACGGTCACCTCAGTCTTCTATTTTCTGTTTCTGTTTGCCAGTTCGATGTTCTATCCGCTGGAGCCGCTGCCGGCGGCCTTTCGTGCGGTCGCGCTCGCCAATCCGATTACCTGGCAGACCGATGTGCTTCGCTACGCTACGGTCGGTCTCGGCGAGCTGCGCACCGTGGTCCTGGAATTGTTAGCCTTGCTGGCCTTCACCGGAGCGAGCTTCTGGTGCGCCGTGCGCAGCCTGCAGCGGGAGGGATAGCCCGCAGTTCGCCGGCCGGGGGAACCCCGCCCGGATTCGACAGCTGGCTGGGGCGGGATCGATCCCCCTGCGCGGCGGCCTGTGCGAACCCGAGCGGCTTGGAACGGCCTAGCCGCTGGCGGCCGTGCTGAAGGGCTCATCGGCCGAGCCACCGTAGATCTGCGGCACCTTCGAGCCCATCGCGCGCAGGTAGGCGCTGAGCTGGCCGCGATGATGAATCTGGTGATTGTTCAGAAACAGGATGTACTGGACCAGCGGGAGCTGGAACGCGCCGAAGATCTCGGTGACCTGGGCGAGCTGATCGCCGGTCAGTTTGCGCAGCTCGCCGATCCGGGCGACGTAATGGGTGTCGTACCATTTCACCACGTCGGCGCCGGAGCGAATCTCCGCCGGCACCGTGTTACCCTCGGCTTCCGCTTCCGCGTCGAACTTGCCGGCAATAATGCCATCGATGAACCAGGCGTCGGCAGCGGCGATGTGCCAGGCGAGCTCGAGCCCGGTGCGCGATTTCGGGTCCGGGCGGTAGTCGCTGCCCTTCGCAGGCACAGCCTCCAGCACGCGGCGGGTGATCTTGGCTTCTTCTTCCAGCGCTTCGACAAAACAATCCCTCAACACGACGGCTTGTTCGGGCGTCACGGGTGTCTCCCGGTGTGGAGTTGAGTGGTAGAGCAGGGCCGATTCTACTGCCGGTGGCCGTGCGGCAGCAAGCGCCGGCCGGACGCGGCAGCCCTACGCACCGGCTTGCTGTGCGCGCGTGCGAGTAAACTCCACCAGCGCGTCGAGCTTGCGCACAGCAGCGCCGGAGTCGATGGACTCGGCGGCCAACCGCACCCCGTCGAGCCAGTCGCGCGCGGCGCCGGCGGCAACGAGTGCCGCGGCGGCATTGGCCAGCACGATCTCCCGCGGCGGGCCCGACACGCCCTGCAGCACCTGCCGGATGATCTGTGCGTTCTGCTCGGCTGTGCTGCCGGCCAGCGATGCATGCCCGACGCGGCGCAGGCCGAAGTCCTCGGGCACGACAGTGTAGGTGCGCACTTCGCCGTCGCGCACCTCGGCCACTTGGGTCGCTGCGCTCAGGGAAATCTCGTCCATCCCGTCGGTGCCGTGCACGACGAACGCGCGCACGACGCCGAGCGCCGCCAGCGCCCGCGCGATCCGCTCGAGATAGTCGCTGCGGAAAACGCCCACCACCTGGGCCGAAGCGCCGGCTGGGTTCGTGAGCGGGCCGAGCAGATTGAACACGGTACGCACGCGCAGCTCGCGCCGCGCGCGCATCGCGTGCCGCATCGCGCGGTGGACCAACGGCGCGAACAGGAAGCCGATCCCGATGCGGGCAATGGCTTCGCCGGCGTGTTCCGGGGCCAGCTCGAGCGTCACGCCCAGCGCCTCGAGCACATCGGCCGAGCCGCAGCGCGAACTGATCGAGCGGTTGCCGTGTTTCGCCACCGGCACGCCGGCCCCGGCGACGACGAACGCCGCAGCCGTGGAGACGTTGAAGGTGCCGCAGGCGTCGCCTCCGGTTCCGCAGGTGTCCACCATCATTTCCGGCGCGCGGACACCGGCGGGAAACACCGGCGCGGCCTGCCGGCGCATCGCGCGGGCGAAGCCGACCAACTCGTCCACAGTTTCGCCCTTCATGCGCAACGCGACCAGCAGGCCGGCGATCTGGGCATCGCTGGCGCGCCCGCTCAGAATCTCTTCCATCACCGCTTCGGCGGTCGCTGGTGTCAGGTTCTGTCCGGCGGCGACCGCTTCCAGAGCTTCCGTCAGCATCGGGCACGGCCTCTCTTGCTGCGTTTCGCGCTTCAGGGTAAACTGCTGCGCTTTGTCCGGTTCCGACGGGAGCATCTTAGCACCGTCCGGTGCCGTGCACAGCGCCTGAAGCCGCCCCCGGTGCGCCGGGCACCGCTGTTCGGTTCTGCGGCAGCCGGCCGAACGATTATTTCACGCAGGCCCGTCATGAAAATTCACGAGTACCAGGCCAAGAGCATCCTGGCGCGCTACGGCGTGCCGATCCCGCGCGGCGAGGTGGCCTTTACCAAGGAAGAGGCCCGCACGATTGCGCAGCGGCTGGCTGTGCCCCTCGTTGTGGTCAAGGCGCAGATTCACGCCGGTGGTCGTGGCAAAGGCGGCGGCGTCAAACTGGCTCGTTCGCCCGAGCACGCTGCCGAACTGGCGGGCCAGATGCTGGGCATGCGGCTCGTCACCCCGCAGACCGGGCCGGAAGGTCGCATCGTCCGTCGCGTGTTGATCGAAGAAGGGCTGCAGATTGTGCGGGAGCTTTATCTCGGCTTGCTGGTGGACCGCACCGCTGCGGCGCCCCTTTTCATGGCCAGTGCGGCAGGCGGCATGGAGATCGAAGAAGTCGCCCGGGCGCAGCCCGAATCCATCCTGCGCGAATGGATCGATCCTGCCGTGGGCCTGCAGCCCTTCCAGGCACGCAAGCTGGCGTTCGGGTTGGGTCTGACGCCCGAGCTGGTGGTGGCCGCAGTGCCCGTCTTTCAGGCACTGTACCGCGCCTTTCTGGAGACCGATGCTTCGCTGATCGAAATCAATCCCTGCGTGGTCACGGCCGATGGCCGGTTGGTGGCGCTCGACGCCAAGGTCACCTTTGACGACAATGCCCTCTACCGCCACAAGGAGCTGCGCGAGCTGCGCGACCTGGACGAAGAAGATCCGCTCGAAGTCGAAGCCTCCAAGTACGGTCTGAACTACATCAAGCTCGACGGCAACGTCGGCTGCATGGTCAACGGCGCCGGCCTGGCCATGGCCACGATGGATATCATCCAACTGGCCGGTGGCCGACCCGCCAATTTCCTGGATGTCGGCGGCGGCGCATCGGCCGAGCAGGTGAAAAACGCCTTCCGCATTCTGATGAGCGACCCGCACGTGAAGGCGGTCTTCATCAACATCTTCGGTGGCATCCTGCGCTGCGACGTGCTGGCGACTGGGGTCGTCAACGCCGCGCGCGAACTCCATCTCACCGTGCCCGTTGTGGTCCGCATGGAGGGCACCAACGTGCAGCAGGGCCAGCAGATCCTGCGCGACTCCGGCTTGAATTTCACGGTCGCCAACGGCATGCAGGAGGGCGCTGAGAAAGTGGTCCGGCTGGCAGGCGGTGGCCGATGAGCATCCTCGTCGACCAATCCACCCGCGTGCTCGTGCAGGGCTTCACCGGCCGCGAAGGCACCTTCCACGCCACCCAGATG
>JAIMBE010000135.1 GCA_023511565.1 Bacillota bacterium
CAGCACCAACAGCGAAAACGCCAGGGTCAGTTTAGTTTTCAGGCGAAGTGGCATGGGACTGGGAAAGCTGCCCGGCGGCTTCGTATTCTTTCAGCTTATTGTGCAGCGTCTTCAAGCTGATTCCCAGCAGTTCGGCGGCCCTGGTTTTGTTGTTCCCGGTGGCGGCCAGTGTCTGCAGGATAAGCGCCCGCTCGGCCTCGTCCACCGTGGTGCCAATCGGGAAACGCAGCGCCTGCGGGCTGGACACCGGCCGGCCGAACTCGGGCGGAAGGTGCTGCCGGGTGATGGTTCCTCCACCCGAGGCGATGGCGGCACGCTCCAGCACGTTGCGCAATTCGCGGATGTTCCCGGGCCAGGGATAGTTGTGAAACCACTCCAGCACGTCGTCGCTCACCCCACGCACCTCGAGGCCGTGCTTTTCGTTCAGGCCGGCCAGCAGTGCTTCGATCAGCAGCGGCAGGTCTTCCTTGTGCTCCCGCAACGGCGGCACGTGGATGTGGAACACGTTCAGCCGGAAATAGAGATCCTGACGCAACGCACCCCGTGCGACGGCTTCTTCCGGGTTGCGGTTCATCGCCGCCAGCACCCGCACGTCCACGGGCGTTTCCACCCGACTGCCCAGCCGACGGATGCGTCCCTCTTCGAGCACGCGCAGCAGCTTGGCCTGCGTCGGGGCGGGCATCTCGCCAATTTCGTCGAGCAGCAGCGTACCGCCGTCGGCAAGCTCGAAGCAGCCCAGCCGCCGCTCCGTCGCACCGGTGAAGGCCCCTTTTTCGTGCCCGAAGATTTCGCTCTCCATCAGCGACTCGGGAATCGCCGAGCAGTTGACGGCCACGAACGGCTGGCGCGCGCGCGGCGAAAGCTGGTGGATGGTTCGCGCCACAATTTCTTTGCCGGCACCGGTTTCACCGGTGATGAGCACCGAGGTTTTCGCCGGAGCCACCAGCTCCACCAGCCGCAGCACCTGCTGCATCGGTTTCGACTGTCCGACCAGTTCCCCCAACCGGCCCGCTTCGCGCAACTGCCGCGTCAGTGCTGCCACGCGTTTTTCGCTCTGCATCCGCTGCAGGGCCCGCTCGAGCAGGGCCCGGAGTGTGGCCGCTTGCATCGGCTTTTCCAGGTACCAGAACGCTCCGGCTTCGATGGCCGCGACAACGCGTTCGTCGCTGCCCCGGCCCGTGATGACAATCACCGGCACGCGCTCCAACTCGGGCCCGAGGCACCGGACCAGCTCCAGTCCGTTCATACCGGGCAGCTCCACATCTGCAATCAACACGGCCGGCTGAAATTCGGCAAACCGCGCCAGAGCCTCTTCGGCTGAGCTGACACCCAGAACGGTACAACCCCAGGTCTGCAGAAGCGCCTCGTAGCCCTGTCGGGCATTCGGTTCGTCTTCTACGATCAGAATCCGGCCTGAGAGAGTATTCTTTGTCATCGGCTAGCTGAATGTACCAGCACCCTCCGGCAAAACCAAGTTGCTCGGCTCGTTGGCCCCCGGGTTGCTAGGATGCCGCGAACGCATTGAGAGTCTACTCCCGTTGCAAGACCAACTGGGGGCGGACCTGGGAATTCTGTCCGCGGGATCAGTTGTTTTCCTGGCTGTGCGGGCAAAAGGGACAGGCAGAAAAAGTATAGCGGTATACGAAAGCATAACTCATGGCCAAAAAAGCTTTTCCGCGGCGGGGCTCTCCCGTATAATGTGCCCGTATTTTACGGACCCTCGTCTGCGGGGAAAGATTCAGTCCCGAGCCGGGGCGAGTGGCCGTGGGTGCAAGGATTAACGTTATCGTTATCTGCGAGGACGGTACATTTTGTGCCTGAGCGCGGGCTCGGTGAGCACAGCGTTTGAGGAGGAGGGGCTAATGAAACCAGTGGCACGAATCCTGACTCTGCTCGCGTTGATTCTAGCGCTGGGGTTTGTTGGCCGAGCAGGCAGTGCGCCTGCAGGGGGTGCAGGCAAGGGCCGTGAGGACCGGGAACCCAAGGCTGCAGCAACCACTGCGCAGCCCGGAAAATCCGATACCCGCGAGGACGCTGCCCAACCGGCTTCTGCTGAATCTGCCTCCGCAGTCAGCTCTGCAGCACCGTTGACACCTGTGCCCATCGAGTGGGCACGATACCCCCATTGGCGTCCGGTCCCTGCCACGACGGGCACACTGGGCTTGTTGACCGTGGAACTGGGCGACACCCTGCCGCGCAAGGGCGCCACCTTTTCCGGATTTGCGAATCGCTTCGGCCGCATGCCCGGCAGTGTCACCATCACAGCGGTTGGCTTCAGCGTCGGCTACGGCCTGCACGATCGTGTCTCGACGTTCCTGCAGTTCGAGCCTCACCGCTATGTCCACGTCGGTGGCGGTCGTCAGGGCCAGTTGAGTTTCAACGCCCCACCGGCCAATCCTCAGTTCGGCACGACGATGTATCGTCGTTTGACCCCCACCGGTTTGCCGGGCTACGTCGAAGATTTTCCGTTTGCCGCGCGGAACAGCGGCGACCCGGGCGAAGTGGTCCTGGGCCTGAAGGTCGGCCTGTTCTCGGAACTGTGGGGTGACCCGTTCAGCCTTGGCGTGCGCAGCGATTTCATCATCCCCACGGTCACGAATTTCACCGATCTGATCAACAATCAGGTGCAAACCGGCCAGTTCAACTATGCACTCACCGTTTCCGCCAGCCGCACCTGGAGCGACTGGATGACCAGTGCCTTCAACATCGGGTACCGCTTCACGCGCGATCCGCGCTCCTCGGGCGTGCCCTCGATGACCATGGCCGACCAGTTGCGGGTGGGTGCCGGCCTGCTGTTCATGCCGGAGAAACGCTTCCAAATCATGCTGGAATCCACCGGCCTGATTTTCGTCAACGAGTCCACCCCGAATACCAGCGCCGGCGCACGCCACCCGGTGGACGGTCTGCTGGGTTTGCGCATCTACGGGGCTCGTGGGCTGGCGCTTGACATCGGCTATCGCTACATGGCCAACCTCGTCAACCACGGCGATCAGCACGGCTTTGTCTTCAAGCTCGGCACGACGCTCTGGCCGGTGTCTCCGCCGCCCCCGAACCGTGCCCCTGCCGCCGCGTGCTCGGCGGAACCGACCATGGTGTATGTTGGTTCGGATGATTCGGTCGTCGTGCGCGTCCGCGCCAGCGACCCCGATGGCGATCCGCTGAACTATTCCTGGTCGGCCACCGGCGGCAGTGTGCAGGGCAGCGGCGCAGAAGTCCGCTGGAGTTCGGCCGGAACGCAGCAGGGCACCTATACGGTGACCGTGCGCGTGGACGATAACCGCGGCGGCACGGCCAGTTGTGCCGTGGACGTCCGCGTCGAGCCGCGGCCGAATCGTCCGCCGACAGTGTCCTGCTCTGCGGACCGCACCACAGTGCTGGTCGGTGAACGCGCTCGCATCGCGGCCCGTGCCGGAGATCCCGATGGCGACACCCTGAACTACGCCTGGCGCACCAACGGCGGACAGATTGTCGGTTCGGGTAGCTCCGTTCAACTGGATACCAGTGGGGTTCAGCCCGGCACCTATACCGTCACCGGACGCGTCGAGGACGGCCGCGGTGGCGCTGCCGACTGCGCGGTGAGTATTTCCGTGCAGGCGCCTCCACCGCCCCCGCAGGCCAGCAAGTTGAACGAATGCTTCTTCAGCGCTGGGAGCGCCCGCGCCGACAACGTCTGCAAACGCGTGCTCGACGATGTGGCCCTGCGACTGCAGAACGATCCGCGGGCTCGCGTTGTGCTTGTCGGCTACGCCGATCCGGCTGAACGCCGCGCCGCACAACTGGCCTCGCAGCGCGCCGAAGCCGTTCGCCGCTACCTGGTCGAGAAGGGCATCGCCCAGACGCGCGTCGACGTGCGCTCTGCAAGCGGACAGGCCGGCGCAGGGCAACAGAACCGGCGCGTGGACATCATCTGGGTGCCGGAAGGCGCTACCTATTGAGTGGTACCGCGTCGGTCGGCTCCGCGTAGCCTCTGCGCCGGGCCCGGAGCCGTCTAGGAACGACCATGCAAAGCCCAGCCGCCGCTCGAATTGGCTGCGTTTTCCGTGTCGTCCTCCGGTTGTGCGTATTGCTGGTCGGCTTTCTCCCCGTGGCTGCGCAGACCTGGCGGCCGCTGGGTCCGCCGGGAGGTGATGTACGCACACTGACGCGCGATCCGCATGACCCCGACCGCCTTTACCTCGGCACCGCCGATGGCCACCTCTTTTTGAGTCAGAATGCAGGCCGGAGTTGGGCCCTGCTCAGCCGCATCGGCGGGGAACGCACCGATCACGTGCTCACGCATATCCTGGTGGACCCGCGCGACCCACAGTGGCTCTACGCTTCGGCCTGGTCGCGCCAGGCCGGTGGCGGCGGCGTCTTCCGCAGCCGTGACCGCGGACACTCCTGGGAACTGGTTGGCTTGGGCGGTGAAAACGTTCGTGCCCTTGCCCAGTCGGTTTCCCATCCGGACGTATTGATTGCGGGAACCTTGACGGGCGTGTTCCGCTCGCGCAACTCCGGCCAGTCCTGGGAACGCATCTCCCCGGCCGGCCATCCGGAGATCCGCAACGTGGATTCCGTGGCCATTGATCCGCGCAACCCCGACCTCCTCTATGTGGGCACATTCCATCTGCCCTGGAAAAGCAGCGACGGGGGACGCACCTGGTTCCCGATTCACGCCGGCATGATTGACGATTCCGATGTCTTCAGCATCGTCATTGATCCAACGGACCCCCGTCGCGTCTATGCCAGCGCCTGCTCCGGAATCTATCGCAGCGACAATGCCGGCCTGCTCTGGAAAAAAGTGCAGGGCATTCCCTATTCGGCCCGGCGGACACACGTGATTCGCCTCGACCCCACCAATGCCCGCATCGTCTATGCCGGCACTACCGAAGGCCTCTGGAAAAGCGTCAATGCGGGCGCCTCCTGGCGGCGACTGACTCCGCCGGACTGGGTGATCAATGGACTCGAAATCGACCCGCGCAACCCCACCCGGCTGTTGGTCGGGACCGAACAGCTGGGCGTGCAGGCCAGCGACGATGGCGGGGAAACGTTCCGCGCCTCCAACGACGGCTTCTCGCACCGCCAAATTCTGGCACTGGCCTTGGATGCACACCGACCCGGCCGCATGCTCGCGGTACTTGCCCAGGCACCCGAACCGGTGTTGGTCACCGAAGACGGCGGCCGCAGTTGGGCCCCGCTCGGCCGTGGTCTGCAGGCCGAAGGCGTGCTCCGTGTCTACGCCGCCCCGAATGGCTGGTGGGCAGCATTGCAAGAAGGCGGCCTGGTCCGCTACGACGAATCTCAGAAACTTTGGATCCGCACGGGTACTGTCGTCGGCAAAACGGCTCTCCGCCAGGACCGCACTGTCCGGTCGAACTTGACACGCAGACCTGCACGGCGGGAGCCGCTTGTCCTCGATCTGGCCTTCAGCCGCGACCGCTGGTTTGCCGCCACCCCAGAAGGACTGCTTGCCTCGGCCGACAGTGGTCGCACGTGGGAGCGTTTCCCGTTTGCGCCGCTCCCTCTGCCCGTCAGCTCAGTTCGCGTCTCGCCCGATGGCCAGCACCTCTGGGTTGTCTCGTTGCGTGGCCTGGTCTTTTCGCGGGATGGCGGCCGAAGCTGGACTTGGCATGACCTGCCCTTTGACTCCGGTGGTGCGCTCCGACTCGAAGTTGCCGATGCGGATACCCTGCTGGCTACGGCCCGGCGCGGTCTCTACGTCTCCCGCGATGCGGGCCGGACCTGGCAGCTGGCTGCTTCCGGACTGCCGACCGCCCCGTTGCAGGAGTTGGCGATCGTCGGCAACGTCTGGCTGGCGTCCCTGCAGACCGGTGGCCTTTACCTCTCCTTCGACCGTGGTTTCAACTGGAAGCGGGTCGAAGGTCTGCTTGCTGATGGCTTTTTCCCCGTCGTCGCTTCCGTGCCCGGAGCCTCGATCATCTACGCTGCGTCCTCTACTGACGGCCTCTATGCCATTGAGTTTCCCCGCGGAGCTCAGCTCGCCGACGCGGATAGCCAACCCGACTGAGACCTCGCTCCGTTCCATTTTGGTCTTAGGTCCCTTCCCAAAATGGCAACTACTGTAAGATCAAAGAGCTACATGACTTCACCACTAAAAATCCATTGACTGGATTTCCCATATTGTAATACCATCAACCAAGAATTATAAATAGATTAAATAAATAATTTATTTATTTTCAGGAAGTTATATTTCGTGCTTTTTTGGCACAGAGGCTGCTCC
>JAIMBE010000136.1 GCA_023511565.1 Bacillota bacterium
CTGCAAGCCAGGTACGGCCTACAGCCAGTCCGGAGCCATTCAGCGTGTGTACGAACTCGCTTTTGCCTCCCTTGGGCTTGAAGCGGATACCGGCACGGCGGGCTTGGAAGGCTTCGCAGTTGGAGCAGGAGCTGATCTCTTTGAATTCGCCGACCGAAGGCAACCAAACCTCGAGGTCATAGGTTTTCGCGGCCGCGAAACCCATATCGGCGGTGCAAAGCAAGACAACCCGGTAGTGCAGCCCCAGTCGCTGGAGAATCGTTTCCGCGTCGCGCACCAGGGACTCCAGCTCGTCGTAGCTCTGCTCGGGGCGGGTGAACTTGTACAGCTCGACTTTCTGAAACTGGTGCTGGCGGGTGATGCCTCGCGTTTCGCGTCCGGCTGCGCCGGCTTCCGAGCGGAAGCAGGCCGTCCAGGCGCAGAGGCGGATGGGAAGAGCGTCCGCGTCTAGGATTTCGTCGCGATACAGGTTGGTCAGTTCGACCTCCGCCGTCGGCGTCAGCCACAGATCGGTGCCTTCGAGATGAAACATGTCTTCGGCGAACTTCGGCAACTGCCCCACCGCGGTGAGCGAGGCGGTATTGACCAGAAAGGGCGGCAGAATTTCCGTATAGCCGTGTTCGCGCGTGTGCACGTCAAGCATGAAATTCGCCAGCGCGCGTTCCAGCCGCGCACCGGCTCCGCGGTAGAGCGCAAAGCGTGAGCCAGCAATTTTCGCTGCACGGGGCAGGTCGAGGATGCCGGCGCGCTCGCCGACCTCCCAGTGCGGCCGCGGCGGGAACTCGAAACGCGGCGGGGTGCCCCAGACGCGCACCACGCGATTATCCTCTGGACCCCGGCCCACCGGTACGGATTCGTGCGGCAGGTTGGGCACATGCAACATGAACTGCTGCAGTCGCTCGTCCAGCTCGGCGATGCGCGTTTCCGCGTCCTTATTGTCTTTCGCGACTTTACTCAGAAACCTCTGAAGGTCCGCCTCGGTCGGGTTCTGCTCCGGGAAATCCGGATCCACACTTCTGGCGATCGGGTAGAGCCGGTCCCACTCCTCGGTCCCAAACGACAAAGCCGAGTCAGCACGACGTGCTCGTTTGCTGCCCGCAAGGCGTTGCGCCCACCTCCGTTTCTCGTACTCGGTGATCAACGCACGCCGTTCGCGGTCCAGCCTGCGGAATCCTTCCAGGTCGAGTGCGATACCGCGGTCGCGCGCCATCTGTTCAAAGCGCGCCAGGTGGTCACGGAAAAAGTTCAAATCATGCATTGGATTTCGACCGTTTCGGCCAGGCCCTGCCCGACCGGCAAAGCGTAAGAGGATACCGCGAATCGGCCCCTGGCACCCCGAAATTTCCGGTTTCCAAAGTCTGCGGCTTGAAGCATCTTGGTTTCATTGGGTCGGCTCGCCGTGCGTCCGGCTTTTTGTGCCCGTCGTTGAGCCTCTCTGGACCGAGCTGTCCTGATCCTGCGGGTTCACTGCCCTCCTCCGCAGAAGTCTTTGACAGGCGCCGTTGGCTCGGCTACAGTGGCGTTATCATGAAAGCCATCCTCACTGCCGTCCTTATTCTCCTGATCGGACTGGGGAGCGGCTGCGGCAAGCCGGCTTCCCAGAGCGCTGCTGCAAGTGAAGAAGCGCGCAAGCAAGAGCTGAAGACAGCGCTGGAAAAATACCTGACGGAGCGGGGCTCGATCAATGTGGCCGCCATGGACATCGAAATCCTGCAGGCCACCTTCGCGGAAGATACGGCCCAGGCGCAGGTCGAATTCCGCACCAAACAGGGCCAGGGCTCCATGCAGATGGACTACACCTTCGAGCGGAAGGGTGGAGCGTGGGTCGTGAAAAGCTCCAGTGGTGGCGGCATGGGGCATCCAGATGCAGGAATGCAGCCGCCCGTCGGAGCCCCCGGGCAGATGCCGCCCGGCCATCCGCCGCTTTCCCCACCCCAGAGAACACAGCCACCGCCCCAGTCCTAGCCACGGACGTCCGCCCGGAAGCCATCGACTAGCCCTGCAGTCCGGGCAGTCCGGCTGCCGAGCGAGCTTCCGTCACGCCGCGGGCAATCGCGCGCGCGGTGGCCTCCGCTGCTGCCGCACCCAGGGCGGTCACGTCGGCGCGCAGCCGGCCGGTGGAAAGAACGAAAATCACGTCGCCATCGAACGGGGATAGGGCCGGCGAAACGACGCGGGCAATGCCCGCCGCAGCCATTCTGGCCACGCGTTGAGCCTGCTGTTTGTCCAGCCGGGCATCGGTGGCAACGGCCAGCAGCACAGTGTTCGGGTCTGCGAAGCCGGTCCGCCAGATGCCGCGGCGCAGTGCAGCAGCAGTGTCTGCGAACTCGTTTGCATCGGCCGCCACGCGTGCGCCAGCCAGGATTCGTCCCGTAGCGGGGTCGCGCACATCGCCGAAGGCGTTGACCACCGCCAGCGCAGCTACGCGCACTCCCGACGGTGCTGGTGCGCCTGCGGGCGTTGCACCGGTCAGCTCTTCAGTCCAGCAGCCCAGCCCGGCCTTCATGGCGCGCTCCAGACCGAACAGCTTGCCGACCGTAGCCCCCGTGCCCGCACCCACATTGCCCTCTGCCACAGTGGCGCCTGCGCTCGCCGCCGCTGCGCAGGCCGCAGCGTAGCCCATCTCAGCATCGGGATGCCGGGGGCGCTGCTGGGATCCGAACTTTTGCCGCTCGCCGATGCGCAGATCGAAGATCACGGCTGCGGGGACAATCGGCACGCGACTCACCCCGGTGTCAAATCCGAAACCGTGCTCCTCACACCAGCGCATGACTCCAGCAGCCGCCTCCAACCCGAAGGCGCTGCCGCCGGTGAGCAATACGGCGTGGACCTGCTCGACAAGGTGTCCCGGCCGCAACGGCTCCAGTTCCCGCTCGCCGACCGCTCCGCCCAGCACTTCGCAGGCGGCCACGGCACCCGCTCCGGCCAGCAGCACGGTGCAGCCCGTCAAGGCGCGTTCATCGGTGGCGTGTCCCACCTGGATTCCTGCGATGGGTCCAAAACCAGCCGGCATCGCCGCCGATGATAGCAGGTTTTCTTAGCCGGCTGCTCTGCGGTGGACGGCAGGACCTTTGCCTTTCCGCGACGACGGGCGCAGACCCGCGTTCGGCTCGTCCAAGCTATGCTAGCATCACATGGATAGGCAATGACGATAGCGGTGTACATCCTCAGTGCAGCGCGCACGCCGGTTGGAAAATTCGGCGGCAGCCTGGCGGAGCTGACTGCCGTTGACCTGGGCGTGATTGCCGTTCGCGCCGCGATGGCCCGGGCCTTTGGCGCGGTGCCGGCCGAGCGCACATGCGGCCAGTTTCCTGCACCACCCGACGCCCGAGCTGCCGCGTGCTCCGACGCGGAAGCGCACGCGGGGTGGCGCGTGGACGCGGTGATCTTCGGCAACGCCCGCCCGGCCGGCACCGGACCGAACGTGGCGCGTCAGATCGCCTGGCGCAGTGGGTTGGGCGAGCAGGTTCCAGCCTTCACGGTGAACATGGCCTGCGCGTCCGGTCTGCAGGCCATCCTGCTCGGCTGGCGGCAGATTCAAGATGGGGATGCGGACCTCGTGGTGGTCGGCGGCACGGAAGCCATGAGCCGCGTGCCCTATCTGGTGGAGGCGCGCTGGGGCCTGCGTCTGGGACACCAACCGCTGATTGACGCCATGCATCGCGACGGCTTCTTCTGCCCGATGTCACAGATGCTGATGGGCGAAACCGCCGAACTGCTGGCCGAACAGTACGGCATCGGACGCGAAGAACAAGATCGCTACGCCCTGCAAAGCCACCAGCGCGCAGCGCGCGCCCAGCGCGAATGCCGGTTCCAGCAGGAACTGGTGGCTGTCGAGCGCACCGACCGCACGGGCCAGGTGGTCCGGATCACGGCCGATGAGCACGTCCGCGCCGAGGCTTCCTTGGAGGCCCTGGCCCAGTTGCCACCCGTATTCTCCCGCAACGGCACCATCACAGCGGGCAACGCGAGCGGGCTGACCGACGCAGCCGCCGCGCTGGTGCTGGCCAGCGAAACCGCAGTGCGCGGGCGGGCACCGCTGGCGCGCATCGTGGATGCCACCGTGGCCGCTGTCGACCCACGGGTGATGGGCATCGCACCGGTGCCTGCGATCCGACGGCTCGAACAGCGCACCGGTTGGAAGCTCGCCGAGTACGATGTGATCGAACTGAACGAGGCCTTCGCAGCTCAGGTGCTCGCCTGCGACCGGGAGCTCGGCTTTGATCGCGAGCGGTTGAATCCGAATGGCGGTGCCATCGCCCTGGGCCATCCCATTGGCTGCACCGGCGCGCGCATCACCACGACACTCGTCCACGAGCTGCGTCGCCGCGGCGGCCGTCGCGGGCTGGCCACGCTGTGTGTTTCCGGCGGGATGGGCCTGGCGCTGGCCGTGGAAGCCACCTGAGCTGTAGACAGGAGTCCGCTGTGCCGGAAGAAACTCGCAGAGAAGAGTTGACGGGTTCTCCCCCGACACTCCGACCCGAACAGTTCCGGTTCGTCCGGTACCGACTGGACGGCAGCGTCTGCCGGATGACACTGAACCGCCCGGAACACAATCTGCTGAACGAAACCCTGTTGAAGGAACTCGCGGCTGGATTCGAATCGCTCCACGGAAAAGAGGATGTGAAGCTGGTGGTGGTGGATTCGGCCGTCAAGGTCTTCTCAGCCGGGATTGACATCGGCGAGTACACCACGCACCGCGTCTTCCAGATGCTGGACGCCTTCCACAACCTGTTCATTGCCATGCTGGAGGTAGGCAAGCCGGTGCTCACGGTCGTCAACGGGCCGGCCCTCGGCGGCGGACTGGAGCTGGCTGCCTTCGGTGACCTGGTGGTGGCCACTCCGAAAGCCAAATTCGCCCTGCCGGAGATCACCATCGGTGTCTTCCCGCCGCTGGCGACCACGATCTTTCCGTCCCTCGTCGGTCCCAAGCTGGCGCTGGAGCTGGTCCTGACCGGCGAACCGATCTCCGCGGAACGCGCCAAGGAGCTGGGGTTGGTGAATCGTCTGGTTCCGGAGGCGCAGCTCGAACCAACCGTGAACGAACTGATCGCTCGCATCACCGCGCTTTCTGCTCCCGTGCTGGTCATGGCGAAGAAAGCGGTTTGGGAAGGTCTGGGGCTTTCCTTGCGCGACGCCCTGCGCCATTCCATGAACCTCTTCCTGCACGAGCTTTATCGGCTGGAGGATTCGCAGGAGGGACTGCGCGCGCTCATTGAAAAACGGAAGCCACAATGGAAGAATCGTTGAGACCGAGATCCATGGACGACCCATTCCAGACCGTGCCGCCGCTGGCCGAATCGGAGGCGGAGCTGGTGCGCCGGCGCAGGCTGCTCCATCGGCTGGTGATTCTGTTGGTGGTCGCCGTGGCCACATTTTCCGCGATCACCTGGCTGCTGCTGCGCATGGATAGCCTTCAGCTCGCCCAAGCCGAACCGGCCCGCGTGGTCCGACAGCACCTGGAGGCGTTGAACCGCGGTGACTTTCGCGCGGCCTACGCACTGTTCTCCGAATCCTATCGCGAGCGCATCGCGTTTGAAACCTACCACGCCATGGTGGCCGAACACCGTGCGGTCTTCACCACGCGTCGCGTCGAATTCGAAGCGCAGCGGCAATCCGGCATGCGCGCCGTGCTGACCACCCGTGTGCTCGCTGCCGATGGCGGACGCTATCTGGCCCGCTTCTCTCTGGTCCGCGAAGCCGGCCGCTGGTGGATTGACGACATTCGCTGGAGCGCGGAACCACGCAACCGGCGCAGCATCCACATCTGAGCGGGTGGCGCCCGCCACGCCGGTCGCTGGTTGACAGGGTGGCAGCACAAACGTAGACTGAGACCGAAAAATTTGACCGGCTCGGGTGGCCGGCAGGAGTCGGGTGGGTGCGCGAAGCCCGTCCGAGCCACCTGTCGGTAAGAGGGAAGGCCGTGCAAATCGGCCGCGGTCCCGCCACTGTGATCGGCCGGCGCTGTGGTTGAAGACAACGCCCACTGCTCCTATTCCGGGAGCGGGAAGGGTCGCTCCGAAGGATTCGGGTTCGGAGGCGCAGCGTCCCCAGTCCTGCGGATAGAACGCCGCGGGAGGTCGTCAGCCAGGAAACCTGCCCGAGCGGAGCAGCGATCACTCTTCGCGAGAAAGGGTGTGGCGCAAAGCCCCCTGTTGACTAGTGGGGCTTTTTTGTTGCCCGCGCAGCATGACC
>JAIMBE010000137.1 GCA_023511565.1 Bacillota bacterium
GAATGCGGACAACACCGCTTTGAACCATGGGGCAGGTCGCCCACCCGATTCGCGCGAATCGTTCGAGCCATTCTTGGACGCGGTTATGGTGAACATGAGTGGGCACTAGGGCCGCCAGCAGTACATTCACGTCGAGAAGATGAACTTCACTCAATGGAGTTCATCCAGCAATTTGCGGATCTGTTCGTTGGTTATTGTAGGCGAACCAGGAGGCAACACCAGTACGTGAAATCCATTTTTCTCTATCGTTTGGATCGGAGCGTGGAGCGCTCGTCGAATGAGTTGAGAAATGGCCTCGCCAAGCGAAAGGTCTCTCTCCTCGGCAAACCTCTTGACCGAGGGGACGATATCATCGTCAAGCGAGACCGTG
This sequence comes from Bacillota bacterium, assembly GCA_023511565.1. GTDB lineage: Bacteria > Acidobacteriota > Terriglobia > Acidiferrales > UBA7541 > DSGC01. Next base: position 371 of record JAIMBE010000137.1, read on the forward strand.
GTCCTCATAACGCGAATATGATGCCATTCCCATGACAATGATGTCAAGAAATAATGTTTAGCATCATGATTCGCAACAGCGCATCAACTAAGACAGATTTTCTCCACTCAAATGCCCAGAGCCTTCCAGACGGATTCGACGCGGGCTTTGGTTTTTTCATCGACGAGCATTTCGTCGGGCCAGGGGCGGGAAAAGCCTTCGGTGGCCCATTTGCGGGTAGCGTCAATGCCCATCTTGGAGCCGAAGTCCTGCAGGCGTGCAGCGTGGTCCAGCGTGTCCACGGGGCCAAGCGTGAACTGCACGTCGCGCTCGGGGTCAATGGCACACAACGCTTTCCAGACGACTTCCCGGTAGTTGTGGACATCCACGTCGTGGTCGACGACGACCAGCACTTTGGTGAACATCGCCTGGCCGAGCGACCAGATCGCATTCATGATTTTGCGGGCATGACCCGGATAGGATTTGCGGATGGAAACAATCATCAGATTGTGGAAGATGCCTTCGGCGGGCATGGAAATATCCACAATCTCCGGGTACTGCAGTTTCATCACGGGCAGGAAAATCCGCTCGATGGCGTGCCCCATGAAGAAATCTTCCTGGGGGGGCGGGCCGACAATCGTGGTCAGGTAGATGGGGTCACGGCGGTGCGTCATGCAGGTGATCTGAAAGACGGGATATTCGCCTTCGAGCGAATAGAAGCCGGTGTGGTCGCCGAACGGGCCTTCCGTGCGGAGCTCGTTCAGGTGCACGTAGCCCTCGAGCACAATTTCCGCATGGGCGGGCACTTCCAGGTCCACGGTTGCACAGCGCACCATTTCGACCGGTTCGCGGCGCAGAAATCCAGCAAACATCATCTCATCCAGATCGGGTGGGATCGGCAGGATGCCTGCCAGGCAGGTGACCGGATCGGCTCCCAGGGCCACGGCGACTTCCAATTTGCCTTCGGGAGTTGCGGCGCGGGCACGACGGAAGTGTTCGGCGCCATGTTTCTGCGTCTGCCAGTGCATGGCGGTGGTGCGCGCGTCGAAGACCTGCATGCGATAGACGCCGACGTTGCGCCGGCCCGTCTCCGGATTTTTTGTGATCACCAACGGCCAGGTAATGAAGCGCCCGGCGTCCTGCGGCCAGCACTGCAGGATGGGCAGCTCGTAGAGCGAGAAATGTTCTTTGCGCACGACTTCCTGGCACGGGCCGCTGCGCACCACCTTCGGAAAAAACGAGCCCAATTCAGCCAGCTTCGGGAGCAGTTTCACTTTGTCGAGCAGGCCCTGCGGCGCCTGGAACTCCAGAAACGATCGGATGCGATCGGCGACCTCTTCCAGGCGCGTCACTTCCAGCGCCAGATTCACGCGCCGATGGCTGCCGAGCATGTTGATCAGCAGCGGAATGCGCGAACCCTTGGGCCGCTCAAACAGCAGGGCCGGCCCGCCCGCTTTGGTGACCCGGTCGGTGATTTCCGTGATCTCCAGCACCGGATCCACTTCCTCGCGGATGCGCACCAGCTCGTGTTCGTCTTCCAGCTTGCGGATGAATTCGCGCAGGTCGCGGTAGGCCACGATGCCTCCGGGTGGGGCTGCCGGACACGGCCTGACGCCGGCCGCAGCCGAAGGCGTACTCTAGCACAACCGCACAGGAAAACGCGCGCGCCGCACGGGCAGCAAACACATTGCCGTGGTCCGAGGGCTCATTTGCGATCGAGGAACAGGATCAGCAGTGTGGCCAGCGGTCCGAACAGCAGCGAGACCAGAAACCAGCTGAGACCGCCGCGGCCTTTGGCCTGTGCCAAACCCGCGTTGATCAACGCCCGCGTGCCCCACCCCACGTAATAGCCGGGGTCCGCCGGGGGATTCAGCATGCGCAGAGTTTATCCAGCCCGGCCTCTTGCGCGCAACCTGTTTCCTGCAGTATCCTGAGGGCGCCGGAGCGGGCGTAGTTCAATGGTAGAATAGAAGCTTCCCAAGCTTCGGACGTGGGTTCGATTCCCATCGCCCGCTCCAGTTCCTTCCCTTCCCAGCCTGCGTGCAACTCACCGCGGCCTTCTATGGGATGGGGCCAGAGCACGGCAGCTTATGCCCGGGCGGAGCGGACAGCCGCTTGCCACTTGCCCTGGGCTTTGAGAATCAGCTCGACGACTTCGCGCACAGCGCCCGCGCCGCCTGCCCGCTGGGTGACGTAGTGCGCCGCGCGTTTGACTTCGGGTGCGGCGTTGGCCACCGCTACAGCCAACCCTGCGCGCGCAAGCACAGGCAGATCCGGCAGGTCATCCCCGATGTAGGCGACCTCTTCTTCGTGCACACCCGCCGCGCGCACAATCCGCTCGTAGGCGGGCAGCTTCTCGGCCTGTTTCTGCAGGACGAAATCCATGCCGACCTCGCGCGCGCGGCGTTCGGTGGCCGCCGAATCGCGTCCGGTGATCAGTCCGGTGCGGATCCCGGCGGCGCGGGCCAGCTTCAGGCCAGCACCGTCGAAGGCGTGAAACGCCTTCATCTCCACGGCAGAACCATCGGGCAGCGACTGCAGGTAGATGCGGCCGTCGGTGAGCACGCCATCCACATCCATCAGCAGCAGCCGGATGCGGCGCGCGCGGGCTTTCAAACTGCGATTGGCGGCTGTGGCCATCGCTCCTCGGAACCCGGCCGGTGCCGCACGTCGGGTTGCCGGGTCGGGCTTGAAGCTGTCCCGTACCCGCAACCGAATCGGTGGCCAGGCACCATCCCGGCGGAATTCGCCCTCAGAAAAGTTGCAGAGTCCACAGATCGTGCAGGTGGACGACCCCCTCCAGCCGACCCTCCGAATCTGTCACCAACAGCGAGGTGATCTTGCGCTCCTCCATCAGGTGCAATGCGGTGGCGGCCAGCTCGCTGGCGGAAATCGTGACGGGATGGCGCGTCATCGCCTCGCTGGCGGTCAGTTCGAGGGCTTCCTTTTTCCGTTTCTGCATCAACCGGCGCAAGTCGCCATCGGTGATGATGCCGACCACGCGGCGCGAATCTTCGACCACGGCGGTCATGCCCAAGCCCTTGCGGCTCATCTCGTAGATGACATCGGGCATCGGCGTCTGTGGGCGCACGATGGGCACATCGTCGCCGCGGTGCATCAGGTCGGCCACGCGCTTCAATTTTTTCCCCAGGCGCCCGCCGGGGTGCAGGGCAGCGAACTGCTCGACGCCGAAGCCGCGACGCTCGAGCAAGGCAATGGCCAGCGCGTCACCCATGGCCAGCGCAGCGGTCGTGGAGGCAGTCGGCGCAAGGTTCAACGAGCAGGCTTCTTCGCGGACGCTGATGTCCAGAACCACATCGCTCGCCGTGGCCAGCGGCGATTTCAGATTGCCAGTCATGGCCACGACCGGCAGCCCGAGCCGCTTGGCCGGTTCGAGCAGCGCCACGATTTCTTCGCTTTCCCCGCTGTAGGAAATGGCCAGCAGGACGTCGCCGCGCAACAGCACTCCCAGGTCACCGTGGAGCGCTTCGGCGGCATGGAGAAAAATCGCGGGGGTGCCGGTGCTGGCCAGCGTGGCCGCGATTTTGCGTCCGATCAGACCGGACTTCCCCATGCCGGTGACCACCACACGGCCCGAGCAGCCGAGCAGCAGCTCGACAGCGCGGTCGAAGCGCTCGTCGAGCCGCTCGAGCAGGCCGGCGATGGCTTCAGCCTCGATGCGCAGCACCCGACGTGCCGTTTCGCGACTCACGTCAGCTCCAGGTGCGGACCAGCACGGCCAGTCGCTGGAGGCGCTCGAGCAGCGCCGGCACGCGGTCGAGCGGCATGGCGTTGGCGCCATCGGACTTGGCGGCAGCGGGGTGGTCGTGCACTTCCATAAAGATGCCGTCGACACCGGCGGCGACACCGGCACGGGCCAACGGTTCGATGAACTCGGGCTGGCCCCCGGAAGCCGTTCCCGCCGCGCCGGGTAGTTGCACAGAATGCGTTATGTCGAAAACCACGGGATAGCCGAGCCGGCGCAGAATCGGAAAGCTGCGCATATCCACCACCAGGTTCTGGTAACCGAACGAAGTGCCCCGCTCGGTGAGCAGGATTCGCCGATTGCCGGTCGAAGCGACTTTTTCGATCGCATGCGCCATCTCCTGCGGCGAGAGGAACTGTCCCTTTTTGATGTTCACGGCGCGGCCGGACTGGCCCGCAGCGACGAGCAGGTCTGTCTGCCGACAGAGAAACGCGGGAATCTGCAGCACGTCGCACACCTCGGCCGCCGGGCCGACCTGCGCGACCTCGTGCACATCGGTCAGCACTGGCACGCCCAGCTCGTCGCGAATCTTCCTGAGAATGCGCAATCCTTCCTGCAGGCCGGGTCCACGGAAGGAATGCACCGAGGTGCGGTTGGCCTTGTCGTAAGACGCCTTGTAGATGAAAGGGAGCTGCAGGCTGTGGGTGCATGCAACCAGACGCTCGGCCAGCATGCGGGCGTGGGCCTCGCTTTCGATCACGCACGGGCCGGCAATCAGAAACAGCGGGACCCCTGCGCCCAGGCGAACGCCACCGACTTCGAACTGTACCGGTTGGCTCACTGAACACCCGCTGCGTTGCGCCCGCGCTGGGCTGCCCCGTTCTTTTGCCCCAGCCGGGACGAGTGGAATTATACCCCGTGCCGCCGCTCCGACAGGGTCATCCCCACCCGGGTTCCCGCGTGCCCAGCGCAGCGGAGCTCTGGCCGCTTTCCGGCAGCGAGGCGGTGCGGGCTCCACCCGACGAAACGGCATCGGTTTCGGCGGTCACGACGGCGCGGCGCAGGCGGTGGTGATAGGCGGCGCGAATGAACGAAGCGAACAGCGGATGCGGCGCGAGCGGTTTAGACTTGAATTCCGGATGGAACTGGCAGCCCAGGAACCAGGGGTGGTCGGGCAGCTCGATGATTTCCACATAGGTGCCATCGGGCGTGCGGCCGGTGATGCGCAGACCGTGTTCGGTGAGAATCTTTTCGTAGTCCCGGTTGAACTCGTAGCGGTGGCGGTGGCGTTCACTGATTTCCGTGGCGCCGTAGGCGCGTGCGGCGAGCGAATCCGGCTCCAGGCGATTGGGCCAGGCCCCCAGCCGCATCGTGCCGCCCATTTCTTCGACGCCGAGCAGTTCGCGCAGTTTGTAGATGACGCGATGGGGCGTGGCGGGATTGAATTCCGTGGAATCGGCGTCGTGCAGGCCGGCAACGTTGCGTGCGAATTCGATCGTGGCGCACTGCATGCCCAGGCAGATGCCGAAGTACGGCAGTTTCGATTCGCGAGCATGCTGGATAGCATAGAGCATGCCCTGGATGCCACGCTTGCCGAATCCACCGGGCACGAGCAGGGCGTCCACGTTGCGCAGCCGCCGTGCGGCTTCGGCGACGGAGTCAATTTCCTCCGCTTCGATCCATTCCAGCACGGTGCGCAGCCGGTGGGCGATGCCGCCGTGGATGAGGGCTTCGCGCAGGCTTTTGTAGGCGTCTTCGAGCTGCACGTACTTCCCGACGACACCGATGCGGACTTCGTCGGTCGGATGGCGGACGCATTCCAGCAGTTGCTCCCAGCGCTCCAGGTCGGCCGGGCCCGTTTCCAGGTGGAGCAGGCGCAGCACCTGGGCATCCAAGCCTTCCCGGTGCAGGGCCAGAGGGAGCTCGTAGATGGAGCTGACATCTTCTGCCGAGATCACACAATGCTCCTGCACGTTGCAGAACAGCGCGATCTTGGCTTTCAGTTCCCGCGGGATGGGGCGGTCGCTGCGGCAGAGCAAGATATCGGGCTGGATGCCCAGGCTGAGCAGCTCCTTGACGCTGTGCTGGGTGGGC
>JAIMBE010000138.1 GCA_023511565.1 Bacillota bacterium
CACCATAACGGTCCTTGGAAAACTCCTCCATGCTGCGCGCCACAATGTCCGGCTTCTTCCGGGCAAATTCCGGCCCCTTTTCATCCAGGCCTTCCTCGTAGCCGACGAATTCCAGGAAGAACGGTACATCCAGCGCAGCACATTCGGCGCCGATGCGTTCCACCCAGGCGTGCTTTGTCTCATTGACCTCGGGGGGATCGAACGGCGTGTAGTAGAGCAAGATTTTGATGCAGTCAGCGCCGGCTTCGACCAGCCGACGCACGGACCAGTGATCGAGCAGGTCCGGCAGACGACCGGGCCGGGTGTTGTCGTATCCGCTTTTCTCGTAGGCGAGCAACAGGCCGGCATTCGGGGCTCGTTGCTTGGTTGCCGCCAGTCCGTATTCCGGATCCAGTAGGATCGCGCTGGCATGCGGTGTCAGCACCCGAGTCACCGCTTCTTTGAATTCACTCATCATCTCGGCGGTCACGGCGCTTTTCTCCACGCCCTTGTGCTGAGCGATGGCTTTTTTCAGCGACCCACGCTGATCCATGGCCGCCGCGCCGATCACACCGCGCGCATCCGATACTGCCTCCATTCGCTTGGCTTTTCCCGGGGTGATTTTCATGCTCGTCCTCCACTGATGATGGCGTGCCCCCTCAACCGTGCCGACATTCTACCACGCCGCCGCGGCCATGCCGAAGGTCCACAGTGCCGGCTAGAGAAACAGAACCTGGTGCTGCGCGCGGGTGGCCGCGCGATTGTCCAGCTCATCGAACAGGTCGGTGCCGCGGAGCGCCACAAACCACAGCAGGCTCAGGGTGCGCTCCTGCAGGCCGTGGTGCGGATAGAGAAACTCCCACAGCAGTTTCGCGTGCCGATCGAGCACGCCACTGCGAAAATTTTCGGCCCGTCCGGCCTTGGCGCGGAGCTTTTCGTACTGATAGAAGATTTTCCGCTGTGCTGTTTCGAGTGCGCCGACCAGCGTCGGATCCAGTTTCGCAAGCGGCCCGCGCAGCTTCGTCAGCACACGGGCCATCGCGCGGGCGCCGGAGTCGAATTGGCGCGCCAGCGCAGGACTCAAGAACTGTCGCTCGAGCATCCGTCGTAGCGACTGCCGGCCAGCGAACACGTCTTCGACCTGCAGCCCGTAGCGGCGCAACAGGCGCCGGACCTGTGGTGGTACCAGCGTGAAGCCGGCCCGGGGCACCACCGCCGGCATCCGCACACCCAGTTGCCGGTAGAGCACTTCCACCTGCGCAAAATAGGCCAGTTCCGCCGGCCCCCCGACGTACGCCGCGGTCGGCAACAGCCAGTCCTGCACTACAGGACGCAGCAGAACGTTGGGGGTGAACGCAGTTGGATCCGCGTCCAGCAGGTCCAGCAACTGCGACGCGCGGAAGCTCCGACCGCTGGCCGTGAACAGTTCACCGCGCTGTCGCAGCGGGATTCGTTGGCCGTCCTGGTTCATGAACAGCACCGTTCCCGTCTCGCTGACCTTGACCTGGGGATGAAATCCAGCGGCTTCCAGTGCACGGCTCCGCGCGAGCAGTGCGGTGCGGAGCTCACGACTTTGCTCGATCGCGCGGCGATAGAGTGGCATCGTCAGGGCATGCAGTCGTGGCTCAAGCGGGTCGAGCAGCACCAATCCGCGACCGTGCAACAGCCGGGCAAACAGTCGCGCAAATGCGCTGCCGTAGGTTTCCCCGGTCCGGTAGCTCTCCTGCAGGGTGCGGGCAACGTGGTCGGCGGCCGGGCCGTCCAGCAAAGCGCCCACGCGTTCGAGCAGGAGCGCAATTCCCTGTCCCAGGGCAATTTCACCCACGCGTCGGCCCCGGTCGCCTTCGCTGGCGACCAGCTCGAGTCGCACCAGTCCGTCGCGGCCGGGTAGCTCACAGTGGTTGACTTCGGCCAGGTCATGATCTTCCGTGGCCAGCCAGAACACCGGCACGGCCTCGATGCTGGCCGCGCGCAACTGTCTGGCCAGGGCGATGGCGCTCAGTGCCTTATAGAAACTGTAGGCCGGCCCACCAAACAAGCTCACTTGCTGACCCGTTACCACAGCCACGGCGCCGGCAGACAACCGCTCCAGATTCTGCACAACGCTGTCGTCGCTGCCGAAGGCTCGATTCTGTTCGCGCAAAACTTCGACCACGCGACGGCGAAGTTCCATATCCGGCGCAACCGCCCTCGCCGAAGCGAGCACGCCCTCCAGCGTCGGCGGATAGGCGTAGAAGGGTGCGACCCGGTCGAACTGTTCGAGAAAGGCCGACAGCAGCGGGCTGATGTGGGGTAGCTCGTGGAGCGAGATACAGTGGGATTCCATGTGATGGAATCGGGCCAGCTAATCGGCGGCTGCGGAGACACCTATGGTGTCCAGCACGCGGTCGACCGCGAGCTTCTGCGCCGGTTCGAGCGGCAGCAGCGGTCGGCGCGGTGGACCGCCATAGTAGCCCACGCGATCCATGGCGTACTTGACGGCCGGGATGCTCAGTTGCCCGACCAGGGTCAGGGCCGGCTCGAGCAGACGGTGCTGCAGTTGTCGGGCGCGTTCCATCGCTCCGGTACTGGCGGCTTCGTAGAGGTCGACGCAAAGTTCCGGCAGCACGCAGGCCAGCGCCAGAATGCCGCCGACCGCCCCCACGCTGATCGAAGCCAGCAGCGTCTGCGCCGAGCCCACCAGTGTTTGAAACGTCGCCGGAGTGGCATGGATGATCTGTGTCACCCGCTGGACGTTGCCCGAACTTTCCTTGATCCCGACGATGTTCGGATGTTCGGCCAGGCGCGCCACCAGCGGCGCCTCCACAGCCAGGCCGGTGAACTGGGGCACCGAATAGATCAGCACGGGGATCGGCGACGCATCGGCCACACGCAGGAAATGCTCAGCCAGGGCGGCTTCGGTCATCGCCGGTTTGTAGTAATAGGGGGTCTTCACCAACGCGACCTGGTAGCCGAGCTCGGCGGCCCGTCGTGTGCGTGCAATGGTTTCTGCGGTGCCTTCGACGCCGGTGCCGGCAATCAATAGCTTCTCCGGCGCCGCTGCCTCGCGCGCGGTTGCAAGCACGCGCTCGACTTCGCTTGCGCTGAGCAGTACAGACTCACCCGTTGACCCGATCACCACATAGCCGGCCAACCGGGTGCGGTTGTAGCGCTCGATATTGGCGCGAAGCCGGTCGAGCGCCAGTTCGCCCGCTGCGTCGAACGGCGTGGTCAGCGGGGGGAAAATGCCGTGGAGCTTCATAGTCCTATTCTAGCGCAACTTTCCGTTGGCGGTTGCCGCGTTCCGGCTTCAGGACTTCTTTGCCACGCCCAACGTAGAAATGGCACGCAACGAGCGCACAGACGGCCGTGTCCCGGACTGCCGGTGCAGATCCTGCAATGCCAGCACCTGGTAGGATTGTTCCTGCAAGGCGCGAATACCCTGGGTGGCCGCGTGGGCCGCCGACAGGGTCGTGATGCAGGGAATGCGGTAGCGCACCGCGGCGCGGCGGATCGACTTCTCGTCGTAGAACGATTCACGGCCGAGTGGGGTATTGATAATCAGGTCCACCTTGCCACTACGAATCAAATCCACGATACTCGGGCGCCCCTCATTCACTTTGTAGACGGATTCCACCTCGAGCTGGGCGGCGCGCAGTGCCGCTGCGGTCCCGCGCGTGGCCAGCAGTTTGAACCCGAGCGCGGCCAGTTCGCGCGCAATCGGCACCACCTGGCGTTTATCCCGCTCGTTCACGCTGAGGAATACCGTGCCCCGTACGGGCAGGCGCTGGCCCGCAGCCAGTTGTGCCTTCGCAAACGCGCCCCCGAAGCTCGCTGCGATCCCCATCACCTCGCCGGTCGAACGCATCTCCGGCCCGAGGATGGTGTCCACGCCCCGGAACTTGTTGAACGGAAACACGGGAGACTTCACCGCGTAACAGTTCTGTACCGGGATCTCGGCCACGCCGTCGGTCGGCACCACGGGCAGATTCAGCTCGGACAGCCTGCGCCCCACCATCAGTAGTGCCGCGACTTTAGCCAGCGGCACGCCCGTGGCCTTGCTCACGTAGGGAACGGTGCGGGAGGCGCGCGGGTTTACCTCCAACACGTAGACGGTGTCGCGCTGGATGGCAAATTGTACGTTCATCAATCCGACCACGCGTAGCGCACGTGCCAACCGCGCGGTGTACTCCCGGATCTGCGCGAGCACGGTGGGCTTCAGCGTCACCGGAGGGAGCACGCAGGAGGAATCACCGGAGTGCACGCCGGCTTCCTCGATGTGCTCCATGATGCCGCCGATGACCACTTCGTTGCCGTCGGCCAGCGCGTCCACGTCCACCTCGGTGGCCTCTTCCAGGAACTGATCGATCAGTACCGGGCGCGAGGGCCCCATGCGCACGGCCTCGGCGACGTAGTTCCGCACAGTTTCTTCATCGTAGGCGATCACCATCGCGCGCCCACCGAGCACGTAACTCGGCCGCACCAGCACCGGAAAGCCGATTGCACTCGCCAGTCGGGCGGCTTCCTCCGGCGACTGTGCGGTGGCGTTACGCGGCTGCGGAATGTCGAGCTCGGCAAGCAGCCGACCAAACCGCTGCCGGTCTTCGGCCAAGTCAATGCACTCCGGGTCAGTGCCAATGATGGGTACGCCGCAACGCTTTAAATCGTTGGCCAGATTCAGTGGCGTCTGGCCGCCGAACTGCACGATGACACCGGCGGGCTGTTCACGCTCAACCACCGCCAGCACATCTTCCAGGGTCAACGGCTCGAAGTAGAGGCGGTCGCTGGTGTCGTAGTCGGTGGAGACGGTTTCCGGATTGCAGTTCACCATGATCGTCTCGTAACCGTCTTCCTTCAGCGCAAACGCTGCATGACAGCAGCAATAGTCGAACTCGATGCCCTGTCCGATGCGGTTCGGCCCAGACCCGAGAATCAGAATCTTCTGCCGCCCGGTGGGTTCGGCTTCGTCGTCTTCCTCGTAGGTCGAGTAGAGATACGGTGTGTAGGACTCAAATTCGGCGGCGCAGGTGTCGACCCGTTTAAACACGGGCTGGATGCCGAGCTGTTGTCGCCGCCGCCGCACGTCCTCTGCAGTGACCTGCGGATGGCACAGCTGTGCCAGTTGCTCATCGCTGAAGCCGGCGCGCTTGGCCTCGCGGATTCGTTCGCCACTGAGTCGTTCGAGCGGCTGTCCGGCCAGCTGGTGTCTGAGGGCCACGATGCCCTGCATCTGCCGCAGGAACCAGGGGTCGATCCGGGTCAGCTCATGGATTTCGCTGACCGACAGGCCCCGCTCAAGCGCCAGGAACAGCCAGTGAAGGCGATCGGCTTTCGGCTGGCTGAGTTTTTCGCGGAGCAGCCCCGAGCTGACGTCCGCCGGTGGCCGCCAGGGCGCATGGGGTTCGAGCGCCCGGATTCCCTTCTGCAAGGCTTCCTGGAAGGTTCGCCCGATGGCCATCACCTCGCCCACCGACTTCATCTGCGTGCCGAGCAGCGGGTCAGCGCCCGGGAATTTCTCAAATTGCCATTTCGGGATCTTCACGACCACGTAGTCAATCGTCGGTTCAAAGCAGGACGGTGTTTTCCGGGTGATGTCGTTCGGAATTTCATCCAGAGTCAGGCCGACCGCCAGCTTGGCGGCGATTTTGGCGATTGGGAAGCCAGTGGCCTTGCTGGCCAGGGCCGAGCTGCGCGACACGCGCGGATTCATCTCGATCACCACCATGCGTCCGGTTTCCGGATGCACAGCAAACTGGATGTTCGAGCCGCCCGTCTCGACGCCCACCTCGCGGATGATGGCGGCGGCCGCGTCGCGCATCCGCTGGTATTCTTTGTCGGTCAACGTTTGGGCCGGCGCAACGGTGATCGAATCGCCGGTATGGATGCCCATCGGGTCGAAGTTTTCAATCGAGCAGACCACCACGAAGTTGTCCCGGTGGTCGCGCATCACCTCCAGCTCGTACTCCTTCCAGCCCAGCACCGATTCCTCGATCAGGGCCTCGTGCACTGGGCTGGCATCCAGGGCGCGTGCAATCGCCTCCGCAAATTCTTCCGCGTTGTAGACAATCGAGCCACCGGTGCCGCCCAGTGTGAACGAAGGTCGGATCACCAGCGGATAGCCGATGGCTTCGGCCTGCCGCACCGCGTCCCTGTCGCTTAGACCCATCTCCGCGCCCACGAGCCTACGGC
>JAIMBE010000013.1 GCA_023511565.1 Bacillota bacterium
GGGAACCGCCGGCGGCGATGGCGACGTCGCCGCCGTTGGGACGGGTCAGCAGCGCGCCGCGTGGGGCGGTCGCCACCCAGTGATCTAGGCCGTAGATCATCGCCTCGGCCTTCAGTTCGGGGATCTTCAGCGCCCAGCCCGACGGCTCGGCCACCCGAGCGTCCGTCAGGTTGACGTCCAGCCGGAAGGGGAAGCCCGAGAAGGTCCGCGCGCTCCACGACAGGTCATAGCCGCGCGACTTCAGCGCCGCCGAGGCCGTGTCCATTCGCTGCTCGGCCTGGCCGCGCAGCCAGAACCAACCGACGCACCAGGCGGAGGCAAAGGCCAGCGCGATGATGAAAGGCGTGAGCAGACCGCGCCGGCGGGCTTTGCGGGACGGGGCGACGTCGGTATGGGTCATGAAGTGGGCGCGTCCAGTCGGGATTGGTGATGAGCAGAGAGAGCGGCGACAAATGGGTGTTCGGATACGGATCGCTCATGTGGCGTCCCGGGTTCCCGTTTGTAGAGCGAAGGCGCGCGACGCTCCATGGCCGTCGGCGGGCGTTCTGCATCTATTCGGTCCACCATCGCGGCACCTATGAGCGGCCGGGCCTGGTGCTGGGCCTGGCGCCCGGCGGCGCGGTGCGGGGCGTGGCCTATCGCGTCGCGGCCGGCCAGTGGGACGAGGTCTATGCCTATCTGCGCGAACGCGAGCAGCCGACCGAGACCTATTTCGAGGCCTGGAGCGACCTGAAGATCGAGGGCGAGGCGGGCAAGGTCTCGTCGCTGGTGTTCCTGTCGGACATGAAGCACAGCCAGTGGGCCGGGGCGCTGAGCCTGGATCAACAGGCCGAGCTGATCGCCGGGGCCAAGGGGCTGTCGGGGCGCAACATCGACTATCTCAGCGATCTCGTCGGCCACCTGCGCGAGGACGGCGTGCGCGACCACGCCATGGAGACGTTGCTAAAGCTGGTCGAGGCCAGGGAGCCGACCTAGAGCCCCTCGTCCTCGAGCGCCTTGGTCGCCGTGTCGATGCGAGTCTGCAGTTCGCGCATGAACTCGCCGCGCTTCAGGCCGGCCGGGATCGGCTCCAGATAGTGGAAGACGATGGTGCCCGGCGGCCGCAGGAAGCCCTTGGGCCAGTGGACGCCGCAGTTCAGGGCCAGCGGCGTGACGGGGCAGATCCGGCCCGGTGCATCCAAACCGCTGCAGGTCTTCTTCGGGCAGGTAGATGCGGCCCCGCTCGAAATCTTCCCGCAGGTCGCGCAGGATGTTGGTCAACTGAAACGCGATGCCGAGTTGTTCGGCCAGCTCCGGCGCGCGCGCATCGCGGTAGCCGAACACCTGCAGGCAGCACAGACCGACCGTGCCCGCCACGCGATAGCAGTAGTCGCGCAGATCCTCAAACCGGGCATACGTGCGTACGGTGAGATCCATGGCGGCGCCGGACAGCAGATCGTCCAGCAACCGGTGCGGGATCGCGTAGCGCTGCACCGTGTCGGCCAGCGCCGCCAGCACGGGGTCGGCCACCGAGGCACGGGCCAGCCCGTGGTGCAGCTCGGCGCCGAGCTGGCGCAGGCGTTCGGCTTTTTCTTCTGCGCTGCCGGGACCGTCAGCAATGTCGTCGGCACGGCGCATGAAGGCGTACAGGGCACAGAGGGCGCGGCGCTTCGGACGCGGCAGCAGATGAAACGCGAAGTAGAAATTCGTGTGTGCGGCCCGCACCAACCGCTCGCAGCCGGCGTAGGCTGCATCCAGATGGGTTGCGCCGGTGGCCGGCGCCGGGTCCGGCGCACCCCGGCGAGGGAGCGGCAAGCAGTCCGGTGCTGGGCCGGCCGCCAGCGGCGCGAACAGCCGGGCCAGCAGCGCCCGGCCAAACAGTCGCGCTTGGGTGCCGCGACGGACCGTGGGCCGCCGGGCGAGGGTGTTGTATCCGATGCGTTCGATCGCCTCGAGCACGGCCTCGCCGCCCCGCGTGAACAGCTCGAGATCGACGCGCAGCTCCGGCGCGACCAGACGGGCGAGCGGTCGGCCGCGGGCGAACAGTTCGCGGGTGTGGGCGATCAGCTCCTGCATCAACGAGACGTAGCGGGCATCGAAGCGTCGGGCCACGATATCGGCTTCGCTCAGTCCGTGCCGGGCCAGCGCGTCCAGCGGGATGTAGAGGCGGCCTTTGTCGAGATCGCGGGAGACGTCCTGCCAGAAATTGGCGAGCTGCAGGGCGGTACAGGTGGCATCGGCCAGTCGTTGCCGTTCCGCATCGCGATAGCCGCACAAATAGAGCACCAGGTGCCCGACCGGGTTCGCCGAGTAGCGGCAATAGCCATGCAACGCCGCCCAGTCCGGATAGCGATGCACGGATTGATCCTGGCGGAACGCCTGCAGCAGGTCCGCGAGAGGCTCGATGGGAATCGCGAACTGTTCGATTGTGCTTCGCAAAGCCACAAAGACGGGGTGGCGCGGCCGGCCCGCGTAACAGGCGTGCAACTCGGCTTCCCATTCGTCGAGCAGCGCCAGGGCGCGACGGGCATCGGCCACTTCGTCGCCTAGGTCATCGGCCCAGCGACAATAGGCATACACATTGTAGAAATGCTGGCGCAGTCGGCGGGGAAGCAGCCAGGACACCACCGTGAAATTTTCGTAGTGGTGTGTGGCCAGCCAGCGCGTGTAGGCCTGCGCTTCCGCCACCGAACAACCGGTCGGCGGCAGATGACGTGCGATGTCAAGTTCGACGGCCAAGCTCATCGGTGGCGCAACGCCTTCCGCCCGCGGGGAAACGCGGGGACGACGCAGCGAGCGCTCGCGGCGCAGAGTCAGGGGATCACGGCTGTTTTCAGCTCGCCGTTGCGGTGCTTCATGTGCTCGAACATGGCCGGCAGTTCGGCGAGCGGGATTTCACCCGTGAGCAGGTCGCGGGCACGGACTTCTCCCCGGGCAATGGCTGCGAGCGCTTCCCGAATGTGGCGCGGCGTGTGATGGAAGCTGGACTTCAGCGTGATTTCCGAATAATGCAGCGCACCGGGATCGAATTCGACCTTGGAGCCGGCCGGGCAGCCCCCAAACAGGTTCACGGTGCCGCCGCGACGGACCATCTGCACCGCCCACTGCCAGGTGAGCGGCGAGCCGACGGCTTCGATCACCGCATCGGCGCCCCGTCCCCCATCGGTCAGTTCGCGGACGCGAGGGATCACGTGTTCCGTCCGGGAGACATCGAAGGCGGCGCGCGCGCCGAGCCGTTCGGCCGCACGGACCTGGCTGGGACGCTTGCCGAGCGCAATCACACGGACGCCGCGGCCGGAGAGCACGCGGATGAACTTCAGTCCGATCGGGCCACAGCCGATCACCACGGCAGTATCGCCGGGCTGAATGCCGGTTTCTTCGATCCCGCGCAGCACGCAGGCGAGCGGTTCCACCATCGCCGCATCGTGGAACGTGACCCCTTCGGGGATTTCCAGCAGATTTTCGCGGACGATTCGGCCCGGGATGCGGATGTATTCCGCGTACGCGCCATTGTTGAACAGCAGGTCCTCGCACAGGTTCTCGCGACCCTTGCGGCAGTACAGGCAGGTGCGGCAGGGCGCCGAATTGGCCGGCACGACGCGCATGCCCGGCCGCAACTGGCCGTTCAGGCGAGGTCCAACCCACTCGATCACCCCGGCCAGTTCGTGGCCGAAGATGGCCGGTGGTGTGATCATCCGCGGATGCGAGCCCTGTTTCCAGACCTTCAGGTCGGTGCCGCAGGTGAGCGCCACTTTGACGCGCACGAGCACCTCGTCGTCGCCGAGGGGAGGAATCGCCACGCGCTCGACCTTCAGATTTTCCTGGCCGTAGAGCACGGCCGCGATCATGTGTCCATTCGTTTCGGTCTTCATCAAGGTGTGATCACCACTTTGAAAGAATCACCCGCAGGGCGGGCGGCTCGTGCCAGAGCCTCACAGATCTGCTCCAGCGGATACCGGTCTGTAATCAGGCCCTCGAGCGGCAGCCGGCGCTCAAACACCAGTTGCGCGGCCTGCTGCTGCAAATCCACGTCGGCGCTGTAGCTGCCCAGAATCTGCTTCTCCTCCACTCCGACTGCTGCCGCGGGAAAGCTGACTTCCATCTGCGGGTCGTTGTGAGCGAACAACAGGACCCGCCCCCCGGGACGCGCCAAGGCAAGCGCCTGGCGCACAAGCGCCGCGCTGGGCACCGCCAGCAGGACCACGTCGGCGCCCCGCCCGTCGGTCACCCGGCGGACGTGGGGTCCGACTTCCTCCTGATCCGGGTCGAGCGCGGCCATCGCCCCTAACTGTACGCTTCGGGCCCGGCGTTCAGCAACCGGGTCTGTGGTCAAAACGACAGCCCCGTGCAGTCGGGCCAGCAGCATCAACAGCACTCCGATCGGGCCCTGCCCGATGACCACCACGGTCTCGCCCGGAGCCACACCCGCTTTTCCCACGGCCTTCAGACAGGTGTTGACCGGCTCGACCCAGGTGGCCAGCTCGAAGCTGACGCCGTCCGGGATCGCGACCAGCCCGCGCTCGACCACCCAGGGCATCACCCGCACGTACTCCGCGAAGCCGCCACCGTTCGGCGCGAAGCCGGCCGTCACCCCCACGCGCTTGTACACCGGGCACTGCGAGAACAGCTTGCGCACACAGTAGAAGCAAGCGCCACAGGGGATGTGGTGGAAGCTGACCACGCGATCGCCCGGCCGCCATCGGGTCACGCCACGGTCGACCGCAACGATGGTGCCGGCAATTTCGTGTCCGAAGATCTGCGGCGGCGGCAAGAAGCCGTGTTGAATCTTTTTCACATCGGTGCCGCAGACGCCGCAGGCGGCCACGCGCACCAGCACTTCCCCGGGCCCAATTTCCGGCACCGGCACCTGCTCGACTTCGACGCGACCCGGGCCGCGATAGACACCTGCGCGCATCGTGCGCGTACCCCGCGCCGCCGTCGTCGGCTCCACCGACATGCCCGTGCGGTTCACGTAGCGGCCACTCCTTCCGGCGCCTCGGCCGGGTGTATCAGCAACTGCGGCAGAAGCTGCACATAGTCCTCCAAAAACCGGCATAGGGCCTCGGCGGCCTGGCGGGATCGGCGGTTCAGCTGCAGCAGCGCTGGCAGACGCAGCGGCCGCCGTGCCACTTCGGCCAGGGCGCGGGAAAGATTCGGCTGGCCGTGCGCGTCCACGAACCGGCCGAAATCGTACGGCAGATCTTCATCGCACGTATCGGCAATCGCACGGATCGCGAGCACCGCACTGCCGCACTGGCGGGCCGCTTCGAGTACCACCAGGCTTTCCATCTCCACCGCATCGGCCAGGCGTCCCAGCCGGCGTTTCTCCCAGGCGGAGCCGATCACGCGCGGACTGCTCAGGAACAGATCCGCGATGCGACAACTCAGAAACCGGGAAGCGGAAAGCAGGCCGGGATCGCAGCGGAGCTGACGATCCCCTTCGAGCGAGCGTACTGCACGCGCCAGCAGTACCTCCCCGCTCCGGTGCTGCGGGCGCAATCCGCCGGCCAATCCGGCACTGATGCAGACCTCCGGCGGACTGGCCAGCAGCGCCGCCATCGCCTGTCCGACCGCCTGCGGGCCTATGCCGGTGATTGCCGCACGCACCCGCGTGGCGCCAGTTTCACTGCAGAAGACGTGTACCTGCGGCCGCGTCGTTGAAACGGCCGGCTCGGCGCGAAACGTCCGCAGCCTGCACCACGGAGCAAATTCCCGCCCCAGGGCAAATGTCACCAGGATGTTCACGTCAGCAACTTCACCTGTCCGCACAGATCAGGCCGCGGCATGGGCGCGTGCGACCGAACGCGCCACCGGACCTGACACGTAGCCGTTGACTTCATACCAGCGCACAGCGCGTTCGAGTGCCGCTTCGACAGAGCCGGGGGTGAAGCCAAGCTCGCGCCGCGCGCGCGAATCGTCCACAAACATCCGGTGCCGCGCCATGCGTACGCCCTCGAGCGGCACGCGCGGTGCGCGGGCCGTCAGCCGGGCCAGGCCCGCATCCACCCAGCCAGCCAGCAACGCAGCCCAGTGCGGCAACCGCAGCCGTGGCGCCGGCCGGCCGGCAATCCGAGCGAGCCTCTCAAGAATTTCGCGCAGGGTCAGGTTCTCGCCGCCCAGAATGTATCGTTCGCCGGGCCGGCCGCGTTCCAGGGCCAAGAGGTGGCCGGCGGCGGCGTCTTCGACCGGCACCAGGTTCAACCCAGTGTCCACGTAGGCGGGCATCTGCCCGCGAAGAAAATCCAGAATGATGCGTCCGGTGGGCGTGGGCTTCCAGTCGCCCGGGCCGACCGGCGCGGTGGGGTTGACGATAACGACCGGCAAGCCGCGCTGTGCCGCCGCCAGCGCTTCCTGTTCGGCCAGCCATTTCGACCGTTTGTAGTGGCCGATCATTTCCTGCAGTCGCGTTTGAGTGGCTTCGTTCGGCAGGGCCCCCGGACGAGGCACGGCGATGGTGGCCACGCTGGATGTGTAGAGGAACCGCTCGACACCCGCTTCCGCCGCAGCAGCAAGCAGGTTTCGGGTTCCGGTGACGTTGGATTCGTAGAGTTCCCGCGGATGCGGCGTCCAGAGCCGGTAGTCAGCCGCTACGTGAAAGACGCATCGGATGCCGCGCAACGCCGCACGCAGCGCAGCCCGGTCGCGCAGGTCGCCCCAGGCGTAGTCCACCTCCAAGCCGTCCAGCGCCCGTCGCTGGCTGGAGGGCCGCAGCAGCACGCGCACCCGTTCCCCCCGGGCCACCAGTTGTCGAACGACATGACTGCCGAGAAAGCCGGAGGCCCCGGTGACGAGCGTGTGTGGATGGGCTCCGAGAACGCTCATAGGATCCGAAAGGCTCCTGATTCGGCGTCGTAGGCCGGCCGCGGCGTCGCCGTCGGGATGTGGGACGGAGTTGGTGTCCGCTGGCCGTTGGTGTGGGATCCGTTCTGGCGGCGGCCCCGGCCGCCGGTCAACTGCCATTTCAGCAGCTTCCAGTTGTCGCCGAGTCTGCGCTGGCTGCCGAGCACGGCGGAGGCTTCGTAGCCGACGTGGACCATGCAGTCCTCGCAGCGCGGGTCGCGTCCGCGGCCGTACTTCTCCCACGGAGTCTTCTCCAGGAATTCGCGGAAGGTCGGGTAGTGCGCATCGGTGATCAGGTAACAGGGGCCCTTCCAGCCGCGCGGGTTGTAGGTGGGATTGCCCCAGGCCGTGCACATCAGTTCGCGTTCGCCGCGCAGGTATTCCAGATAGATGGGGGACGTCATCAGCGTGTACTTTTCCAGCAGGGCGCAGGCCTGCCGGAACTTTTCCCGGATCTCGTCGCGGGACATGAAGATGTCTTTCGTCATCACCGCAGCGTAGGAGTACGCCGGCGAGATCATGTGGCCATCCACACCCAGCTGCTGCAGGTAGTCGAACAGTTCGGCGATTTCGTTCAGGTCGGTTTCCTTGTAGATAGTCGTGTTCGAGGTGACCTGAAAGCCGACGGCTTTGGCCGCCTGGATGCCTTCGATGGCCTCGCGGAAGACGCCATCCCGTTCCACACACAGGTCATGGGTGCGCTCCATGCCGTCCAGGTGCACATTCAGGAAGAGTTGGGGCGAGGGGACCAGCTCGGCCAAGCGCTTGCGGATGAACATACCATTGGTGCAGAGGTAGATGTAACGCCCCCGGCCGAGCAGCTCGCGCACCAGCCGGCCGATCGCCGGGTAGATCAACGGCTCGCCGCCACAGATCGAGACCACCGGTGCGCCACACTCCTCGGCGGCGGCCACGCACTGCTCGACGGTCAGCATTTCGTC
The DNA here is from genome assembly GCA_023511565.1 of Bacillota bacterium. Taxonomy (GTDB): domain Bacteria; phylum Acidobacteriota; class Terriglobia; order Acidiferrales; family UBA7541; genus DSGC01. Next base: position 7,761 of record JAIMBE010000013.1, read on the forward strand.
AATCGTCTGCTTGTACTCGCGGATCCGACCACAGCCGGTGCAGGTCAGGTTGCAGGCGTGCAGCGGCTCCAGCATCAGCACGAGCGGAAATTTCTCCTCGCCTCGCAGGCGCTTGCCGGCGATATAGCTGGTCATCCGTGCGGTCATGCGCAGTGGGAATCTCACCGTTCGGCCTCCCCCGGACGACGTGGTGCAAACGCTTCCGGCCGCAGCGTCACGGCATGGAACGGCTCCGTGCCCCCGGACAGGTTGCGATAGCGGGCGAGCGCATACAGCGGGAAGTAATTGCGATAGAGGTGATATTTCAGATAGAACACGCGCGGGAATCCTGTACCAGTGAATTCGGCCTCGTCCCAGGAGCCATCCGGCTTCTGCGTGGCCAGCAAGTATTCGATGGCGCGAACGACCGCCGGGTCGCTGCACCGCGCTTTCGGCTCCGGGGCCGCGGCGGCCAGCAGACCGATCAATGCCCAGGCGGTCTGCGAGGGGGTGCTTGTGCCCTGCCCTTTGCGGTTCGGGTCGTCGTAGGAGGCAATGGATTCCCCGAAGCCGCCGTCCGGGTTCTGGACTCCACGCAACCATTCCACCGCACGCCGAGCAAAGTCGCGCGCCGCCATGCCCAGGGGCTCGAGCGCGCGGAGCACACCGGAGGTGCCGTAGATGTAGTTGACGCCCCAGCGGCCATACCAGGGGCCCTCCGGGGTCTGTTCGCGGCGCAGGAAGGAGACAGCGCGCTGGACCACAGGATGTTCGGCCGGCCAGCCATACCGGCCCAGACACTCGAGGGCCCGCGCCGTGACGTCTGCCGTGGAAGGATCGATCATCGCGTTGTGGTCGGCAAACGGCACCTGGGTGAGCACCCAGCGGTCGTTGTCCTTATCGAATGCGCCCCAGCCGCCGTCGCGATTCTGCATGCTGAGCAGCCACTCGAGGCCGCGGCGGATGGCCTGCTCGAGCCGGGTGCGGTCGGGATAGTCCACCCGCTGCAGGGCCATGAGCACGAATGCGGTGTCGTCCACGTCGGGGTAGAAGTCGTTGCGGAACTCAAAGGCCCAACCGCCCGGGCGCCCGTCACACTTCTTCTGCCAGTCTCCCGGGCCGAAGATTTGCCGGTCAAGCAGCCAGTCCGTAGCACGGATCAGCGCGGGGTGATCGGGCGGCAGGCCGGCCTCTTCCAGCGCCACCATGGCAATGCAAGTGTCCCAGACCGGCGACAGGCAGGGTTGCACGCGAATCGTATCGTCCTGTTCAATTTCGAAGCGAGCCAGTTGCCGCACCTCACGGACCGTGAGCGGGTCATCGGCGCCATAGCCAAGCGCGAGCAGCGCGAAGATGGAATTCATCATCGCGGGATAGATGGCGCCCAGTCCGTCGCTGCGCTCCAGATGTTCGAACATCCAGCGTTCTGCGGCACGCAGCGCCCGGCGGCGCAGCGGCTTCCAGGGCAGGCGTTCGTAGAGCTTGAAGACGCGGTCCGCCGCCAGGAACAGATTCCGCCAGGTGAACAGTTCCCGATCCCAGGCAAACGACGGAATCCGGCGCGCGGGGTCGGAGTACAACTCATCCACACAGACACCGGCGGGCAGCTTCCAGGAAGGTTTGCGCGCATAGAGGATCATCATCGGCACGACAATCGCCCGCGTCCACGAAGACATCTCATAGATATTCAAAAAGAACCAATCGGGTGCCAGCATCAGCTCGGGCGGGATGGCCGGGACTTTTTCCCATTCGATGGCACCGACCATGGCCAGGTAGAAGCGCGTAAAGGAGTTCGTCTGCCCCAACCCACCCAGTGCGCGGGCCCGTTCGGCGGCACGCTGCATGTGGGGCGCTTCGGCGGCATCGCCGGCCAGTCGCAGCGCGACATAGGCTTTGACGGTGGCGTTCACCTCGGCCGGTCCGCCGTAGTAGATGTTCCAGCCACCATCCGGCAACTGGCGCCGGCGGACGTAATTGGCCAGCTTGGACACGCGCTCCGGGTCCGCCTTGCCCAACAAATGAAGATAGAAAATGTAGTCCGATTCCAGCGTGGTGTCGGCTTCCAGTTCGGCGTGCCAGTAGCCATCCGGAGCCTGCAAGGCGAGCAGGTGCTCGACGCTGCGGTCAATGGCCGCCTTCAGTCGAGCTTCCAGCTCTGCGGACTGGTCGGGAATCTCGAAGCCAATCTGGGTTCCGTGTGCCATCAGTGGTTCCCTGTTGCTGGTCGCCTTCACCGCGCGCAACTCACCGCACAGAATAAGGTCACGTACAACACTCTGTGACGGGGGAACTTGCAGGCAGGCGCGCCGGACTGGTGAGCGTTCGTCAACCTGTCCATCTGCCCCCAGCGTCAGAAGGATACGCCCTACGACGTGATTATTCTAGTCCTTTTGCGACCGGTCAACAGTGAAATGTCGTCAAAAGGTCAAACCGATAGCTAAGCGGTTGCCAATCTGACTCGAACGAACTCGACCAGGGCCCGGGGCAATGGCGCTCTCGGCGGCTGCAGGAATTGCGGACGAGCTTCCAGTTGCCGCGCGGAAACACCGCGCCACGGGACCGATTCGAGGGGCGCGCGCAGCAGGTACGCATCGGCACGGTCCAGCACACGCCGCAGCGAGGGCTTGAAATCTTCTGTGCGCGGATCGAGCACAACCAGATAGAGGTCCGGCCGCAACAGTTCCAACACGCTGTTGCTCTCCAGGATGGCGTTGACGGCACCAGCGAGCACCTGCCGGAGCAAGGGCATCGCCGCGGCGAGTTGCCCGTGCCGGGCGCGCAGCCACCAGGCCCGCTCGGCACCAGCGGCGAGAAACCGCGCCGTGTCGGTGCGGGCCTCCCGATCGAATTCTTCATCGAGCGCAACGGCGTGCTCGGACGGCGCGCAGTTGCAGACGCCACCATGGACCGAGCAAAGGCCATGGCCATACTGCGTGATCTTGACTGCAGTCCAGCGCGCCTGCGGAAAAGCGGCAATCAGATCCACGGCCAACGCCGTCTTTCCGATGTTCCGGGTGTGCCCGCCAATGACGACCAGCGCCACCGGCTTATTCTACCGCTTTTGTTCGAGCCGGCGAATCCGCTCGGCCAACTCGGGCAGCCGCGTAAACCAGGCATACTGTTGCTTGAACTTTTCCATCGGGCGCGCCGGTGTACCCCAGACGAACTGGCCGCTGCGGATCGTTTTGCCGGTGGGGATGCCGGCCTGGGCCCCGACCACACAGCCATCTTCCAGGCGGCAGTGATCCGCGATGCCCACCTGCCCGCCGAGCACCACACCGGAGCCCACCTGGCTGCTGCCAGAGATTCCCGTTTGTGCGGCGATGATGGAGTGGGCGCCGATGCGCACGTTGTGTCCGACGTGCACGAGGTTGTCCAGCTTGGTGCCCGGGCCGAGGGTGGTGGCATCGAGCGCGCCGCGGTCAATCGTGGTGTTCGCGCCGATTTCCACATCGTCGGCGATTTCGACCGTGCCGAGCTGCGGGAATTTTTCGTAGTGGCTGTTGGCGCGCACGTAACCGAAGCCGTCGCTGCCGATCACCGCGCCGGCATGCACCGTGACGCGCGCGCCCAGCCGCACGCCCGGATAGAGCGTCACGCGCGGATAGAGCCGGCAGCCAGGCCCCAGGCGTGCTTGGCGGCCGATAAAACAAAACGCGGCAATTTGCACCTGTTCGCCAATCTCGGCGCCCTCTTCAACCACCACATACGGGCCGATGGCCGCCGTGGGTGCCAGCCGTGCCGTGGCAGCCACAAGGGCTGTTGGATGCACGCCGTGGGCCAGCGGCGGGGTGGGCACCAGCCAGGCCGCCGCACGCGCGAACGCCAGACGCGGCTGGTCAACTCGCACCACGGTACGCACGCCGGGCAGCTCGAGCCCGGCAGGCGCCAGCACGCACTGCGCAGCCGAGCGGAACGCCCGCGCGCGATGTCGCTCCGATTCGACATAGATCAGGTCTTCGGGACGGGCCTGTTCTGGACTGGCCACGCCGGTGATGATCACCTCCCCGTCGCCTTCCAGCGGGGCCTGCAGGAATTCAGCCAGTTCACGAGCCGTGTGCGACATAGTGGCCTCACCTGCCGGCGGATGGGCCGGCTCAGTCGGGATAGATGGGCGGTGCGCCGGGCGGCCGCGTCTTCCAGCGCTTGTGTACCCAGAGCCACTGTTCGGGCCGCCGGCGAATCACTTCCTCCAGGATGCGGGCGAAGCGCTGCGTGTTGGCGACGACGTCGCGATCTTCGTCGCCGCTGCGCACCAGCTCGACTTCCGGCTCGAACCGCAACCGGTAGTGGTGCTGGGCTTCGTCCCAGTAGATGTATCCGGGCACAACCGGTGCACCACTGCGCAGCGAGATCCGGGCGACTGCGTCGGTCGTACAGGCCGGGACTCCAAAGAACTCGACGAAGACACCATCGGTGGCCGGCGTGTTCAGGTCAGCCAAGATGCCGACGGTGCCACCGCGACGCAGCACCTGAAAAATCTGACGCGCCGCGTTCTTCTTCTCCACCGCCACATTGCCCGCTGCGCAGCGGTAGCGGTGCACCAGAGCCTCCACACGACGGTTCGGGATCGGACGCACCAGGAAGTGCATCGGGTAGCCGAAGACGGCATGGGCGAACGAGGACAGCTCCCAGGCACCGATGTGACCGGTCAACACCAGTACCCCCCGGCCCCGGGCACGGGCACGGAGGAAATTCTCCAAACCGTCGTAGACGACGATGCGCTGCAGGGCCCGCGGCGTGTAGCGGGGGAAACGCGCAAACTCTGCCGCCATCCAGCCCAGCTGTCGCGCCATCTGCCGGAGCACGCGGCGTCGCTGCGCTGCGCTCCACTGGGGGAACGCTAGCCGCAGATTGATCTCGCCGGCGCGACGCAGCGATGGTCGCAGCAGGAGCGCGAGCCGGACCACTCCGGCGCCAAAGGCCCGCGCAGCCCGACGCGGCAGCACGCCGAGCAGTTTCAGCAATCCCCACGCTGCTGCATACTCCAGCCCTTCGCGCATCCGCCGCATACTCTAACACCGGCGCCGACGGCCTGCACAACGATGGCTTGTCTCTGCTAGACTCGCTGCGCCTTGGCTGCCGGTTCCAAAACGCGCAGGGTGGCGGCGACGCTGGCAATCCTCGTGGTTCTCTACTTCTGCCTGTTCAGTCGTCTGGATGCGATCGGATTGGTCGGGCCGGACGAGCCGCGCTACGCCTGGGTGGCGCGCGCCATGCAGGAATCGGGCGACTGGGTCACTCCCCGGCTCTACGGCCAACCGTGGCTGGAAAAGCCGCCGCTTTACTACTGGGGTGCCGCCACGGCGTTTGCGCTGTTTGGTGAGAGCGAAGTTTCGGCGCGGCTGCCCTCAGCCGTGGCTGCGCTGCTGGCAGCGCTGGCTCTGGCCTGGACAGCACGACGCCACTACGGTGTTGCTGCGGCCTTTGCCGTGTTGCTGATTTTTCCCAGTTCGATCGGCGTGCTCGGTTTTGCCCGCGGGGCTTCGACCGACATGGTCTTCAGCAGCGCGCTGGCCCTGGCCATGATCGCCGCGGCCGAGATTGTGCTGCGACCTGCCCCCGGGCAGCCTGCGGCACGATGGGCACAGGCGCTGCTGGGGATTGGCCTGGGGGCGGCGGTGCTGGCCAAAGGTCCCGCCGGCGTGATCCTGGCTGGCGGCAGTGTGCTACTCTGGGCCCTGCTCACCGGACAGTGGCGCCGCGCGATGCGTCCGCTGCACCCGCACGTGCTAGTTTGGTTTGCGCTGACCGCGCTGCCCTGGTATGTGCTCTGCGCGCAGCGGAACCCGGAATTCGTCCGCGTCTTCCTGCTGGCGCACAACCTTCAGCGCTACCTGACTCCGGTCTTCCGCCACGAACAGCCCTGGTGGTTTTTCGGTCCGGTGCTGCTGCTGGGGCTGTTGCCCTGGGCGGTGTTGCTGGTCGGGGTCGCCCGCGAAGCCTGGCAGAGCTGGCGGGAATGGAAGCCGTCCGCTTCGGCCTTCTTCCTCTGCTGGGCGGTCTTTCCTCTGCTCTTTTTCAGCGCTTCGCAGTCGAAGCTGCCGGGCTACATTCTGCCGGCAGTGGCGCCTCTGACGCTGGTGATGGCCGCCAGCACGAGCCGGGCCCTCGCACACGACCCAGCGGCCGCCCGCTGGCTGCTGGCTGGCGTGGGCGGGACGTTGCTTGTGTTGACGCTGACGGCGGGCACCTGGCTCGGGCGACTGCCACCGGAATCCGGCCTGACGGAGGCAGGCGCGCTTTTGCCCGGTCTGGGCCTCGCGGCCGGAGCCGGTGTGACGAGCCTGCTGCTGGCGTTTGTGCGGTCAGGATGGTCGGCGCTGGTCGTGGTCGCATTGAGCGTGGCGAGTCTGGTCGAAGTTTCCAACCGCGTGGTGCTCCCGCGGCTCGACCCGTACCTGTCGGCACGGGCCACAGCTCAAATGGTCGCCGACGATGCACCGCTGCGCGCCAGTCTGCAAGCCTACCGCCTGCACCGCGCCTGGCACTACGGCTTGAACTTCTACCTCGGCCGCGAACTGCCGCCGTGGTCGGCTGCGCAACCGGGACCCGCCTGGGTGATGACCTCGCGCGAGGGATTGGAAGAGATCCGCCGCGGGCGGGAGACCTTTGTCTTGCCGGCACGCTCCCCGCGCGCAATTCTGGTGCGGGTGGAATAAAAGTCAGCGGGGTGCGGTCACGGGCAGGTATTGCAGGAAGAAGCTGACGATTCTGGCCTCATAGCTGCGCTTTTCTGTATCCAGCATGCGGACGTAGCCGCCCTTCTGCACGACTTCCTGCTGTTTCGGCTCCGGGGCCCGCAAAAACAGTTGCAGAGTGACTTCGCCAGACACCGGGTCGTCCAGCGGCCGGATGAACAGCTTGGCACTGCCGCCCAGAGAACCTATGGTCGCGCTGAGCGGAGGCGTCATTCGGTCCGACCAGTGCAGCAGGCGGAACCCCCAACGCGTGCAGGTGTGCACCAGCGGCAGCGCGCCGAGCCCAATGCGATCGACCTGCACGCGCAGCAGCATCTCCGGATGGTCGTACACCGAGCCAGCCACCAGTGCGCGGATGCGCGGCTCCTGCGCGGCGGCGGCCAGCGCCGCAAACGCGCCCAGGTCGGTGCCCCAGATGCCGAATCGCTCCGGGTCCAGATCCGGCTGCTGCGCCAGTGTGGCAATCACACCGAGCAGCTCCCGCGTTTCCGCATAGCCCAGCGTGGTGCGACCGGGACTGCGGCCGTGACCGGAAAAGTCGAACAGAAACACATTGAAGCGATTCTCCTGTAGGCTGGCGGCCAGCGGGAGCAGGTCGGCGCGGCTCGACTGGTAGCCGTGCGCCAGCACGATCGTCGGCGCGCCCCGGCGGCCGGGAAACAGCCAGCCCTCCCGCGTGGTGCCATCCGGCGCCAGGTACTCGAGGCTGGCGGGGTCACCAAGCAGAGATTCCAGCGCGATGCCAATGGAAGTAGCTTCGGGGGAAAGTACTCGATAGAGCAAATAGGCGGAGATCGTCAGCAACGTCAGCGCGCAGAACGCCAACAGCGTCAGCACAGCCGCCACCAGCTTGCCGCCCGGGCTGCTGCGTTGCGGGAGTTGCAGGGGCGCTGTCACCCTCAGTCACCAGAGGCTTGAAGCGTTCGACCCGGCATCATAGCACGGGAAGCCGGGCGGGCAGGGCGTGCGGTAGGGTACGTTTCGGTGGAAGCACTCTGCCCCGACCACTATAATGCGGCTGCGGTGCCAAGGCCCGTGTCCGCGGGCTGGTGCGGATGTGCCTGCAGCCAAGATTCCGCCTGATTGACCTCCGGCAACTGCAAGCCCGGGCGCTGGAGCCGTTGTTCGAAGAAGAGCAGCGACAGTGGCTCGAGGTCTTGCTCTGGGACTATCGGCCCTCGATCGAGACCCTGCGGAGATTTCTGGACACGCGTGCGCTGTCGGGCTATGCCGTCTTCGAAGGCACGGTACCGGCCGGCTACGGTTTCTACGTGGTGGAAGAACACAAGGGCCTGCTGGGGGACCTGTTCGTCTCCGCGCGGTACCCTCATGACGAAGTGGCGGCACCCCTGCTGTGCGAACTGGTGCGTGCACTCCGCAGCCGCGCTGGTGTGGAACGGATCGAGGCCCAGCTCATTCCTTTCGGCGGCTCACACGACAAGGTGTTTGCGGCCCTCGGCTTCCGGCTGTTCCCGCGCCAGTTCATGCTGCGGCCGTTGACCGAGGCGTCGCCACCGCCAGATTCCGGAGCCGTGCGGATCGAGCCGTGGAACGAGCGCTGGTTCGTTCCCTGTGCACGGCTGATTCAATCGGCCTACGCCGGCCATGTGGACAGCCAAATCAACGAGCAGTACCGCACGTCCGGGGGCGCGCTGAAGTTCCTGCGCAACCTCATTCTGCTGCCCGGGTGCGGACGCTTTCTGCCCGAGGTCTCGTTCGTGGTCCCTGCGCCGGACGGCCAGGCGCTGCTGGCCGCGGTGCTGAACTCGGAGGTCTCTCCCAAGGTGGCGCACACCACCCAGATTGCTGTGCGTGCGGACTGCCAGCGCCGCGGGCTCGGCCGACGACTCCTGCAGGCGACGATGGCCGCCCTGCAGGCCCGGCGTTTTCGTGCGCTCACGCTGACCGTTTCGACCGAGAATCGGCCCGCCTTCGAGCTCTACCAGCGGTTGGGGTTCCGCACCGTGAAAACCTTTTCGGCAGCGGTCTGGTCGGCCCAGGAAGAAGCTGGCGGCATCGGCTCGGGGGGCCCTAGCGGCGCACGCGTTCCCGCAGCAGCCCTTTCAACTCGTCCATGAATTCGCGGACGTCCTTGAAGTCCAGATAGACAGAAGCAAAGCGCACGTAGGCCACTTTGTCGAGCTTGCGCAGCCGGTTCATGAGCAGCTCGCCGACCTCTTTCGTCGTGCGCTCCCGGTCGGGCGCTTCGCTGACGAAGCGTTCGGCTTCGTCCACCAGTGCCTCCAGCTTCGCGGGTGGCACGGGCCGCTTCTCGCACGCCTTCAGCAATCCCTGCAGGATTTTCTGGCGGTCGAATTTTTCGCGACGACCGTCTTTTTTGATGACCATGTAGGGGATTTCGTCAATGCGCTCGTAGGTGGTGAAGCGGCGGCCGCAGTGCAGGCATTCGCGCCGGCGCCGAATCAGCTCCCCGCTGCGCGCCTGGCGGGAATCAATCACCCGGTCTTTGACCTTCTGGCAGTAGGGGCACTTCATCGGTCTGCCTTTTCGGTCTGGGCCTCCCGTTGCAGAGGCGGGAGGCTTCCCTCCGCCACTTCGGCACGCGCCAGTCGGCGCAGCTCTGCCACCGACCAGCCTTCGCGGACCAGCAACGGGATGCCGGCTAGCGTGCAAGCGGCAAAGGTGACCAGCCAGATCAGGATGGCGGCGGCCGCGGCGGGCCCTTTTTCTACTCCAAACACCACGGTGTAGGCAACAAAGGTGGCCACCTGAGCACCCCCACCGATCCCGGGCAACTGCACCATCGAGCCCACCATACTGAAGACCAGGACAAGCACTGCAGCCGGCAGGCCCAGCTCCGCCAGCCGACCACCAAAGCTGCTCGCCAACAGGTCGTAGATCACCACGATGAGAAACCAGTGCACAGCGGAATAGCTCACCGCCGCCAGCAGGTCGCGTCCCGAGCGAATCGCCTGCAGCCCATCGCCGAAGCCGGCCAGCAGGTCCGCCAGCCGGGCACGCCATCCGCCCGACTGCCGCCAGCTGGCCAGCCTCCGCCCGGTCCACTGGGCGCCGTGGAGGTGAAAATAGGCCAGGAATGCAATCAGACCCAGCAACGCCACCAGCAGCAAACCTCCGGCCGAACGGGCGGCGGCCAGCAGCGCCCCGCCCGGCTCATCGGGCAGCAGGAGTCGAGGAAACAACAGCAGGGCCAGACCCAGCAACACCGCGGTGCTGGCCATGTCAAACACACGTTCGAGCACGTAGATGCCAAACATGCTGGCAAACGGCTGACGCAGTTTGCGCGCGATCAGGATCGGACGGACGGGTTCGCCGGCACGGCCGAGCACAAACAGCGCCGTGAAACCGGCCAGCGTTGCTTCGTAGACGGGCAGCAACGGCGCCGGGCCCAGATGGCGGCAGAAGCGCGCCCAGCGCAGCGCGCGCACGGCGTAGGTCAGGTAGATGCCGAGAAGGCCCGCCAGCACCGGCCCCAGGCGAACGTGGCGGAGCGCACTGCTCAGCCCGTGCCAACTGAAGCCTTCCAGTCCGATACTATCCCGCAGGCGGTAAAGCAGCGCGCCTACGACCACAATGGCCAGACTCACCAGCAGTGTCGTGCGAGCGGCGCGGGACATGCGTCGCGAAGCTAACAACATCCTCCTAGGGTGTCAAGAAATGTAACGCTGCCGGTTTTCCAACCCACTGTTGTCCGAACGGCACGATCCTCTCGGTGGCTTCTGGTCGTTCCCGTTGTCCGACGAGCGAAGCGCACCCCGTGCACCGTGTAGGTCGGCAAACCCCGAGACGGGAACGACTGCGAAACCTGTTCTCCGCCCGCTGACGTTTCCCTGCTTGGCAAGGCGAGGCGGGGCGGGTAAGATGCGCGCGACGGCCGGTTGTGGTTCTCCTGGCAGGGATGGGGGTGTGCCCAGGAGGAAGTCTCAGCCGCCCGAGGAACTTTTTGGCCCGCCACATCGTTTCACTCAGTGAGGCCGAGAAGGGCCAAAGGCTGAGAGGCAGATGCGAAGTTGGAGCCGGATGTTCAACTGGTCCAGCGGTGCCTCCGGGGCGATGGCTCGGCCTGGGAGGAATTGGTGCGACGCCACACACGGCGCATCTACAACCTCTGCTACCGGTTCACCGGCAATGCCCACGAGGCCGAGGATTTGACGCAGGAAGTGTTTCTTCGCGTCTATCGCACCCTGGGCAGCTATCGCGCCCTGCATGGCGGTTTTGCCACCTGGGTGACGAGCGTGACCCGCAACCTGCTGATTGACCATTACCGACGCAGCCGGCGCGACCGGCAGACCGATTCGTTGGAAGAGTCCTTGCTGGTGATCGAGCAGAAGGAATCGTCGGCGCCGCGACCCGACCAGTTTGCTGCGCGCGGCGAGCTCAGCGAGCAGGTGCAGCGCGCCCTGCAGAAGCTTTCGCCTGAACTGCGAGAAGCGGTGGTGCTGCGCGACCTGCAGGGACTGGAGTACAAAGAGATCCAAGAGGTCTTGCAGGTGCCGGAAGGCACGGTGAAGTCTCGCATCAACCGCGGCCGGATCGAACTGGCCCGATTGCTGGAACAGATGGGGGTGCGACCGTCGTCGGCCTGAGCGGAGCCCAGCCATGTCGTGGACCTGCGAACATGTCGAACAGCGGCTCAGCGAATATCTGGACCGGCTGCTGCCGCCCACCGAACGCGCAGAATTTGCCGCGCACGTGGAGGGGTGTCCACGCTGCCGGCCCCTGGTCGAGCATCTGGGCGGCGTGGTGGGTGCGTTGCATCGGCTGGTGCCGCTCGAGCCGCCGCCACGCCTGGTGCATCGCATTCTGGAACAGACCAGCGGTGCCGAAGCGGCACGCGGCTGGCGCCGCCGTCTGCCGGGCTGGCTGCTGCCCGTTTTCACGCCCCGGTTGGCGATGGGTGCCGTGACGGCGGTGATTGCGTTTCTAGTCACTTCCCAGGCTCTGGGCATTTCCTGGTCACAGGTGACTTTGGCCGACCTGCATCCCAGCCACCTGTACCGCGCCGCCGACCGCCGTCTGAACCTGTTCTATGCCCGTGGCGTGAAATTCGTGAACGACCTGCGTGTGATTCAGGTGCTGCAATCGCGCCTGCAGCCGGCCACGCCCCCCGAGGGCTCCGAGCCGCAGGAGTTACCGCCCGCAAACAAGACATCGGAGCCGTCAGACCGACCCCGGCAAAACCACGCGGATGAAATCCTGCAGAACCAACGGTTGCTGGCCGGCTTCGGACATGCCCTGCCGAGCGGAATGGAACTATCGCTGGGGAGGATCGAACCATGAAGTGCGCCATCCACACCGAAGTGGAGGCTACCGGCTTCTGCCGGAATTGCGGCAAGGCGCTGTGTGCTGCCTGCACGCGGGACATCCGTGGCATCCTCTACTGCGAGGACTGCCTGGCGGCGCAGCTCGCGCAACCGCAGCCGGTCGTCGGCGCCCCCAGCCCAACCGTGGCCGCGCTGCTCGGTCTGATTCCTGGTCTGGGTGCGGTTTATAACGGCCAGTACATGAAAGCTCTGTTCCACCTGATCATCTTTGCCGGGCTGATCACTCTGGCCGGCCATGTGAATGTGTTCGGTCTTTTTGTCGTCGCCTTCTACGTCTACATGCCGATCGAGGCCTACCAGACGGCACGGGCCCGATTGTTGGGCGAGCCGGTGAAAGACCCCTTCGCGGATCTGGGCAGCAACCAGCCGATCGGTGCCCTGCTGCTGATCGCCATCGGCGTGCTGCTGCTGCTGGACAATCTGGCTGGCCTGTCCGTCTGGCGCTGGGTGGAGAATTTGTGGCCGATCGTGCTGATTCTGATCGGGGTCTGGCTGCTGCGCAAACGCGCACAACCGGTCCCGGGAGGCAAGCCGCAACCATGAACACCCCGGCGCATCCACGACCCGGGCAAACCGCTCCGCCGGCCGCACCGCGCGAAGAGGGGATCACCGGTCCGCTGGTGCTCATCACGCTGGGCGTCCTGCTGCTGGGCACGCAGCTCGGCTGGGCTTATTCGTTCTGGGATCTGTGGCCGGTGCTGCTGATTGTGGTCGGCATCGGCAAGGTGATCAGCGCCATTCGCTGGAACCGACAACTCGGCGGGTGAGGTGGCCATGCACCCCACGACCGCGAGGCGACGTTCGATCTTCGGTGGTCTGCTGCTGACGCTGCTCGGCGTCTATTTTCTGCTGGCCAACCTGCGGCCGGAGCTGAGCCTTTGGACCGCGTTCTGGCGGTACTGGCCGGCTTTGCTGATTCTGTGGGGTGTGGCCCGGCTGGTGGACTATCGCAGCGCGCGCCGCGCCGGCCAGGTGCCGCCACGCACACTGACGGCGGGCGAATTGGTTCTGGTGCTGTTGCTGATCGGAGTCGTGGGGACCGCCAGCCTGGTGGGAGAGATCCGCACCGACCCGGACCGGCAGATCGACCTGGTGCTCCCGTGGGACCGGACCTTTTCGTTTTCCGAAGAAGTGGCCGCGGATGCCGTGGCCGCTGACGCTGCGCTCGACATCGTCATCCCGCGCGGGAACATCGAAATCGTGCCCGAAGACACCCGCCAGATCCGTGCGGTCATCGCCAAACGCACCTACGCCTTCAACGAGCGCGAAGCGCGCCGCACCGCCGAGCAAGCCAGTATGCGCATCGTACAAACGGATTCCGGCTACGAACTGCGACCCGAATGGCGCGAGGGCCGTCGGCTGGGCAACGTCTATTTCGATCTGACCGTGCACGTGCCGCGCCAGATTTCGCTGCGCGTTCAATCGGCGCGGGGCGACCTGCGCACCACGGGACTGGCCGGCCGGCTGGACGTGCAACTGCGCCGCGGCAACGTCGAAATCCGCAACGCCGGTGGAGCGGTGCGTGTCCAGCTGCGGCAGGGCGACGTCCGCGTGCACGCAGCGCGGAGCGACGTCATCATCACCGGTCCGGGCGATCTGGTCGAGGTCAGCGATGTGGCCGGCGCGCTGACCCTAGAAGGCAACTTCAGCGGGCCTATCCAGATCAGTCAGGTTCAGGGCGAGACCACCTTCCGCTCCTCACGCACGAATCTAACCTGCGGTCCGATCGCCGGCCAGCTCACGCTGAGCAGCGGCCGGCTCACACTGACGGATTCTTCTGGCGCCGTCAGCCTGATCACGCGTAGCTACGACATCACGATGGAAAGCATCGAAGGCGAGCTGCGGATTGAAAACCGCTCTTCGGGGGATATCCGGCTTCACTTCCCGCGACCACCGCGGCAAGCTGTGCAGGTGCGCAACGAAAAAGGCGACATCGAACTCACGCTGCCGGCAGAGGCAGCGTTTCTCCTGCAAGCGACCGCACAGCGCGGGGAGATCGAATCGGATTTCAGCGGCGCGGGCCTGGAAAAAACCGAACGCGAAGAGGCTGTTGAGCTCCGCGGCCGCGTGGGCGCGCACGGTCCCCCCATCCGGCTGGAGACCACCTACGGCACCATCCGCCTGCGCCGAAGCCTCTGAGGCCGATTCCGGATTTCCCATTGTCTGATATTAACTTTTCGTTTACTCTTGCCGAGAAACACGTCCCGCTCACACGAAACCGATGCGCAAGAAAAAACCCGTGCCGCGCACCCGCCGTAGCCGCCAACGGTGCTGGTCGCGGCAAAGCGACCCGCGCCGCCACGCCGGTCGAGTTTTGTCTCCGGGGAGAGTCCGCGCGTCCCGCGCCCTCGAACTCCACGCTGCCGCCGCCCGTTTGTTGGGGCTGGAGGCCTCGGTGGGGCGTGGGGGCGCCAACCGGCCGGCTGACGTCGGTGCCGTCAAGCAGCGCCTGCGCGAGCTGGGTTTTGCCTGGCTGGACGAGGCCGCCACGATGGACGAAGCCACCATCGTCGCCATTCGCCTGTTCCAAGCCATCAAAAACGGCTTGCAACGTGTGGAACATCCGCAGAATGACGGCCGCATTGACCCGGGCGGCTCCACCCACCGTTGGCTGGAGGCCCTGAACGCGCCACGCTGGCAGGTGATGCCGCGCGGGGGGCGCGAAGCCGGCTTTCTGAACTTCGAGCTGCTCGACGAAGCTGACCAGCACGACTACGGCACCAGCTGGATGGCGGAAACCATCATCGCCGCCGGCGCCGCCTATCGCGACGCCTATCTGGCGGTTCATCCCCAGGCGGCCCTGCTCGGCACGAACGACGTCAGCCTGCCCCGCGGAGGGAATACACCCGACCACTCCACGCACGAGACGGGTCTGGACTGCGACTGTCGGCTGCCGCGCACCGACGGCACCAGCGGAGGCATCAGCTGGAATCGTCCCGGCACCAACCAGAGACATCCGCTTTATGACCGTGAAGCTGCACGGGCCATGCTGCGTGCACTCCAGCAGCAACCTCTGTGGCGCCGCACGTTGTTCAACGACCCCGTGCTGATTGCCGAAGGCCTCTGCCGGGCGGCTCCCGGGCACGACGATCACATCCATTTCGAAATCCGACCCCCGGCCCCCGTGTTCGGCTAACGGGTGCCAACCGTTTCCGCTGTCGAGATCACCGGTTGCGGCGGACGTGCGCGCCCTGGCTGCGTGTGGAACCGATCCGGGCCGACCGATCCGGCAGCGTGGGCAACCCAACGTGCACCGGCCCGACGGGGGATCAGTGGCGGGTGAGTTGGTCGAGCAGCTCGAAAAAATTCGGGAAGGAGACGGCCACGCAGCCGGCGTCGCGGATGCACGATTCGCCTTCTGCACCCAGTGCAGCCACGGCGCAGGCCATGGCAATGCGGTGGTCGCCGGCCGGATCCAGTTCAGCGCCGCGCAGCCGGGTGCGGCCGTCCACACGCAACCCTTCCGGGAATTCCTCCACCCGGGCCCCCATGCGGCGCAGATTTTCCACGAGCGCGGCAATGCGGTCGCTCTCTTTGACCCGCAGCTCGTGCGCATCGCGAATCTCGATGCCGTGTTCGGTGTAGGGCCCCAATGCGGCCAGCACGGGCAGTTCGTCAATCATCTGGGCGACGCGCGGGCCGGTGAGTTTTCCGCCAGAGAGCCCGGCCGACTCGATGGAGATGTCACCCGCGAGCTCACCGTGATGCACGACAAGGCCCGAGATGCGGATCGGCGCGCCCATGCTGGTCAGAACATCCAGTACGGCGGTGCGGGTGGGGTTCAAGCCCACGCTGTAGAGCGTGAGCGCGGAGCCGGGTCGCACGAGCGCAGCCGCCAGGAGAAAGATGGCCGAGGAAAGGTCGCCGGGCACGCTGAGTTGCCGCGCCTGCAAGCGCTGTCGGCCCGCCAGGCGAATCGTGCGCTCGCTGCGTTCGATCTGGGCTCCGAACTCCGCCAGAGCCAGTTCGGTGTGATCGCGGGTGCAAACCGGCTCGGTGACGGTGGTGAAGCCTTCGGCGAGCAAACCGGCCAGCAGCACGGCCGATTTGACCTGGGCGCTGGGAACCGGCAGCTCGTAGTCAATGCCGCGCAGCGGCGCGCCGGTGATCTCCAACGGCAGAAAATCGCCTTCACGCGCTGTGATGTGAGCGCCCATCCGTTCCAGCGGCTCGATGATGCGGCGCATGGGCCGGCGGCGAAGCGAGCGGTCGCCATCCACGACGGAGACAAATGACTGGGCCGCCAGCACGCCAGCCAGCAACCGGGCTGTCGTACCTGAGTTGCCGGCCTGCAGCCGACGCCAGCAGCGACGCAAACCGCCCGGGCCAACACCGACAATGTCTACGGTCGCGTCGCGCTGGACCAGGCGCACACCGAGCTGCCGCAAGCAGGCCAGCGTGCGCCGGCAATCTTCGGCGGGCGAAAAATTGCGGATCTGGCTGGTGCCATCGGCCAGTGCGGCCAGCAGGGCGTAGCGATGGGAGATGGACTTATCCCCGGGAACCGCTGCCACGCCCGAAACGGTCTGCACCGGACGCACAATCCGCCTGGCCATACACCGATTCTAGCATGCACTCCGCGCCGTACCGGCCGAGTGGCCACCTGCAGCGTTGCGCACAGCCGGCGCGGCGGATTGAACTCGTCCAACGGCGCGGGTATCATGGGCTGGATGTTTCGCTGCACTGCTCGAGTCCGCGCCCTCTACCTGGCTGCCGCACTGGTCGGTGTCGGCCTGCTGGTCCCGGTACTCGGTCCGCTGCGGGCCCAGTCTCCGGCGGCGCTGGGTGCGAAACCCGCGATTATCCCTCTTGAGAAAATTCAGCCGGGAATGACCGGTTACGCGCAGACCATTTTTGAGGGCGATCGGATCGAGCGCATCGAGCTGGAGGTCGTGGGACTGCTGCCGAACCTGCTCGGTCCGAGGCAGGACATCATCTTGGTGCGGCTGAAGGGTCCGCGGGTGGAACACACTGGGGTGGTCAGCGGCATGAGCGGCAGCCCGGTGTACCTCGAAGGCCAGCTGGCCGGCGCGCTTTCCCTGCGCTTTGGTTTGTTCGCGAAAGAGCCGCTGGCCGGTGTGACACCGATCGAAAGCATGCTGAACCTGCCGATCAGCGGCGAAGACAGGAAACCATTGGCGGAGCCGAACGAAGCAGCCCGCGCGGCCAGCTATCCGATTCCAGGGGAATTCGCACAGCAGCTCGGGTTGGGCACGGGTTCGTTTCTGGCTCCGATCGAAACGCCGCTGGTGTTTTCCGGTTTTCACCCGGCGACGCTGACCCGGTACGCCGGAGAATTCGCGGGCTATGGATTGGTCGCCGTGCCCGGCGGCACAGCCCCAGCACGCGCCGACGACGCGGCGCTGCAGCCGGGCGACATGGCCAGCGTGGTGCTGATGCAGGGTGATCTTTCTGTCCAGGCCAGTTGCACGGTGAGCGCCGTGGTGGGCGATCGCATCCTGCTCTGCGGACACCCGGTGTTTGGCTACGGTGAGTTGGTCGCGCCGATGGCGCGTGGGCGCGTGGTCACGACGCTGGCCTCGGCGATGGCTTCGACAAAGATCGTCAATGCCGGTGGCGTGATTGGCTCGATTACCGACGATCGCCTGACGGGCGTGATCGGTCGGCTGGGCCTGCCGCCGCGCCTGATCCCGATGGAGCTGGAAAGCATGACCCCGGCGGGACGTCAGCACTACCGTTTTGAACTGGTCGAACATGCCAAGCTGACGCCGCTGCTGGTCGGCCTAGCCACGATGAACGGGTTGATCGGCAACCCGCTCTACGGCGAGGGGCAGACGTTTCGCCTGACGGGCGAAATTGCGATCGAGGGGCACACGCCCGTCAACTTGGAGAACATGTTTGCTCCCACCGACCTGCCGCTGCCCGACGCAATGTTCATTGTGAACAGCGTGCAGACGATTTTCACGCGCATTTTCACCAACTCCTACGAAGCGGTGCGCATCAAGGGCGTCCGCCTGCGGGTGGAAGCCGTTCCGGAGCGACGCTGGGCGATGATCGACAGCGCCTGGAGCGAAAAGAGCGAAGTTAGCCCGGGCGAGGGGATCCGGGTGAAAGTTTTGCTGAAACCCTATCGCGGCGCTCCCTTCGTCCGCGAAGTTCCCATCACCATTCCGCCGCAGGCGCCTAAGGGTCAGCTCCGCATCCTGGTGAGCGATTCGGAAACGTTGAATCGCATGAGCCGTTTCTTTTCGCTCGGGCCGCAGAGCCGACTGGGTGGTCTGGAACAGTTGATTGCGTTGTTGAACCGGGAGCGGCGCAACCACCGACTCTACGTTACCCTGCTGCAGCCGAACCCCACCCTGTTGCTCGAAGACAAAGAGCTGCCGAACGCTCCGCTCTCGCAGATCCGCATCCTTGATCAGCGACGCACCCCGGGCAGCTCGCTGCTGCTGCGCGAGTCGGTGGCCGGGGAATGGTCGGTGCAGATGAACCAGGTGATCACCGGCCAGTACGTGATTCCCGTGACGGTGAGGTAGCCGGCACCAGGCCCGGCCGCGCGGCGGAGTCGAACGGCTCCGGCAAAATGGGGGGAACGATGAGCTGGCGATGGCGACTTGTTCATTCCGCATGGCTGCGGGTGGCAGCCGGCGCCGGGTTCGGCGCGCTGCTGGCCCTGGCGCTGTTGCCCACCGCGCGGGCCGAACGGACGCGGATCTGGCGGCAATCGAGTTTTGCCGAATTCGAACGCGGTGAACCCAAAGGGGTTGCGCTGCGCAGCGACGGCACGCTGGTGCTGGCTCCGCGCTTTGCCCAGTTTGCCGATCCGAACCTGGCCTATCTGTGGTCGCTGGCCGTGGATTCGCGCGGACGGCTGTACGCGGCAGGCGGCTCGAACGCACGCGTGCTGCGCTACGACGCTTCGGGCACGGCCACGACTGTTTTCGAGTCACAGGAAATGACCGCTCAGGCACTGGTCATCGACAGCCAGGACAATCTCTACGTCGCCACTTCGCCCGACGGCCGGGTCTACCGCATCGCGCCGGATGGCACCCGCCGCGTGTTCTTCGAGCCGGGTACAAAATACATCTGGGCCCTGGCCCTGGATCGCGACGGCACGCTGTTTGTCGCCACGGGCGATCGGGGCGAGGTCTTCGCGGTTTCGCCCGAGGGCAGCGGTCGCGTCTACTACAAAACCGACGAAACTCACGTACGCTCGCTGGCCATCGACCGCGAAGGCCGGTTGTTGATCGGCACCGAGCCCAGCGGATTGATTCTCCGCGTCGAAAAGCCGGCTGCCGGCAACAGGGAGGCGGAACGCGCCTTTGTCATCTATGAAACCGACCGGAAAGAGGTCACCGCGCTGGTGGTGGATCGTAGCGGCCATCTGTTTGCGGCTGCGATCGGACGCAAGGACTCGCGAACCACGCGGCCTACCCTCCCGACGTCCACACCGACTGTGCCTGCTCCTACCGATTCAGCGCTGACCACTCCGCTGTCCCAGCCGGGCAGCGTGGTCCAGATCGGCCAGCAACAGACCGTGACTCAGGTTGGAGTTGCAACACCCTTGCCGGCGATTCCAGGGGGGAGCCAGGTCTACCGCATCGCACCCGATGGTGCGCCCGAAGTCATCTGGAGTTCGGAAACCGACCTCGTCTATGCGCTGGGGATCGGTGCAGACGGTCGCCTGCTGCTCGGCACCGGCGACCGCGGAGCCGTGCTGCGGATCGAACACGACGACATCTTCTCCCATCTGGCCAAAACGGCCTCGGCCCAGGTGACTGCTCTGGCCCGGGCCGCCAACGGTGCCGTGTTCGTGGCCACTGCCAACCCGGGAAAGATCTTCCTGCTCGGGCCGGACTACGAACTGGAAGGCAGCTTCACCTCGCAGGTTTTCGATGCCCAGATCTTTTCCCACTGGGGTCAGCTAAGCTGGTGGGGCGAAAACGGCAGCACGAATGGCGCTTTGGAGTTTTTCGTTCGCTCGGGCAACACTTCGAATCCGGAGAAGAACTGGAGTCCGTGGTCGGGCCCCTATCGGAACGCCACCGGTGAAACCGTGCAGGTGCCCCCGGCGCGATTCATTCAATGGAGAGCCGTGTTCCGCGCGCATCGCAATCCGCCCACCGACCGTGCCGGCGAAACTCCCAGCCTGGTCTGGGTGAACCTGGCCTATCTGCCCAAAAACATGGCTCCGCGGATCGAAGCGATCGCGCTGCAGGACCCGGGCGTGCGTGTGCAGGGGTTCACGCCCCCTCAGCAGGCGACGAACGTGCAGCCGGTGCAACTACGCCAGCCGGCGCGTTCCAACCGCGCCCGCGCCAGTGCCGCGACACAGCCCCTGCTGACCACACAATCCCCGGCAAGTCCGCAACCGGGCGGGCGCCGCGTCGAAGTCCCACCGCAGGGTTTCGCCCAGAAAGGTTTTCAATCCGTGCTCTGGACGGCCGAAGACGACAACGACGACGAATTGATCTTCGCCCTCTACTACCGCGGCGAGGGCGAGCAGAACTGGAAGCTGCTGAAGGACAGAGTCGAGCAGAGATATTTCACCTGGGATACGACCACGATGCCCGACGGGGCCTACTATCTGAAGATCGTTGCATCCGACGCACCCTCGAATCCCCCCGACGAAGCCCTGACGGCAGAACGCATCAGTGAGCGATTCGAGGTGGACAATTCCCCGCCGGAAATCCTGAACCTGAGCGCGGTCCCGCAGAGTCCCGACGTGCTGGTCCGCTTTGTCGCACGGGACTCCGCCAGCGCCGTGGCGCGTGCCGAATACAGCCTGAACGCCGGCGAATGGACGTTGCTGTTCCCGGACGACCGCGTGACCGATGCTGCGCACGAGAACTATTGGCTCACGTTGAAGAATCTGCCGCCCGGCGAACATACGTTGGCCGTGCGCGTCTACGATCGTTTCGAGAACCCCGCCAGCGCAAAGATCACGTTCACCGTGCCGGCACGTCTGCGGTAGCCATCACCGGCTGTCCTGGGGAAAACAAAGGAACCAACGCGGGACGAACCCACCGATCGCTGCGCCCCGAGCACCGCTCGACGGCCTCAGCCCTCGGCGACGATCGTATCGTAGCGCTCGATCAGTGCTGCGTTCGCTGACAGTCCGCGCATGCGTTGCGGTTCAACGCGCAGCACCCGCGCCGTGCAACTGACGCGCATCGGCACCCCGCCCGTTACCGAACCGGGCATCACCAGCGACATCTCAAAGGGCGTACCTTCGGCCAGTGGCGGCTCCAGCAGGAACAGCAGACCACGTTCAGACAGGTTCACGACTTCGGCATCTCGCACCGGCGCCCCCGGCTGGTCAAGACGACGGAGCTTCAGGGGCAATGGAAGGGTTACCCGCGGCGAGGCACGGCGTTCTTCGATGGGCATGCAGGACTCCTGCTCCAGAAACGGTTCACCCCTTCCCCTCCCCGGATCTCCAGCCGACGCAGGCATTATCCCATCCCGCATGAGTTTCGCAAAGTGCCTCTCAGGCCAGATTTCCTGATTGAGAAACAGGGACTGGGGGCGCGCGAGAGGCTAATCTGGATGCGTCTGTGTGCCATAATGAGCCGCGGGAGTCCCCTGTAGGAGAACCGTATGCCGGCTGGACCTGATCTGGCAACGCTCCGTGCCGCCCACGAACGGATCCGCCCGTATATCCACCGCACGCCCGTGATGACTTCGCGCTCGCTTGACGAGCTGGCCGGGGCGCGGTTGTTCTTCAAATGTGAAAACCTGCAGAAAACGGGCTCGTTCAAAATCCGGGGCGCGATGTATACGATTCTGTCGCTCGGGGAGGCAGAAGCACGCCGGGGCGTGGTCACGCATTCTTCCGGCAACCACGCCACCGCCGTGGCCTACGCAGCGCGGCTGCGGGGAATCCCGGCCTATGTGGTGATGCCCTCGAATGCCCCGCAAGTAAAACGGCAAGCGGTGGAAGCCTTCGGGGGGAAAATCACGTTGTGCGAGCCGACCCTGGCCGCGCGCGAGGCGGCGGCGCAGAAGATCATCGAGCAGACCGGGGCGGTGCTGGTGCATCCCTACAACGACGAACGGATCATCGCCGGACAGGCCACGGCCGCGCTGGAGCTGCTCGAACAGGTGTCGGAGCTCGACCTGGTGCTCGCCCCGGTCAGCGGTGGCGGGCTGCTCAGCGGGACCGCCATTGCCGTGAAATCGCTCCGGCCCCGGACCGAAGTGGTGGGCGCTGAACCCGCCGGCGCCGACGACGCCTTCCGCTCGTTGGCGACAGGTCACCTTGTACCTGCGGAAACTCCGCAAACAATTGCCGATGGGTTGCGCGCTTCGCTCTGCCCGCTCACCTTTCAGATTCTGCGCGAGCGCGACTGCCGGATTGTACTCGTCCGCGAAGAAGAGATCGTTGCGGCGATGCGGCTGCTGTGGGAACGGTTGAAGCTGGTCGTCGAACCCTCCGGAGCTGTCCCGGCCGCTCCGCTGCTGTGCCACACATCGGCCGCCGAGGGCCGCAACGTGGGGGTGATTCTGTCCGGCGGCAACGTGGACCTGGATCACCTGCCGTTTTCCTGACCGCAGCGACCTAACCCGACACGGCACTCCTTGTGCTGGCAGGTGCCCTTCACTGCACTTGCAGGGCAATGTTGACCGATTGCTGTGTGGCTCCAGATGTGCCGTTCACGGAAATCGTGTACAGACCCGCAGGCGTTCCTGACGACCCACCACCACCGCCGCCGCCACCGCCGCCACCACCACCGCCGCCGCAGGCCAGTTGCGACGAGGCCAGCAGAGCCAGCACCAGGAGCGGCAGGGCCAACGCCCGCCGCATCGGCATTCTCTGCCGAAGCTGCCGACTCACGAGAACCCATACCGCAACAAGGAACCCGACGAAGGCCCACGGCCATCCGGCGATTCCGCCGGGAGGAAGGACCCCGCCCAGTTCTGCCGAACTCCGGCGGGTGGTGGAGACGGTCAGCGATACGTTCACGTTGTTCGTTCCGGGTGCGACCGTGGCTGGAGAAAAACTGCAGGAAGAGCTGATCGGCAAGTTCGTGCAAGCCAGGCTGATGGGATTGCTGAACCCGGTGGAACTGGGAGCCACGACAATGGTGTAGG
>JAIMBE010000139.1 GCA_023511565.1 Bacillota bacterium
GCGGATGCCCATCAGGTCAAAGACTTCACGTTCGTGCCAATTGGCAGTGGGCCAGACCGTGGTTACCGTCTCGACCACAGGGGAATGGCCCTCCACGCGTACCTTCAACCGGAGTCGGTCGCGTCGGGCAAGGGAAACCAGGTGATAGTTCACCTCGAAGCGTGGCTCCAGCGGAAAGCGGTCCACGGCCGACAGATCCGACAGCAGGTGGAACTGCAACTCCGGATCGCTGCGCAAGAATTCGCACACCGGCCGAATCCATCGCCGAGGCACGACCACGGTCAGCTCACCGCGGTCCTGCCAGGCTTCGGTCACCGCGGCTGCATTCCATTCCTGCAGCTTCCGCACAGTCGGGTGGTCTGCCAGCTCCTGTGGAATGGTCATGGTTCGGGTACTCGCGGGTGCATCACCGGTTCCAGTCGAACACGCCTTTCTTCCAGAGGTAGAGGTCTCCAGCTGCCAGCATCAAGATGAAGATTCCCATAGCGCCGAACCCGAACCAACCCAGGTCACTGAAGGCGTAGGCCCAGGGGAACAGAAACATGGTTTCGGCGTCGAACAGGATAAAGGCGATGGCGACCAGGTAGAACTTGACGGCAAATGGCTCCCGCGCGTCCCCCAGCGGCGTAATTCCACACTCGTAGGCCTGCCGCTTGGCGTGGCTGGGCCGTCGCGGACCCACCCACCGGGAGAGCACCAACAACGCGCCGGCCAACCCCATCGCCACCAGCAGGTAGATCAACAACGGCACGTAGTTCTGTAGATGGCCCTCGTTCATCGGCACAAGATTGCTATCATAGCGGCCCTGTTCCCGCCGGTCAATTGCATGGCCGGGCACGCCGCTCCCATCTTGCGGTAGCTTTCCCTTGCAATTCCGTTCAGAATGCTGCCCAGCATGATTCTGGGGCTCAACACAAATCTCCGCGTGGGCCAATCCCTGTTCCACGTGCAGACGGAAGACCGCGGGCTGCCGAACGCGGTCATCGAGACCGTGGTGTTTGCCGTCGGGCGCGTGGTCTATCGCTGTTGTTCGGACTATCAGGGTTTGGTTGGACAGGAGGGATGGCAGCAACAGTTGCAGCGCAAGCTGGAAACGCAGCACAATGCCGTGCTGCAGGGCCTGCGAGATGGGACCCTGACGTTGGCGGCGTCCGGGGGCTTGACCGTGCAATTGTTGAACCCGTCCTCCTGGCTTTCTGCCGGAACAGTCCTGCTGGACGTGAGTGTCATCACGGTTCCGGAAGGCCTGCCGGTAGCCGGGGCCGAAGTGCGTGCGGTGTTGGAGAGTGCGGGCAGCCGTCCGGGATGCGTGGCTCGCACGGACGCGCACGGCCGGGTCCGCCTCCAGTTTCCATTGCCCCCACTGGGCGCGACGGGTGCCGAGCTGGTCATCCGTGCCAGTGCTCCTGCCGGTGTCGATGAAATCCGTTACACGCTGCGTCGGAAGGCGCCTTCCCCCAAAGAGCCGGTGCCCGCGGCGGGCCAGGGCCCTGCCCCTGCGGCGGAACCATGAAAGTCATCATCAATGGGGAAAGTCAGCAACTGCCCGAAGGACTCACCGTAGCCACCCTCCTGGAACACTTGGGGTTGAAACCCGAGCGCGTGGCCATCGAGCGCAACCAAGAAATTCTTCCCCGCCACCGCTGGGCCAAAACCCGTGTGGCGGAAGGCGACCGCTACGAAATCGTTCATTTTGTCGGTGGCGGGAGGTGCACTCCGGACGGGGTTCTGGCGGAGCTGGGCTAGAACGTACGCAGCAGGTGGCCCAGCTTGCGCATCTTCGCCTGGAGGTAGCTGCGCGAACGCCGCCCAGTGTGCCGCGGCTGGCAGGGCAATCGCGCAACGACTTTCAGGCCAGCGGCTTCCAGCTGTCGGATCTTGTCGGGGTTGTTGGAGAGCAGTCGCAACCGCCGGATCCCCAGCTGCAGCAGCACGCGCGCGGCAAAGGCATAGTCGCGCGCGTCGCCAGCGAAGCCGAGCCGTTCGTTCGCTTCGACGGTATCGTAGCCGCGGTCCTGCAGTTCGTACGCACGCAGTTTGTTCAGCAGACCGATGCCACGGCCCTCCTGCGGCAGATAGAGCAGCACGCCCGATTTCGACCGGGCAATCTTGCGCAGGGAAAGCTCGAGCTGGGCGCGACAGTCACACCGCTTCGAGCCGAACACGTCACCCGTCAGGCACTGCGAATGGATGCGCACCAGAGGCACCGTGCGCCCATCCAGCTTGCCGGAAACGAGCGCGACGGCGTTTTCCGAGGCGTGCCGACCTTCAAACCCCAGAATGGCGAAGGTGCCGAACGGTGTGGGCAGCGTGCTGCGGGCCACCAGCCGGGCTGTGAGGCGAACAGGTTGTTTCTTCGGTGGCATCCGAACACGGCATTATAGCAGGCCGCCAGTCGGCCCGCGGTGCGCTATACTCGGTGGGGCGTGCCGTTCGTGCTGGCTATGGTTTCCCTCGGATTTGGTCAGGAACTGGTCTTCCTGCTTGTGCTGAAGGTGGGTGTCGCTGCTTCGCTGGCGGCCCTGCTGGTGCGCTCCGCCACATTCCGCCGCGTGCTCTACACGGAGGAGCGGACCAGCGACCTGAAAGTCCGTCTGTTGCTGTTTCTGACCCTGCCCCTGGCTATCTCGGTCATGTTGCGGCTGGTCGGCTACCCGTTTGCCGACCTGATGCTGGAAGGCAGCTTTCTGCTCGGGTTGCTGGGCGGACGCGTGGTCGGCGTGCTGGGTGGCGCGATCATCAGTTTGCCGGCGTTGTTCAACCACGAGTGGCTGGCCACGCCGGCCGCGGCCGCGGCGGGCGTTTTTGCGGGCCTGATTCGCCAGGCAATTCCGGTGAAGGAGGACGTCTGGAAATTCGGTCCGTTCCTGTTCCTCAGCATTCCGAAGCGCATCTGGGAGTTGATGCGCCGCGCCGAGCCGCAGTGGGAGCTGCTGCCGCTGAGCGCCTGTGCGGTGCTGGAGCTAGGTCGCATCACGCTGGGCTATGTGGGGCAGGGCCGCTGGCTGTTTTTTCTTGACCCGCGCGACCCCTGGGCCCTGCTGTTGGTCGTCCTGGCTACGGTGATGGCCGTGGCGGTGCCGATCAAGATCTGGAACAACACCCGCATCGAAATGAATCTGGCTGAACACCAACAACTGCTGCTCAAGGCGCGCATGGATGCGCTGACCAGTCAGATTAACCCGCACTTCCTGTTCAACACGCTGAACACGGTGGCTTCGCTGATCCGACACGACCCGGATTTGGCGCGCGTCGTGCTCGTCAAGCTTTCCAATATCCTGCGACGGCTGCTCCGCAAGCACGAGACCTTCGTGCCCCTGCGGGAAGAGCTCTCCTTCATTGACGACTATCTGGACATCGAAGTCGCGCGCTACGGCCGCGAGAACCTGCAGATCGTCAAGGAAATTGACGAACAGACGCTCGATCACTTTGTGCCCAGCATGCTGCTGCAGCCGATTGTGGAGAATTCAATCAAGCACGGGCTGGCGCCGCGCCTGGAAGGCGGCGAAATTCACATCCGCACGCGGCAGCAGGAAAACCGCCTGATCATCGAAGTCGAGGACAACGGCGTGGGCATCCCGGCCGACCGGCTCAGTCGGCTCGCGGCCGAAGGCATCGGCATCAGCAACGTGCACGAGCGTCTGAAACTGCTCTACGGCGACGAATTTCGTATGCAGATCGAATCGCATCTCGGCCGTGGTACCCGCATTCGCATCGAAGTCCCCGAGCTGGTCTCCTCACTTCCTGCCGCTGAATAACCGGCCAGAGTCCGGGAAACTTGTCCCTGGCCCGGATTCGAGCGAAACCTCCGGGCGGGGATCCGGTCTGCCTCGTGGTTGCGGCCACAGTTTGCCGGGGCCGACTTCGCGCTGTCTCGACGTCAACTGGAGTCGGGGCGGTTGTAGGCCACCGGTTTCTCTCCGAGTGAGGCTACCGTCCAGTTTGTGCTCCAGATCGTCCGGCGCGCCGGGCTGAGTATGCGTTACCGGCGATAGGTGATGCGATAGATGGCACCAGCGTGGTCGTCGCTGACGAGCAGCGAGCCATCGGGCAGCACCTCGACGTCCACCGGCCGGCCCCAGACCGCATCGCCCTCGAGCCACCTTTCAGCAAACGGCTCATAGCTTATGGCGCGGTGGCCATCGAGTCGGATCAGCATCACCCGATAGCCGATTTTCTCGCTGCGGTTCCAGGAGCCGTGCTCGGCAAGAAAAATCTGGTTGCGATATTCAGGCGGGAACATCGCGCCGGTATAGAAACGCATGCCCAGTGCGGCCACATGGGGCCCCAGCTCGTGCACCGGTTCGACGTAGTCAGCGGCGCGGCGTCCACGGCCGAATTCCGGGTCGGGGAGGCTGCGGCCGTGGAAGAAGGGAAGGCCGAAGTGCAAACCCTTGCGGGGTGCGCGGTTCAGTTCGTCAGGCGGCAGGTTGTCGCCCATCCAGTCGCGGCCGTTGTCGGTAAACCACAGCTCACCGGTTTCCGGGTGCCAGTCGAAGCCCACCGTATTGCGCACCCCGTGGGCAAAAACTTCCAGACCTGAGCCATCGGGCCGCATCCGGGTGATGGAGGCGTAGCGCTCGTCGTCGGTGCGCAGACAGATGTTGCACGGCGCGCCCACAGGCACATAGAGCATTCCGTCTGGCCCGAAGCGGATGAACTTCCAGCCGTGGTGACGGTCCTGGGGGAATTTGTCGTAGATCACGACGGGCTCGGGTGGGTTGTCCAGCCGATCTTCGATCTGGTCGAATCGGAGCACGCGGCTGACTTCGGCCACATACAGGGCCCCGTCGCGGAACGCCACGCCGTTTGGCATCCGGCCGCCACGGAAGATGATCCACTGTCGTTCGGCGCGTCCATCACCATCCTCGTCCCGCACCGCATAGACGTTCTGCCCAGACCGGTTGCCGACGAACACCGTACCCTTTGCACCCAGTGCCAGCGAACGCGCATTGGGGACCCGGGCGTATTCTGCGATGGAAAACCCTGCCGGCAGCCGGATGCGTTCGAGCGGCAGCCGCTCGAGCGTCCCCGCTTCCGTGGCCCGTTCAGTTTTCGAAAACCCGCAGGCCAGCAGGAGGGGTATCCACAGCAGAAGATGCCACGTGCGTGCGGCGCAGTTTGTCGCCGTTCTGTTGTTCCAGGACATGGGTATCCGGAGCATCCTCAAAATTTTTTGCCGTCGCCTCATTCTAGCCGGGTTGAGCCGGCCCTGCCAGTTCTTGCAGTATGCGGAAACTCGCCGGTCCGATCCGAAGGTTCCTCGTGGCTGTCGGCCAGTTGGCCTAGCGGGTGGCTCACGCGCTGGCCGAGGCGGACAGAACCTTTTGGTAGAAGGCTTCGTACTGGGGAATGATTTTGCTGGCACAATAGCGGTTCATCGCGTTTTTGCGTGCCTGGCGGCCCATGGCCCGTCCGCGATCCGGCTGCGTAAGAATGGCCAGGGCGTGGGCTGCAGCGGATTCGATGTCGCCGGGCGTCACCAGGTAGCCGTCCTCTCCGTGCGTGACCACTTCGGGCAATCCGCCGACGCAGGTCGCCACCACCGGCACTTCGCAGGCCATCGCCTCCAGCGCCGCCAGACCGAACGACTCCAGCTCGCTGGGCAGCAGGAACAGGTCGGCGACACTCAGCTTGTCATGCACGCGCTCCTGTTTGCCGAGGAAGTAGACATCGCCCGTCAGTTTCTTCTGTCGCACCAGGTATTCGACCGACCCGCGATCCGGACCATCTCCGATGAGCACGAGTTTGGCGGGCATCGCCCGGCGTACCCGCGCGAAGATTTCCACCACGTCGGGGACGCGCTTGACCGGTCGGAAGTTCGACAGATGCATCAGAATCGGTTCGCCGCCGGGGGCCCACTGGGCGCGTTGCTGCGCCAGCCGCTCGTCGCTGGCCCGGCAGTAGAGTTCGCAGTTGACAAAATTCGGGATCACTTCGATCGGCTTGCGCACCTCGAATTCCTGCAGGGTGCGCTGTTTCAGATACTGGGAGATGGCGGTGACGCCGTCACTCTGCTCGATGGAAAATCGGGTGATCGGCAGGTAGCTGCGGTCGCGCCCCACCAGGGTGATGTCGGTACCATGCAGCGTGGTGA
>JAIMBE010000140.1 GCA_023511565.1 Bacillota bacterium
GCAGGTCGTTGATCAGGCAGGGGTGCTTGTACTGCTCGGGGGTGCCGCCGCAGCGTGCCAGGCGCTGGCGGTCCCAGAGCTGCCAGGTGCCGTTGGGGAGCAGTTGCAGCCGGATCGGGTCCAGCCGCAGCGTTTCCCGCTTGCAGGCGTACTCGCTGTTAAGCTGGGCCAGGCGGCGGTCGAGGGCCTCGGCCAGGTGCAGCCCCTGGTCGCGGCTGACCAGGTCGGCCTTCTCCAAGAACAGGCCGTAGTACGGACGCTCCTCCTCCCAGCAGGGGGCCAGGCTGTAGGTGGTGAGGTTCAGGTTCAGCTCGTGCGTCACGTCGCGCATGGCGTGGACGACGTGGTACTCGGAGAGTTTCTCGCCGGTGAGGTTGGCGAAGTGGGCCCCCTTGCTGAGGAACTCGAGCACCGGGGTGCGGTTGTGGAAGCCGGCCACGCGCACCACGTCATAGATGTGGTAACGGTACAGGCCGTACGACGTTGTCGGCAGGATGAAGTAGTTCTTCCCCTCTTCCAGCTCGTGGGCGCCGAGCACGGTGGGGGCGGCGCTGTCCCCTTCCGCTTCCGGGATGAACTCGAAGTAGTGGGTGGTGACGTCGAGGACGCCGGCCGGGGTGCCGTCGGCCATGGGGATGGTAATCCGCCCCTCGCTGGCGATCAGGCCGATGTCGCGCACGACGGCGTTCAGATCGAGCCCGCGCGGTTGCAGTACCTGTTTGCGGCTGAAAGCAAGCAGTTGTCGGGTGAGGTTGGCGGCGTGTTGGGCCGCCTTTAGGATCTCTTCCGCGTGATGCCGCAGCGGACTTTCCACCGGCAGCCGGTCGAGCAGCAGCTCGACGGAACCGAAAATCACCATGAGCAGGTTGTTGAAGTCGTGGGCCACGCCACCGGCCAGTCGTCCCACCGCTTCCAGTTTCTGGGCCTGGCGGAGCTGTTCTTCGAGTGCGCATTTTTCGGTAACATCTTCGAGCACGCCCATCACACCCCAGTACTGGCGGCTGGCGTCGCACAGGGGAGCGCTCCACAGCCGCACCGCGACCTGCGAGCCATCCTTGCGCTGGCGTTGCAGCAGCAGACCGGCCTGCGCGTGCCCCTGCAGTTCGGCGTCGAGCAGCTGGCGGAATTCTTCACGCCGTTCCTCCGGGATGATGGGCAGAAACTGATTCAGCACTTCTGCGGCGCTCCAGCCAAAGATTCGTTCTGCGGCGCGATTCCAGAGCTTCACCCGCCCGGCTTTGTCGAGCACGATGGTGGCAAGTGGGGAAGTTTGGATGATGGTTTCCAGCAGGTGATGGGTTTCGCGGAGGGCTGCTTCGGCGTGGAGCCGCTCGGTGATGTCCTGATAGATGCCGATGCCGCCGACCCTCCGTCCGTCCACGGTGAGGGGCACACCGGTCACTTCCACGGTGACCAGCGAGCCGTCCTTGCGACGGCGGCGCGTGGTGGCGTGCACGGTCTGGCCGGCCAGCGCCAGGCGGCTGAACGCAACGGCTTCCGACTTCAGCTCGGGCGGGGCAAGAAATTCATCGATCAACCCGCCCAGGATTTCTGCCTGTCGGTAACCGAACAAGGTGGTGAAGGCGCGATTGCACATCTGCACGCGTTGCTCGGGGTCCAGCACAACAATGGCCAGCGGACTGTTTTCAATCAACGCATGTAGATAGGCGGTGCGTTCTTTCAGTTGTTGTTCGGCCCGTTTCCGCGCTGTGATGTCGTGGCCGACGCCGATCAGCGTCTGGTTCGGCCCTGGCGAGTCGTGCCAGAGAATCCAGCGGGGCTGGCCGTTGCGGTGATGGGCGATACGTTCGTAGGGTGCGGCCGGGAGGGGCCGCTCGCCTCGCGCACAGCCTGCCACTGCGTTCCGTTCCCGTTTCCGTTCTTCCGGGTCGGCTCGGGAGAGGAGCCACCAGCCGTCGCCAAGCAGTTCTTCTGGGCGGTAGCCGAGGATTTCCTGTGCCGAAGGGCTGGCGTACGTGATGCGACCCTCGCGGTCCGCCACCAGCACCAGAGCCGGCACCCGTTGCAGGATTTCGTCGGAAAGCCGCAGCCTTTCTTCCGCGCGTTTGTATTCGGTGATGTCCGAGGCGACGCCGCGCAGCCGCTGCACCTGCCCGGGGACGGTTTCGATGCGGCGGAGCCGGTTGCGCAACCAGACGAGGCGACCATTTCGCGCAATAGCGCGGAACTCGTGTTCCACCGTGCCGTCCTCGCTCTGGGCCCGTTCTGCCATCGCGTGCATGGCTTCGATGTCTTCCGGGTGGACAATTCGCTTCCAGAACTGCCCGCTGACCAGAAGCTCCTCGGGCGAATAACCGAGCAGTTTTTCTATCCCCCGGCTGATGAAGGTGGGCTGCAGGGTTTCCAGGTCGGCTTCCCAGACGATAAGCGCCAGTTCGGCGAGCAGCTCGTCCAGCTGAAGCATGTCTAAATCAACCTGACGATTGCGCAGGGCTACAGGCTCTGGACGTTGCGGTTCGACCGGGGCTGAATTGGTGACCCGATTCATCACGCTAAGTCCAGCATGAGGCGTGCCAAAGCTGGCATCAGGGAGCAGGGCTAGCTGACTGTCTGGTCGAGAGTTGTACGGCTTCTGCGGCCGGTGCACACGAGCCATTGTGCAGCGTTGTTTCAAGTCCCTGTTGTTTGCACCATCGCGGCACAGTGCCGTTGCGCAACAGCTTCAGAAACGCCGACTCTGCTAGCATGTTTGCATGACGCGTCCCTGGGTGATTGCGCACCGCGGCGCCTCCGGCCATGCGCCGGAAAATACGCTCGCGGCATTTCGCCGCGCCGTGGAACTGGGAGCGCAGTTCATTGAAACGGACCTGCGCCTGACGCGCGATTCGCACCTGGTCGCCTTACATGACGAGACGCTGGATCGCACAACCAGCGGCCACGGTCGCGTCGAAGACTACACCCTGGCCGAGCTGCGAGCGCTCGATGCCGGCGCCTGGTTCGCTCCCGAATTTGCCGGCGAACGCATTCCCACGCTGGCGGAGATTCTGGCGTTTTCGCACGAGCACGACATCGGTTTTTACCTGGAGATCAAACCCGGTGGAGTTTGGAGCCGCGAGCACCCCCTGGTGGGTGCGCTGCGTGGCTCGCCGGTTACGGATCGACTGGTGGTGCTCTGCTTCGATGCGCAGGTACTGAAAGCGATCCACGATCTGGACCCGTTGCTGATGACCGGCCTGCTCGAGCAGCATCAGGCGGCTGGAGCGGTGGAGCGCGCACTAGCCGTCGGCGCCCGTCAACTGGCGCCCCATTGGACCCTCGTATCGCGCGAGCTTGTCCAGCAGGCACACGCCGCCGGCTTGGTGGTGGTCCCCTGGACCGTGAACGATCCGGCACCGATGTGCACCTTGCTGGCGCTGGGCGTGGATGGGATTGTCACGGATTATCCCGACCGACTGGTCGAGCAGCTCCGTGCCCGCTGAACCGCAGCTACAGCAAACGGAACAGCGCGGCGAATTGCTCCAGGGTGAGCTGTTCAGCCCGAACGCTGGGCGGCAGCCCGGCGGCGGCCAGCAGCCGTTCGGCGCGCGGGCCGGCAAGGCCCCGCAGGTTGTTCCGCAGCATCTTGCGTTTCTGCTCAAAACAGCGGGCGAGAAACGCTACGAAGTCGGCTTCATTCGAAAGGGCCAGTTGCGCGCATTTCCCGGGCGGCCGCAAGCGCACCAGGGCCGAGGCCACCCGGGGAGCCGGTCGGAAGGCTCCCGGCGGAATGCGGAGCAGGAACTCCGGTGTCGTGTAAAACTGAGTGAGAACGGAAAGCAATCCGTAGTCGCGACGTCCCGCAGACGCCGTCAGCCGTGCGGCCACTTCCAGTTGCACCACCAGGTGGATATCGGCCAGCACGTGGATGTGGGCAAACAGGTGCCGCAGGATGGGCCCGGTGATGTAGTAGGGGATGCTGCCGTAGATGTGCAGGCGTTCGGCGCCGGCCACTGCGCTCAGGTCGAGCGCAAGCACATCGCCGGCGATCACCTCCAGGTTCGGTGCCTGCCGTTGCAAGGCCCGCAGGGACTCGACCAGTCGGGGATCCACTTCGACGGCCACAACACGCCCGGCCCGCGCCACCAGCTCGCGCGTCATTTCGCCCCGCCCGGCGCCGATTTCCAGCCAGAACTGCCCGCCGTGCACACTCATCTGTTCGAAGATTCGGCGGCGCCAGGGTTCCTGCAGAAAGTGCTGTCCAAGCCGCTTCGGCATGCCGGTCTGAGTCTAGCAGGACAGGGTGCGAAATGCGGCCGGAGATCGCGTTGACGATCTACGGCGTATCGTTTATCGTTTCCGCTTCGGACACACGCGATGCGCATCCTGTTCATTTCTCCCGAAGGGCTGCCGTTCTCAAAGACGGGCGGACTGGCCGACGTCGTCGAGGGACTCCCGAAGGCCCTGGTCGAGCTGGGCCATGAAGTAGCCGTGGTGCTGCCGCGCTACCGGAGCACGCGGGTGGCCAAGGTTCTCGTGCCCAGCCTGACGATTCCCATGGGGCTCGCCCTGCGCTTTCCGGCGATTGCCGACGGCACGGTGGTCAACGGGGTGCGCTATTTCTTTGTGGACGATCCGGAATATTTCGACCGCGAACAGCTCTACGGCGTGGGCGGGGTGGACTACCCCGATAATGCCGAACGTTTCGCTGAATTCAGTCGTGCAGCGGTGGAAGTGGCCAAGCACGTCTGGCCGGCCGATCTGCTGCACTGCCACGACTGGCAGGCTGCGTTGGTGCCTGTGCTGTTGAAGACCGTCTATGCGTCCGACCCGGCCTTCCGCCACGTGCCCACCATTCTTACCGTGCACAACCTTGGCTATCATGGCCTGTTCCCTCGAGAGGTGCTGGCGCGGGTGGGCTTGCCGGAGACGCTGTTTCACATCGAAGCTCTGGAGTTCTTTGGCAAGGTGAACTACCTGAAGGGCGGGCTGTTGTTTGCCGACTGGATCACCACGGTCAGCCGCCGCTATGCGGAAGAGATTCAAACGCCGGAGTACGGCCACGGCCTGGACGGTGTGATTCGCCGCCGGGCCGACCGGTTGGTGGGCATCCTGAACGGGGTGGACTACAGCGCCTGGAATCCGGAAACGGACGAGTTCATCGTCGCGCACTACTCGGCAAAAGATCTCTCCGGCAAGCGCG
This sequence comes from Bacillota bacterium, assembly GCA_023511565.1. Classification (GTDB taxonomy): domain Bacteria; phylum Acidobacteriota; class Terriglobia; order Acidiferrales; family UBA7541; genus DSGC01. The sequence continues at coordinate 5,141 of JAIMBE010000140.1, forward strand.
AATGCAAACGCGACCTGCTGGCTGAGTTCAAGCTACCGGCAGAGAACCTGAACCGCCCGGTGCTGGGGATTGTTTCCCGGTTTGTGGACCAGAAGGGATTTGACCTGATTGCTGAAGTGGCGGATGCGCTGATGGAAGAGGACCTGTGCATCGCTGCGCTCGGCACCGGCGAGGTTCGCTACGAACTCCTGTTCCGGGAACTGGCCGCGCGGTTCCCGGCGCGGTTTGCTGCCCGCATCGCCTACGACAATGTGCTGGCGCACAAAATCGAAGCGGGCGCGGACATGTTCCTGATGCCTTCCCGCTACGAGCCTTCCGGGCTGAATCAGCTCTACAGCCTGAAGTACGGGACGGTGCCCATCGTACGGGCTACCGGTGGACTCGACGACACCATCGAGCCGTTCGACCCACGCACCGGCCGCGGCACCGGATTCAAGTTCCGGGAATACGAAGGCCGTGCCCTGCTCGCCGCTGTGCGTGAAGCGTTGCGCTGTTTCCGCGACCAGAAAGCCTGGCGCCGGCTGATGTTGAACGGCATGACCCAGGATTTCTCTTGGAAAACTTCGGCCGCCGACTACCTGCGGCTTTATCAGCAGGCGCGGGAGGTGCGAATCCCGCGCGCTGTCGGCGCCATCCAATAGACTGGCTTTCCGCCCACCCCACGGAGCGGAAAGAGGTCAGGAAGGGATAAACTGAGCATGGCAGCGAATATTCAGAATGTGACCGATCAGGACTTCAAAACGGAAGTGCTCGAAGCCAGCAAAAGCCAGCCCGTGCTGGTGGACTTCTGGGCAGAGTGGTGCCGCCCCTGCCACATGATTGCCCCGGCCGTCGAGGC
>JAIMBE010000141.1 GCA_023511565.1 Bacillota bacterium
GGCGCTGGCCAGGCCGGAGCCTCTGCACGGGCAGACCTCGGGTGGTGACGTTTTCCTTCACTGCCCCGGGCGCAACACCAAGCTGCTGCAGGGTCTCTTCATCCATCAGCAGCACTTGGCGGAGGCCACCCGGGCGGGCATGCGCACAGCCTTCCAACCCTCGGTTCTCGATAGCGCGTACCGAATCCACCTCCTTCATGGGCAATCGGTGCGCTTGAGAGAGGAAAAGATGAAGGACGGCGGCCACGTCAGTCTCCTGCTGCAACCGAAGGCAAGGCGCTGGCAGCGATGTCCCGACGGAAGTGCCTTCCTTCGAAGTGGATCGTGTTGACAATGCGATAACAGCGGGAAACCGCGTCCGACAGAGAGGTGGCCGTAGCTGTGACGGCCAGCACGCGACCACTACTTGTGTAGTAATCAGATCCGACTCTGCGCGTACCTGCATGAAAGACAACCACATCGGTTGCGCCGTTTGCTTCCGACAAACCTTCGATCTTCTTGCCAGTTTCATATTTTCCCGGATACCCGCCCGAGGCCAGTACGACACAAACGCTCGCACCGGGCTTCCACGACGGTTGCACGCTGCTGAGTTTTCCTTCTGTCGCCGCCAGCAGAGTTTCGACCAAGTCCAAATCCATGCGTGGCAGAATAGCTTCGGCTTCCGGATCCCCCAGGCGACAGTTGAACTCCAGCACTCGTGGCCCTTCTTCGGTAAGCATCAAGCCGAAATAGAGAAAACCGCGATAAAGATGGCCTTCGGCGGCCATGCCCGCAATAGTAGGGGCGACAATCGCAGTGCGAATCTCCTCGTCCAGTTCCGGAGAAATCATACCGTCCGCTGAAAAGGCGCCCATGCCTCCCGTGTTCGGTCCGCGGTCGCCATCATAGGCCCGCTTGTGGTCGCGCGTGGGGACCAGGGGGAGAATGTTCTCCCCATCAGTGAGCACAATGTAGGAAAGCTCCTGACCCGCAATGGCTTCTTCCATCAACACGCGTTCGCCGGCTGGACCGAATTCGTGCTCTTCCATCAATCGGGTCAAGAAGGCAGTAGCTTCGTCGGGCGTACACGCCACGAGGACACCTTTGCCTCCGCAAAGTCCATCGGCCTTGATCACAACCGGCCAGTCAACAGCGCACAACGCAGTATAGGCGTCCCCGGGCGAGTCATACACGCCGTAGGCCGGAGCCGTGGGGATTCCGTGGCGCTGCATAAATTCCTTAGCGAAGATCTTGCTCCCTTCGAGCTGAGCGGCTTGTTTCGTGGGCCCGAGGATGCGCAGGCCACGCCGCGCGAATTCATCCGCAACACCCAGCACCAAGGGCAGCTCCGGACCGACGACCGTCAGGTCGGGGCGCAGTTGCTCGGCCAACGCCGCAAGTGCGGCGACATCGTCCAGCCTTGCTTCCACGCATTCGGCGTGCTGCGCGATGCCGCCGTTGCCGGGCACACACCAAATCTTTTCAACACACGGGCTTTGCCGCAGTTTCCACACCAGCGCGTGCTCACGGCCACCGCTGCCCAGGACTAAGATTCGCATCGCGCCACCAAGATAAACACAGCCCCTACCAGTGTCAACCAAAGTCGCTTGCCCGAAAGTGGATTGACGCTCCGTTTGGCGGCATCTACGATGCGCACACGTGAACCGGGATACCAAAGCTCGCGGCGTGCGGACAGCCATCCTGCTGTGCTTCTTTCTCTCCGGTGCAGCCGGTCTGGTCTATCAGGTGGCGTGGAGCAAAGCGTTGGGTCTGGTCTTCGGCCACACGGTGTACGCCATTGCCACCGTGCTGGCTGTGTTCATGGCCGGCCTGGCTGCGGGCAGTGCAGTGCTCGGCCGCTGGTGCGAGCAGAAAACCAAACCGGTGTCGCTTTACGGCTGGATAGAGCTGCTGATTGCCGGGCTGGGAGCCGCGTCGCTCGCAGGACTGGTCGGCGTGCGGTGGCTCTACCGGGCCGCTTTCCCCCTGCTGGCCGATGTGCCGGCGCTGCTTGTGCTGCTGCGCGTCCTTGGTGCGGCTCTGGTGCTGTTCCTGCCCACGTTCCTGATGGGCGGGACCTTGCCGGTGCTGGTGCGGGGGCTCACCCGGCATTCAGCAGAGCTGGGCGTGCGCATCGGCCGCCTCTACTGGGTGAATACGGCCGGTGCGGTCGCCGGCACACTGGCGGCGGGCTTCCTGCTGCTGCCCGCGCTGGGACTGAAGCGAACTGTGGGCGTGGCCGTCGTGCTGAACGTTCTGGCTGGCTTGGCTGCGCTCGTGCTTGACTGGCGGCTGGAGCCAGTCGAACGTCAAACCGCACCAGAAAACACTCGCACCAAACTGTCCTGGACCGCCTCGGGTTGGCCATGGCGGCTGCTGGCGAGCTTTGCAGCCGTGGGGGCCACGGCGATGGCCTACGAAATTGCCTGGACCCGCCTGCTCGGCACGATGCTCGGCAGCTCAACCTACACCTTTACGCTGACGCTCGCGGTGTTTCTCGCCGGCCTGGTGCTGGGCGGCTTCCTGTTCGAACGCTGGACGGCGCAGGGCGGACAGCCAAACAGCGCCCGCTTCGCCACCACGCAACTGCTGACCGCTGTGGCCGCCCTTGGTTTTCTGGCGAGCTTTGAGCTCCTGGCCGGCTTGGTGCCTCCGATTCTGCGCGCTGGTGGTGGCAGCTTCACCGGTCTGGTGTTGGCTCAGTTCACCGCTGCCGGACTGACCATGCTGCCGACCGCAGTGGTGTTCGGCTTTAACTTTCCGCTTGTCGTGGCGCTGATGGCCAGGCTGTGTGCCGATCGCGGTCATGCCGAAGCCGTAGGACGCGCCTACGCGGCCAACACGATTGGCGCGATCGGTGGCGCCCTGCTCACCGGGTTCTGGCTGCTGCCTGCGGTAGGAGCGTTTCGCACGGTCGTGGTGGCAGCGACAGGGAACCTGGCACTGGCCCTGCTGCTGGAACTACAGAGCCGACCGCGACGGCCGCTGGCGCTGGCGACGACGGCACTGCTGCTGGCCGTCGCCGTGGGCGTGTCGACCAGCGGTGCGTTCTACAACCGCGCGCTGACCACGTTCGGCACCGTGCTCTACTGGGATCTCTACCAGTTGCCCTTGTCGTTGACCGAGGTGGCGGAAACGACCGACGTGGTCTACGCCGAAGACGGCCTGAACGCCTCCGTGGCCGTGGTGCGCACGGAAAACTATCTGGCGCTGCGCACCAATGGCAAGGTGGACGCCTCCAACCAAGACACCCTCACGCAACTGCTGGTCGGGCATCTAGGTCTGTGGTTTCACCCGTCGCCGCGTCGGGTGCTCGTGGTCGGCTTGGGCAGCGGGATGACGGTTTCGGCTGTGGCGCGCCACGCCGAGGTCGAGCAGATCGATTGCGTGGAGATTGAACCCGCAGTGATCCGTGCCGCTGCCTATCTGTCGCCTCTGCATCGCGGTGTGCTCAGCGACCCGCGGCTGAGGCTGATTGCCGACGATGCGCGCAATTTCCTGCTCACTACCCGCGAACGCTACGACGTCATCATCTCTGAACCCTCCAACCCCTGGATCGCGGGTGTCGCCAGCCTGTTCACCCGCGACTTCTACGCCGCGGTGCGGCAGCGGCTGCACCCGGGCGGCATCTTCGTGCAGTGGGTGCAGGGCTACGCACTCGAGCCGGACGATGTCCGTTCCCTGCTGGCCACCGCGCTGCTGCCTTTCCCACGCGCTACGCTGTGGCGCGCCGAAACATACGACTACCTGCTGCTGGCCCAGACTCAGGACGAACCGCTCCGGCTCGACCGCCTGCGCGCGCTGTGGTCGCGCCCCGAGATGCAGGAAGAGTTGGCCCAGCTGGAACTGACACAACCCGAAGGTCTGCTCGCCTATCACCGGCTCGACGATGCGGCGCTGCGCCGACTGGCTGCTGGCGCTGCAATTCAGACCGACGACCACCCGCGGCTCGAATACCGCGCGCCCCGGGCGCTGCTGCGTCCCAACCGCGAAGAAAAAATCGAAGCCCTCATCGACAGCTACCGCGAGGCACTGTTGTCGCGCGATATCGTCGTCGAACAGCCCGAGCCGGCCCTGTTGGCAATGGCCCGCACGCTGCTTGGGTTGCGCGAATACGACGCCGCTCAAGCTGCGCTGGCCGCGTTGCCCGCGACCCACTCCAGTGCGGAAGCCGAGCTGTTGCGGGGGCGGCTGGCTCTCCACCGGCATGCGTATCCGGCCGCGCGCGCGGCGCTGGAGCGCGCACTGCAGCTCGACCCGTCCCGGCTCGAAGCAGCCTATGCGCTGGGCGAGCTGGCCCAGCGGCAGTTGCAACTGGAACGCGCCGAGCTGTTCTACCGCCAGGTGGTGGAACGGAATCCGCAACACGTGGAGGCCTTGCGCGGGCTCGCCCGCGTCGAACAGCTCCGCGAACGCTGGAACCACGCCATCGCCTGGCAACGCCGCGTGGTCGAAGCGGCCGCAGTGCCTTCGGCCGAAGACCTGGCCACGCTCGGCGCCCTGCTCATCCGTATCGGCTCTCACGAAACCGCCGAAGCTGAGCTGCAGCGCGCGCTCCAGGCTGACCCGTACAGCTACTTGGCCCACCGCAACCTCGCCGAGCTCTACCGCCACCGGCAAAACTGGGCACAGAGCCGGCAACATCTTGAAACAGTCGTGCGCTACTTTCCTGAACGCGATCCCTCCGCCTATGCGGCACTGGTCGAAGTCTGCCGCCGCACCGGAGATTTCGCGGCGGCACGTGCCGCGCGGAGAAAAGCCTTGCGGCTGTTTCCCGACCACCCGGACGTCGCTGCGATCGCGCCGATCCGCTGATCCCTGCACGTCACAACCCACCCTGGCGTGAACCGCGCCGCGCGTGCAGCTCGCCTGCCTTCAACTTGCCTGTCAGCGCCAGAAATGTTTTCATGCTGCATCATGCCGTGGGATTTCGTGCTGATCCTGTTCTTGCTGGGTGTGCTCCTGCCCTGGCGCGGCACAGTTCGCCTGCGCCGTGTGCTCACCGCTAGGGAACTGAGCAGTGCGGACCGGCTGGCCATCTACGCTTCAACGATCGCGTTCCAGTGGGCTGCGGCGGCGACGGTCGCCTGGCGCACGCAGGCCCGAGGCGTAACGCCCGCCGCGCTGGGACTCGCCGTGCCCGATGCTACGCACGTCGTCGCTACCACGGCCGGGCTCACTTTGATCGCTGTTTTCGTCCCCATTGCCAGCCTGCGGCGACTGGAGAGCGCGCGGCCCGGCGAACACAGCACTCTGCGCGCTATGGTCGAAACACTGATGCCGCACAACCCGCTGGAACTCGCTGTCTTTGTCGCATTGGCCATCACCGCAGGACTGTGTGAGGAGTTCCTCTACCGCGGCTTTGTCTATGCCGTCTTTGCCGAAGTCACTTCCGGATCCTCATGGTTCGCCATCGCGATCTCGGCCGCCTTTTTCGCTGTGGCGCACCTGTATCAAGGCCCGCGCAGTCTGCTGACCACGTTCCTGGTCGGCGTAGCCCTCGGTGCAGCGCGCGAATGGACCGGAAGCTTGCTGCCTGGAATGGTGGCCCACTTCGTCGCTGACTTGACCGCAGGGGTGGCCGCGCAAGCGAAGCTGGCTCGCGGGAGGTTCCGAGTCGAAACAAGGAACGACCCTGAACAAAGAACGGGCCAACGGCCGTGGAACACAGCCGGCGATTATAACTAAATGAAAAATTAAAATCTATGAATTCAAAAAAAGAAATACACCTGTCGGACGAAGCGATCCGCCAAGCACTCCGCCCCTTCGGTGTCTATGCCAACAGTGTTCTGGTTGCGCGAGTACGCCTCTACATTGATACCTTACTTTTTTGGAATCAGAAAGTTAACCTGACGTCAATGACCAGGCCGGGCGAGATTTTGCGCCGACACTTTGGGGAAAGTTTTTTTGCCTCGACAGCTTTGAACATCAAGGAAGGTCGGCTCGCCGACG
>JAIMBE010000142.1 GCA_023511565.1 Bacillota bacterium
ACCGCACCCGATATTCTTTCTCGTAGGGTTCGATGTGGATGTCGCTGGCGCCGCGTTTGACGGCATCGGTCAGAATCAGGTTGACCAACCGGATGATCGGCGCATCTTCGGCCGCGCGTTCCAGCGAGGTCAGATCCATTTCCTGCTCTTCGGCCGCCAGCTCCAGATCGGCCTCCTCACCGGCCAGCTCTTTCATCACGTTGTCGAGCGCTTGATCCGAGGAAGAGTTGCCGTAGAACTTCTGGATCGCCTCACTGATGGCAGATTCCGACGCCACTACCGGCTCGACATTGAAGCCGGTCATGAACTTAATGTCGTCCATTGCGAAGACGTTCGTTGGATCGGTCATCGCAATGGTCAACGTGGAGCCGACACGCGACAGGGGCACGATCTGGTACTGCATCGCCTTGTCCTGTGGCACCAGCTTGATGACGTTCGGATCTACTTCGTAAAATTTCAAATTGATGGAGGGCACACCATACTGACGCGACAGCACCGACGTGATCTCTTCGTCGGTGACCAATCCCAACTTCACCAGCGCCGCCCCCAACCGACCGCCGTGCCGCTTCTGATACTCGGTCGCCTGCCGGAGCTGCTCCGGTGAAATCAATTTTTCTTTAATCAGAATTTCGCCCAGACGGGCTGACATACCTTCTCCTACACCACCCTCTGCCCTCACCCCGCGAGGGAATCCCAACCTAACATAGCGGCTTGCCAGCGCACCTTGGCCGAAAGTACAGGGGTTTTGAAAGCGGCAACAGGGCAGGAATCGATGCGGCACACCCCGCGCCCCCTGGCCGTGCGACCACCACCGTGCCCGATGGACCGCAGCTTGACTTGCCCTTCCGCGCGACTCTATCTTGTCAGCAATGCAGCCAACACTCGACTCGGCCCGTCGATTCGTCGTCCGTGCGACGGCCGGCGGCAAGAGGTCCGCAGAGTCAGCACGCCAGCTGCGTCGGTACTACCGCGCGCTTCGTGCGGCGCTCGGTCCACAACACTGGTGGCCGGCGCGCACGCCATTTGAAGTCATCGTGGGCGCGATCCTCACCCAGTCCACCGCCTGGGTGAACGTGGAGCGGGCTATCGCCAATTTGCGGCGCGCGCGGCTGCTCACCCCACGGGCGCTCCTACGGGTGCGCCGTGCGCGGCTGGCCCGGTTGATCCGTCCGGCGGGCTATTTCCGACAGAAGGCCAGAAAGATAAAGGCGTTCGTGCACTTCCTCGAGGCCGAGTACGGCGGTTCGTTGCAGCGCATGTTGGCCACGCCCACGGCCGAATTGCGCGCGCGACTGCTCCGGGTCCACGGAATCGGTCCGGAAACTGCCGACTCGATCCTACTCTATGCGGGCGGCCACCCGGTCTTTGTCGTGGACGCCTACACGAAACGGATCCTGATGCGCCATGGTCTGCTCGACGAGCGGGCCGACTACGAGCAGACCCGACGTCTGTTTGAAGCGGCTCTGCCGCGCGATGCGCAACTGTTCAATGAATACCACGCCCTGCTTGTTGCGGTCGGCAAGCGCTGGTGCCGGCCGCAGCAGCCGCGCTGCGAAGCCTGTCCTCTCGGACGCTTCCTGCCCGCGACCCGCACACCCGTATGACTGGACTGCCCCAGACCGAACGTGGTCGTCAGCGCAAACTCCGCCTGACGATAATCGGCCTTCTGGTCACCCTGCTGGCCGCCGCGGTGTTCACGCTGGGCTCGCTGAACGTGCCCCTGCAACCGGAAAGTCGCACCGAAACGATCGTCCTGTTTGCGCTGTCCACGTTCATCGTCACCGCGTTCCTCGTCTTTCTAGTGATTTTCGGACGCAGCCTGCTGCGCGCCTGGGCGGAACGGCAGGCCGGGCGCCCGGGTTCGCGCTTCAAATGGAAGATGGTGATGGGCGCGCTGGCGATTTCTCTGCTGCCCATCGTGTTCATGTTCTGGATCAGCTACGGGCTGGTGAATCGCACGCTGGCGAAATGGTTCCCGGGAGCCCTGGAAACCGCTGTGCAGGAGAGCCGCGTGCTGCTCGATCAACTCGCCCCGCAGGTGCCGGAATCCGAACGCGCCGCATTTGCTGCACGCCGCCAAGCGATCGCCGAACAAGTGGCCCACTACGAGGCCCAGAAACAGCAATACCGCGCTTTCAAAACCCAACTGTTGCTCGCGCTCGGCCTGTTCACCGTCGTTCTGCTGTTTTCGGTCACCTGGTTCGCCCTTTTTCTTTCCAAACTGGTCACGGCGCCGATCGAAGCCCTGGCGCACGCCACCACCGAGGTGGCCCGCGGCAATTTCGATCATCGTGTCGAAGTGCAGGCCCACGATGAGCTCGGTGTGCTCGTGACCAGTTTCAACCAGATGACCGCCGAGCTGGCCGACAACCGCCGCCGCATCGAAGCCTTCACGCGCAACCTGCAGCGCGCGCTTGAGGAGATCGAAACGCGCCGAAAATTCATGGAGGCCATTCTCGAAAACGTTCCCGCCGGTGTGCTCTCGCTCGATGCGGCCGGTCGGATCCTCCGCGGCAACCGCGCGCTGGTGAGCATCTTCGGCGCCGAAGCCGACCGGGCCCAGACGTTGGAAGACCTGTTCGGCGAGGCAACTCGCAACGTGCGCCAGCTGATGCAGAAGGCGCTGCGGATGGGCGTGGCCGCGCGCGAGCTGGAAATTCCGCGTCCCGACCGCGTGCTCCACGCCGCGGTGACCGTCAGCGCGCTGGGCTCGCGCCCGACGAATCCCGGCTATCTGGTGGTGATTGACGACCTGACTGAGCTGCTCCGTGCCCAGCGCGCAGCCGCCTGGCAGGAAGTGGCCCAGCGCATTGCGCACGAAATCAAAAATCCCCTCACACCGATTCAACTGTCCGCCGAACGGCTCCGGCGGCATCTGGAAAAAACCACAGGCGCTTCCCGCGACGCCGAGCTCGAACGACTGGTCAGCGAGTGCGCCGTGCTGATCGAACGCGAAGTGTCCACCCTGAAGGCCATGGTGGACGAATTCAGCCGTTTTGCCCGTTTCCCCAAGCCGAAGCCGCAGCCTGTGGATCTAAACGCCGTCGTGCGCGCAGCCCTGGACGTTTTCACCGGCCGGCTGAACGGTATCACGGTGTACACCGATCTGGACCCGGCGCTGCCCGTCGTGCGCGCCGATGCCGAGCTGCTTCGCCACGTCCTGGTGAATCTAATTGACAACGCTGCCGCGGCGCTCGAACAGGCTCCCGCAAAACGCATTACGATCACCACCCGCGCTGCCGCTGACGCCGAAGCCGTGGAACTTGTCGTGGCCGATACGGGGCCCGGAATCCCCGCCGAAGAAAAGGATCTGCTGTTCCTGCCCCACTTTTCGAAGAAGGAGCACGGCACCGGTCTCGGCCTGGCCATCGCCAGCAGGGTGATGGCCGATCACGGCGGTACCATCGCGGTCGAAGACAATCAGCCCTGCGGCGCCCGGTTCATCCTCCGCTTGCCGCGGGTCGACGTCGCCACCCCACAGGCACAGCCATGAGCGACACGATCCTGATCGTCGACGACGAAGCGGGCATTCGCGAATCGCTCACCTCGATTCTGCGCGAGGAAGGCTATCAGGCGGAAGCCGTCGCCACCGGCGAAGACTGCCTGCGCGCGGTTCGCGAAACCCACTTCGACCTGGTGCTGCTCGACGTCTGGCTACCCGGCATCGACGGCCTGGAAACCCTGCGCCGGCTGCGCGAGCTGGACCGCCCACCTGTTGTCGTCATGATCTCCGGCCACGGCACGATCGCCACCGCCGTGCGCGCCACCAAGCTCGGGGCCTTTGACTACGTCGAAAAACCCCTCTCGCTCGAAAAAACCATCCTGACAGTGAAGCATGCGCTCGAGCACCTGCGGCTGGAGAGGGAAAACCGCCAGCTGCGCGAGGAGCTGGAGCGTCGCTACCAGATTGTCGGCGAAAGTGTCTCGATGAAGGCTCTGCGGCAGCAGATTGCGCTGACGGCACCAACCAACGGCCGGGTGCTCATCTACGGCGAATCCGGCACCGGCAAAGAGCTGGTCGCGCGGGCCCTGCATCTGCACTCCCTGCGTGCCGATCGCGCCTTCGTCGAAGTCAACTGTGCGGCCATTCCCGAAGAGCTGATCGAATCGGAACTGTTCGGCCACGTCAAGGGCAGCTTCACCGGCGCCAGCGAAAACAAAATCGGTAAATTCCAACTGGCGGACGGCGGCACGCTGTTCCTTGACGAAGTCGCCGATATGAGCCTGAAGACGCAGGCCAAAGTGCTGCGTGTGCTCGAAGAGCAGCGCTTCGAACCGGTCGGTGCGAACCGTCCCGTGCAGGTGGACGTACGCGTCATTGCCGCGACCAATCAGAATCTCGAGCAACGCATCGCCGAAGGCTGCTTCCGCGAAGACCTCTTCTACCGACTCAATGTCATCCCCTTCCACGTGCCGCCGCTGCGGGAACGCATCGAAGATGTGCCGGTGCTGGCGCGCCACTTCCTGGACGACTACTGCCGCACCTACGGGCGCCACCCGCTCACCTTCAGCCCCGCCGCCCTCGACGTGCTCCAACGCTATGCCTGGCCGGGCAACGTGCGCGAGTTGAAGAATCTGGTCGAGCGACTGGTGATCATCGCGCCCCAGTTCGACTCCGACTGCATCGAGCCGCATCACCTGCCGCCCGAACTGTTCCGGGGCGCAGCCGCGGCACGCCCCTACGCCAGCCTGCAGGAAGCCCGCGCCGCCTGCGAACGCGAGTTCATCCTGCGCAAGCTCGAAGAGAATCAGTGGAACATCACCCGCACCGCCGCCGCCGTCGGACTGGAACGCACCCACCTCTACCGCAAGCTGAAGTCGCTCGGCATCTCACCGGCCGAAGAGTCCAACCGATAAGTGCGGTACCGAACGCTGCGCCCCGTCTGCTGCAGTGGGTTCCTTCGGAGCCGTTTTAGGCAATCGGCGCGCTTTGTTTTTCCTTTCCAGCCGCCGCTGCACGTCGCCCGTCGGGTGGGATGAATCCCAAAATCTTGTGCCCTGCACTGTCCAGGCCGCTTCGCGTCGCGGCGCGCAATGTGACGCTGTGCCGAATCCGATCCTGTGTTGCGGCATGAAATTTCCGTTGGAAAACAGGCTGAAGGATGACCTTGGTTACGGAACGGGCAGGAGCCCGGCAGAGCGGCGGGGGCAGCTCGCCGGTGCCGCTACTGACCATCCGTCTGGCTGAGTTGTTCGAGCTGACGGCGCCAGTCGAGCTGACGGACGATCTCCGGTCGGTTCCGCCAGCCGGGTTGCACCTTCACATACAGTTCCAGGAACACCTTTCGGCCGAGCAGCCACTCGAGCACCTTGCGGGCCAGCGTGCCGATTCGCTTCAACATCTGGCCGCCTTTGCCGATCAGGATGCCCTTCTGCCCGTCGCGTTCCACGAAGATCGTCGCGTAGATGCGCACAAGCGCCTCGCCCTCTTCGTAACGATCCACCAGCACTGCGAGCGCATGGGGCACTTCCTGCCGGGTGGCTTGCATGGCCTTTTCACGAATGATTTCCGCGGCAAGAAAACGCTCGGGCGCATCGCTGACCTGATCCGGCGGGAAGTAGGGCGGGCCTTCGGGCAGATACTCGAGCAGTTTCTGTCGCAGACGGTCGAGTCCATCGCCCGTCCGGGCCGAGATGGGAAGGATCTCGGCAAAGGTGTGCGCCTGGCGGTACTGATCGATTTGCGGCAGGAGATTTTCCTTTTCGATCAGGTCGATTTTGTTGAGCAGCAGAAACTGCGGGCACGGCACCGCGCGGATGCGCTCCAGCGCGAGCCGGTCGCCCGGACCAAACGGAGCACTGGCATCCACGATCAGGCAGAGCCTGCGTGGAGCACAACATCGAATGGGTTTACCCGACAGGCGGATATGGCATTGCGTACAAATTCGGCTGATGGAG
>JAIMBE010000143.1 GCA_023511565.1 Bacillota bacterium
CGCGGACGGTGCGCGAGCTGTTTCAGATCGGCGCCGAACTGGAAGTGCCCGGCAATATCTGGGGCATCGCCTTCCCGCCACTGGACTGGTTCGCGTACAAGGAGCCGGAAGCTGCGGCGGGAATCCCTGCGCCCAGCGGTGAACCGGAGCCACAGCCACCTGCCGCGGAGGAGAAAATCCGTGCCCTCACCCCGCAGGCCGGTGAAGAAGCCTCGGCCATGCTTTCTCGTCAGATGGCACGGCTGATGGCGGAGGCTCGCACCGAAATTGCTCACGCCGCGCGCGAGGCCGCCGCCAGCGCTGTGCCTGCGGAAGCCAAACGGGTCATGAACCAACTGGCCGAGCAACTGCAGGCCGCCGCCGGACGCGCAGTGGACGATGCTGTCTCCCCTCGGCTGGCGCGGGCCACGGAACAGGCGCTCGAGCAAATCGCTCGCGCCGTGGAAGGCCACTGCGAGGAACTCGGCCGGCAAATCCGCGCCCAATGGGAGGAACACGCCGCGCCCGCTCTCGAGCAGGGGCGGACGCTGTTGGACACGTTTGCCCGCGAAGCCGCCGCCACGCTCCGCCAGCAGGTCGAGGCGGAGCAAAGTCGACTGCTGGCCGAAGCCCGTCAGGCGGCGGAGCGGTTGCAGGCCGTGCAGGCTGCGGCCGAACAGGCCAGCGTGGCAATGCATCAGCAGATCGAGCAGATGCGCGCGGCCGCGGGGTCGGCGCTGGAAGAGGCACAGACTGAATGGCGGGCACGCGCCAGCGAACTCAGCCGCCAAGCCGCGCAGCAATTGACGGAGCTCGAGCAGGCCGCACAAAAATTCGAGGGAACCATCACGGCCACCACTCGCACCGCTGCCGAGCACTGGCGTCAGGAACTGGAAGCCGCCGTTAACGCGGCGCGCCGCAGCTGGGAAGAACAGGTGGACGCCTCCCTGGCCGCAGCAGCCGAGCGCATGGCGGCGCGGGTCAGCCAGTTGGTGCAGCACTCCACCCAGGAAGCCGAACACGAGCTCGCCGCCCGCGTCCAGACGGCTTGCACAGCGCTGGACGCTGCGGCGGTATCCGCAACCCAGCAGATCGAAACCGCCCAAGCCGCGCTGCAAAAAGCGCTCGCGAATGCGCAATCGTGGCAGGCCAAAATCGAAGGGCGCATCCGCGAGTTGGAACACCGCGCCGCCGAGCTGGGCACAGAAGGGGATCGACTGGCCGGCGAACTCGACCGCCGCTTCGCCGCCATTCTGGAGGCGCAGCAGCACCGCCTGGAAGAACAAGCCGACGCCCTGCTCGCCGCCGCAGCAGAGCGGATTCGACCGGCGTTCGAGGCCGCTGGGCAGCATTCTGTGGCGCAGTTCGTCAGCGAAGTCGAACGTCAGGTGGCCGCGCAGTTGACCCGCGTCCAGGAAGCGCTGGCCCGGTTGAGTTCAGCCCAGGAACTGAGCGATTCCCTCTGGCAGGAACAGCAACAGCGGCTGCAGGCAGCTGCCGCACAGGCGGCTGAGGCCGCACGTGCACGACTGCGCGAACAGGCCGAAGAAGTGCAGCGGGAAGCCGAAGAGAAGCTTCGCGCCGCGGTCGACACGGCGCTCGGCGACCTGGATACGAAAATCAGCGAGGTGTCGCACCAGGCCTTCGAGTCGTTGTTCAAAACGGCCGAGTGGTATCAGCGCAAGGTGCAGACCGGTATGCAGACGTCGCTCGAGCGCGGCATCGAGCAGTTGACGGCCACGCTGCGCGACAAGGCCGCGGAAACGTCCCGCATGTTCGCCGCCGAGCTCGACCGCTACAGCCGCAACTACACCGAGCACAGCCGTGCGCAAACCGAAGAAGTCGTGCGGGAAATTCTGGAAAAATCCCGCGGTGAGCTAGCGGCCCTGGCCGAGCAAACCGCCGCCGAATTTGCCGAGCGGGCCCGCCAACTGCTCGAAGAACACTCCGCACGTCTGGACGAAGCCACCGGCGCTGCACTCGACAGCACCACTGAAGAGCTGGCTCGGCGCACCACGCAGGCCCGCACGGAACTGGAAACCCAGGCCGCAGCCGCTTCGGCCGACTGGGAGCAACGTCTGGCCATCGGCATCGAGCAGGCGGTCGCCGAAGCGCGACGGCGCATCGAGGCGGGGCTGCCCGGAACCCTGGAAAAGCTGCGCACCGAACGGGAAACCCAGGAGCAAACTCTGCGGAGCGCACTGGAGCATGCCGCAACGGCTGCGCTCGAACAGTTCCGCCAGCGACTGGAAAATGTTTCGAACTCCTGGATGCTGGCTTCGGCCACCACGCTTTCACAGCGCGCGCAGGCCGCGCTGGACGAGATGGCCGAGCGCGCTGAAAAGCGCCTGCGCGAGGTCACCAGTGCCGCCGTGGTGGAGATGGCTGAGTTGCTCCGCCGGCGCCTGTTGAGTGTCCCCGACGACCTGGCGGCAGCAGCGACAAATTCCGAGTAGGCCCACTGCGTTCTCCCCGTTGCCCCGGGCCAACGAACCGCTGACAGGAAAGGTACCGAATCCATCCAGGCGATTTGGGCTGCGCCAGCTGGGCCGGTATAATGCCGTTGTGGCGAACCGCGCGTATCTGAGCGTCTGGTACAACGGCTGGTCAGCCGACCAGCAGCTCGAACTGATGGTCAAGTTTCTGGCCACGGTGCCGCATGCCACCGAGCGACCGGGCTTTACGCGATTGGTGGTGCGCGCGGTCGGGGCGGGCGAAGCTCCGTTGGCCGAATATGACCTGCGCGCCAATCCGGCCGATGCGGTGCGCATCGGTGCGCTGGCGGCCGAACAGATGCATCCCGATTCGGCCTTTGAGCTGGAAACGCACTGGGAGCTATGGGTGCGGCAGGCTGGACAGTGGGTGCTCGCATCCCAGCGGCTGGAAATCTTCTGTTACGGTGAAGAGTATGACGACGGCCTCTTCGCCGAAGTCGGCCATGTTCAGGTGAACCTGGGCTTCGAACATCTGTTCACCGGGCATGCGGGGCTGCTCGGGATGGGGCCGCGCCCACTGGCGCAACCGGCGCACCCGGCTGAGGAGGAGTTCCTGCGCACGATGCGGCAGCCGGGCAATCTGCGCACCTATCACGAAAAGACGCGCGAAAACATACGGCATGTCTATCGCTGGATGATGGGGATCGAGCGGGCCCTGCCGGTGGCGCGGATTCGGCTTTGGTCCGAAGGAGAGAAAAATCTTGAAGCACGGCTGGAGGAAATCCTGGCAGTGCGCTAGCCTCGTGCTGGGCGCCGTGGCGCTGCTCGCCGCCCAGGCGGCAAGCCGGCGCGTGTCTGAGCTGACGCTGGCCGGCCTGCGGCCGGGGAAAAGCACGCTGAACGACGCACTGCAGTCCTTCTCGCTGGCACCCGAACCGATCGAAGGAAACCGCTACCGCTTCACCCTCTGCCCAGGGGTGTTCCTGAAAATCGAAAGCGACGATCAGAACGTGATCCAGACCGTCACCCTGAGTCGTCTGCACACGGTGCCGGCCTGCACGGAAAAGCAGGCGGAGGAACGCTGGCGCACCGGGCGTGGCCTGAAGCTGGGCGATTCGCGCGCCAAAGTGATCGCACTGTACGGTGAGCCGACTTCTTCGGGGCCTTCCCTGCACGATGGTCGCGAGCTGGAATTTCTGTTCTATGCTTTCGACTGGGCCGGCCCGGAAGTTCCTCAGGTGCTGGAAGTGCTCTGTGACCCTGCGGCACACGGCCGCGTGGTGCAGATCACCCTGGCATTTCCGACCTTGTAGCCGAGGCGAATGATGCGACGGATCGTTCTTGTCAGCCTGGTGGTGCTGCTGAGTGGGTACCTTTGCGCCTGCAGCCGCGCTCCGGAAAACACCAAGGTGCCGGATCAGCCGCCGGCGCCGGAGAAGCCCGGCGTACCGCCGGAACTGCAGGCCGCCGCTGAATCGGTGCTGGGTGCCGAAACCGAAATCCTGCTCTGGGGCGATCTGGCCGGCAACGGCCGACAGCAGGCACTGGCGATCAACCGGCTCCACAAACCACCGGACCTCGCTCTGCCCGGCACGTTGATCACCCGTGCGACGATCCTGGAACTTGACGGTGGCCACTGGCGAGAAATCTTCCGCTGCGATCAGCATCTGCGGAACCCGAAGGGGTATCTGGGCGGCACGCCGGTGGCTCCGGTGAACGGTTGGCGGTTGCAGTACGAGCAGAATCCGGAGAAGGGCCTGGCGTTGTACTTCACCCCGCTGACGGCTCCATCGAGTGGCTACCTGCAGACGATCGGCGTGCGCTGGAATCCGAACGTGGGGCGCTACCAGGCGCTCGACCGCAGCTTCGAAGTGTTTCAGGGAGAAAACCCCTCACTGGAAGAGGTTCGCTGACCCCGTCCTGCGATGAGCACTGCGGCCGAAGCCATCCACGCGGAAACGATTCCGGAACACCCGCAGCGTCTTTCTTCGCTGCGCGAGCTGCTCACACTGCGTCCCTACCTGGCTCGTTACAAGCCGCAACTGGCGCTCGGTTTCTGCTTCCTGCTGATTCACAACCTGGTCGGCTCGCTGTGGCCGCTGGCGGTCGGGACCATCGTCGACGCAATTGCGGGTGGACGCGCGTATCTGGAAAAGCTGACCTTTCTGCCGTCCGGGCTCTACGGGCTGCTGCTGGAATTCTACCGTCCGCTCAGCCGCGACACGATTGTTTTCTACGGTACCGCGCTGCTCGTGTTGATCCTGATCAAGGGTTTCTTCTCCTACTGGACCCGCTGGATCCTGATCGGGATTTCGCGCGATATCGAATACGACCTGCGGAACGACGTGTTGGATCGTCTGCTGCGGCTCGAGCCCGGCTTCTACATACGGAACCGCACCGGCGAGTTGATGTCGCGCGCGACCAATGACCTGAACGCCGTGCGCATGGTGCTCGGCCCGGGGATCATGTACACCGGCAACACGCTCGTCGTGCTGGCGGCAGCCGTGGCTCTGATGCTGACGTTGTCCCCGTTTCTCACGCTGCTGGTCATGCTGCCGGTGCCTCTGGTGGCGTTTTCGGTTCGGTACTTCGGCCAGCGGATTCATCAGCGGTTCGAGCGGGTCCAGGCGCTGCTGGCAGCAATTTCGGCCCGGGTGCAGGAAAACCTGGCCGGCATGCGCGTGCTCCGCGCCTACAACCAGGAGGAGCCGGAAACCCGCGCGTTTGAGAACCAGAACCGGGACTTTATCGCCCGCAATCTGGAGTTGATCCGCACCTGGAGCGTCTTCTACCCGTCGCTTGAAGCGTTGATCGGGCTGACCTTCCTGATCGTGCTCTGGCAGGGCGGCCGGCTGGTTCTGAGCGGCGCGATTTCGCTCGGCGCGCTGATTGCTTTCTACACGTACATGGGACAGCTCGTCTGGCCGATGATTGCCCTCGGGTGGGTGACCAATATCTTCCAGCGCGGCGCTGCCTCGATGGGCCGGTTGAACTACATCCTGCAGGCACGGCCGAACATTGACGATTCCGCTGCGCGGCCGGGTCGCGCCGAAGAAATTCGCGGCGAGATCGAATTCCGCAACCTGACCTTCAGCTATCCGGGGAGTGAGAATGGGCGTCCGGTGTTGCGCAACATCGACCTGCGGATCCCTGCCGGGTCCACGATTGCGCTGGTGGGCCCCACCGGCAGCGGCAAGAGTACGCTGGCGGCTCTGGTGGCGCGCCTGTGGGAGGCCCCGCCCGGCTCTGTACTGCTCGACGGGCGTCCGCTGCAGCAATGGCCACTGGCCGAGCTGCGGCGCGCGATCGGGTTCGTGCCGCAGGAGGCTTTTCTGTTCAGCGACACGTTGCGGGAAAACATCGCCCTGGGGGTTGAGAATCCCCCGCCCGGGGCCGTCGAGCAGGCAGCGGAACTGGCCGGTTTGAGCACGGATGTGGCCGAGTTCCCCAACGGTCTGGACACGAT
>JAIMBE010000144.1 GCA_023511565.1 Bacillota bacterium
ACCTGAACCTGCTGCTGGCCGGCGAGCTGGAGGCCCTGCACCTGGGCGTGGAAGTGAACCGCGTGAAGCTGGTTGTGTACCTGGCCGCTTCGCTGCTGACCGGAGTGGCTGTTTCAGTGAGTGGGGCGGTGGGCTACGTGGGTCTGATTGTGCCGCACCTGATGCGCATGTTTTTTGGACACGACTACCGGCTGCTGATTCCCACAGCAGCGGTGGGCGGTGCTATCGCGTTGGTGCTGGCCGACGCCCTGGCGCGCACCGTTGTCGCACCGACGGAACTGCCCGTCGGTGCCATGACGGCCCTGGCCGGCGCACCCATGTTCATCTACCTGCTGCGAAGGAGAGCGCACTGAGATGGGCGCACCGCGAACCGATAGCTTGTCCGAGGCCGGCGCGGCGCGTGCGAGCGCCGGGGCCGAGGGGGTGCGCCTGTGTGTCGAGCAGGCCAGCTACGCCTACTGGGCTGGCCGCAACGAAGCCCCGCCGTTTGCACTCGCTCCGATCAGCTTCCAGGTGCGTCCGTGCGAGCTCGCGGCCATCGTTGGCCCTAATGCCAGCGGGAAATCCACGCTGCTGCGGCTGCTGGCCGGCACGCTCGCGCCGCTTTCCGGACGGGTGCAACTGGATGGGCATGAAGTCAGCCGCCTGCCGGCGCGCCTCCGGGCCCAGCGCATCGCCATGGTGGCGCAGGAAAGCGCGCTGCTGTTCCCTCTGCGCGTGTGGGAGTACGTCCTCCAGGGACGCCGCCCGTATGGCCGCTGGCTCGGTTTTGAAACTCCGGAAGACTGGGCCATTGCCGAAGATGCCCTGGCGCAGGTCGCCGCCAGCCCTTTGCGCGACCGTTGGATGGGAGAACTCTCGGGTGGAGAAAAACAGCGCGTTGTGCTGGCGCGTGCCCTGGCGCAGCGGCCGTGGCTGCTGCTGCTCGACGAGCCCACGCTGCATCTCGACCTGGGCGCACAGGCCAGTTTGCTGCGGCGACTGCGCCGACTGGCGCGGACGAATCGCTATGCGGTCGTTGTGGTCACGCACGAGTTGAACCTGGCCAGTGCGTTTGCCGACCAGATTGTGCTGCTGCAACGCGGCAAATGTCTCCGTGTCGGCACACCGGGAGAAGTGTTCGAGCGCGAACTGCTCGAGCAGGTGTTCGGCGCTCCGCTGGAGATTGAAGTCACTCCGGCGGGGCGGCCGCGCGTGCACCTGCGCGCCGAGCCGTGATCGGCGTCCTCCTGCGGCGGCGGGCATCGGCCGGCCGCTGCACAACCACAACCGCGGACCTCGCGTCGGGGCACCGGCTCGTCCGGTGCCCGGGGAAGACGGTGAGAATCCGTCGCCGCCGCGCGACTGTAAGGCGGTCGGGCTTCTTCCCGCCAGACGGGAACGACGGCTCGAAATTCGGCACAGTCACTGTCCCGGCACGCCGGGATGGGAAGGCTGCGCCTGGCACAACCAGCCGCCAAGCCAGGAGACCGGCGAGGTCCTGCCTGCGGCCAACGGGAGGTCGGCCCGGGTGGCCGCGGGACCACTTTCCTCCCTCGCGTCGAGGGAGAGAAAGGATCACCGCCGTGAACCATCGTCTGTTGCGTTCTGCTTTCTGCGTGTTGTTTCTGATTCCCACTTCTCAAGCCACACAACAACCTGCACAACTGACCGGCACGGTTCGCGATCCGAGCGGCGCGACGATCGCTGGTGCCGAAGTCACCGCCGAGCCATCCGATGGCAGGCCGGCCAGCCGCACCGCTACCGACTCTGCCGGACGCTTTGATCTTTCCCTGCCGCCGGGCCGCTATCGCGTGCGGATCGCCCACCCCCAGTTCACCCCCCAGGTGCGTTCGATGACCCTGGCGGCCGGCGAATCCCAGCAATGGGACGTGCGGCTGGAGCTTGAGCGCCTGTCCGCGGCTGTGGTGGTTACGGCACAGGCCGAACCCGTGACAGCCCAGAACAGCACCGCTCCCGTCCATGCGATCCCGGCTGAGGAAATCGAACGCCGGCAGGCCGTGACGCTGATCTCGCTGCTGGCCACCACGCCCGGCATCGGTTTCTCGCGCCTGGGAAACGAAGGGGGGCTGACCACGCTGTTTTTGAACGGGGGCAACTCCAACTTCACGAAATTTCTTGTCGATGGCACGCCGCTGAACGAACCCGGCGGCAGCCTGGAGCTGAGCAGCTTCACTGTGGACAACATCAGCAAGATCGAGGTGGTCCGCGGTGCGGCCAGCGCGCTCTACGGCAGCGATGCCCTGACCGGCGTGGTGCAGGTGTTCACGCACCGCGGCAGAACCACCACGCCCGCGCTCGACCTGCTCGCCGAAGGCGGCCAGTTCGGCACCGGACACGGCCGGGTGCGACTGAGCGGTGCCCGCGACGGGTTCGACTATTCCGCTGCGGTCGCACACCTGTTCACCGACGGCGAACTGCCGAACGACTACTTTCGCAACACCACCTTCAGCAGCAACGTTGGCGTCCAGCTCCCCGCCGGACACATGCTGCGGCTCGCGCTGCGTCAGAACACCAGCGACGCCGGAGCCCCGGGACAAACCCTCTACACCCCGGTCAATCGCGACCAGCACCATCGTCTGAAACACTTCACGGCCCATCTGAGCTGGGAATTTTTCACTGGCGCCCGCTGGCGCCACCGCCTGGCCGGCAGCGAAACGAACCTCAGGCAGCGGTTTGAAAATCCGACCAGCGATTTCTGTTTCCCCGACCCACCGTTTCTCTGCGACTTTCCTTTCTCCTCTGGCCACGAGATCAATCGCGCCGGCGTTTCTCAGCAGTCCAGCTACCTGTTCCCGCAGGGTACGGTCAGCTTCGGCTACCAGTTCGAAGTTGAAAACGGCTTCCTGAACAGTCTGCACGCTCGGCGGAACAATCACGGCGGCTACCTGGATGCCCGTCTGGAACCGATGCGCCGACTGGTGCTGACGGCCGGCTTCCGCGTCGAAGGGAACGACAGTTTCGGCGTCGAAGCTGTCCCCCGCATCGGGGCCAGCTACACGGTGCGCTTCGGCCGTGGCTTCTGGGGCGCCACGCGGCTGCGCATTTCCTTCGGGCAGGGTATCAAGGAGCCCACCCTGACGCAGTCGTTCAGCGGTGACCCCTGCTTCCCCGGCAACCCGGCGCTGCGGCCCGAGCGCAGTCGCACGCTCAGTGCGGGCATCGAGCAGGCGCTGGCGGAAGATCGCGTCCGCGTTGCACTGGATTGGTTCGACAATCTGTTCCGCGATATCGCCAGCTTCACCTTCTGCCTGGCAGGGGGCCCCTGCCCGGTACCGCCCCCGCCCGGGTGTGGGTCGGGCTTTTTCGGAACCTTTTTTAACACCGACCGCGCCCGCGCCCGGGGGCTGAACCTGTCCGTGGAAGCCAAGCCGGTGCGGTGGCTGCAAATCGCAGGGCACTACAGTTACGTGGACAGCCGGGTGCTGGAATCGCCCAACGCTTCTGACCCTTCCTTGATTCCTGGTAACCGGCTGTTCCGCCGACCGGTGCATTCGGGCAGTCTTTTGGTGGGCGTGGCCGCCTGGCGCACCTACTGGAACCTGACCGGAATCTTTGTCGGCCGACGCACCGACAGCGATTTCCTCAGCTTGCGCATCGGCAACGATTGCTTTGGCCCATGCCAAACCTCCAATCCGGGCTACGTGCGCATCGACCTGGCGGTCAGCTACACCCTGGGTCGCGGCGCGACGCTGTTTGGACGCGTGGAAAACCTGTTCGACAAACCCTATCAGGACGCACTCGGCTTCCCCGCCTACGGGCTGAACGCCCAGGGCGGGCTCCGCTTCCGATTGGGCGGCGAGTAGCGGTACCGAACTGCGCAGCGCCGGCCTCGCTTCGACGCACCACGAGGCCGGCCCGTTGCGCGGTGGTCCCGGCTCCGGGTGCTATAATCCCCAGCGAGCCATGAGCCGTGCCGCTGAAGAAACGCGCCTGCCAGCCAGCGTGCTCTCCCAGTACGAGGCCGTCATCGGGCTGGAAGTGCACGCCCAACTGAAGACGCAGACCAAAATTTTCTGCGCCTGTCCGACGCGCTTCGGCGATCCGCCCAATCAGAACACCTGTCCGGTCTGCCTGGGACTGCCGGGCACGCTGCCGGTGCTGAACCGGCGCGCGCTTGAGCTGGCCCTGCGCGCCGCGTTGGCCTTGCAGTGCACCGTGCAGGAGCGCGCGCGCTTTGCGCGGAAGAACTACTTCTACCCGGATCTGCCCAAGGGCTACCAGATCTCGATGTACGAGCTGCCACTGGCCACCGGGGGCTGGCTGGAGATCGAACACGACGGCACAGCGAAGCGCATCGGCATCACCCGACTGCACCTGGAGGAAGATGCCGGCAAGAGCCTGCACGAAGGTTTTCCGGATTCCGACCGCTACACCTACATTGACTTCAACCGCTGCGGCGTGCCGCTGATTGAAATCGTCTCCGAGCCGGATTTGCGCTCGCCGGCGGAAGCCTACGCCTACTTGGTAGCGCTCAAGCAGGTGCTCGAGTACACCGAAGTCAGCGACTGCAACATGGAGGAAGGCTCGCTGCGCTGCGATGCCAATGTGAGCGTGCGCCGGCGCGGTGTCACCCAGTTCGGCACGAAAACCGAAGTCAAAAACCTGAACTCGTTCCGCTACCTGCAGCGCGCTCTGGAGTACGAAATCGAGCGTCAGATCACCGTGTTGGAGTCCGGCGGACGCATCGAGCAGGAAACGCGCCTGTGGAACCTGGCGGCGGCGCGCACCGAGCCGATGCGTTCGAAGGAGTTCGCGCACGACTATCGCTACTTCCCGGAACCCGATCTGCTGCCCGTTCGCGTCCCCGCGGCCCTGCGAGCCGAGATCCTGGCCACGCTGCCCGAATTGCCGGCGGCGCGCCGGGCACGGTTCCAGCGCGACTACGGCCTGAGTGCGTACGACGCCAGGGTGCTCACCGACACGCGGGCGCGCGCCGACTACTTCGAGGCTGCGGTGCGCGCGGGCGCGACCCCAAAAGCCGCCTCGAACTGGATCCAGACGGAACTGCTTCGCCGCCTGAACGACGCCGGACACGACATCCAGGATTCACCGGTTGCGCCCGAGGCCCTTGCGGAGCTGATTGCGCTGGTCGAGTCGGGCACCATCACCGCGGCCAGTGGGAAAAAAGTGTTTGCCCGGATGTTCGAAACCGGGAAACGAGCGGCCGAGATTGTGGCCGCCGAAGGACTTTCCCAGATCAGCGATATGGCGGAGATCGAGCGGATCTGTCGAGACGTCATCGCCCAGCACCCCGAAAATGTCGCCAAGTACAGGGCCGGCAACGAAGGCGTGTTCAAGTTTTTTGTCGGCCAGGTGATGCGCGCCACCCGCGGGCAGGCCAATCCGCAACAGGTCAACGAGATTCTGCGGCGGCTGCTCCGCCCGGACTGAGTGGCCGACCGGGTCCCGAAAGATTCGGACGTGCGTGCCCCACCGCCGGTGCGCCGGGGCAGGGAGGTGTACGATGCCAGCAGTGCAGGTGGGCCAGAAAGCCCCGCGGTTCTGCCGGACGACTGACGACGGCACGCAGGTCTGTCTGCAAGATTTCCTGGGCCGGCGCGTGCTGCTGTTCTTCTTTGTGAAGGCGAATACGCCGGGTTGAAACCACGAAGCGTCCGAGTTTCGCGACGCCAAACAGGAATTCGACGCCCTGGGCACCGTGATCCTGGGCTGCAGTGCCGACCCGCCCGCCGCTCTGCGCAAATTTCGGGACAAGCTGAAGCTGAACTTTCCCCTGCTGAGCGACCCGGACTTCCAGGTCATCGAAGCCTACGGGGCCCGGCGGATGAAAAGTTTTCTTGGGAAATCGTTCCTCGGCATTGTGCGCAGCAGCGTGCTGATCGGCCCGGATG
>JAIMBE010000145.1 GCA_023511565.1 Bacillota bacterium
CCTGATGGATGGGGCCTTCGAGAAGATCCGTTCCGGCGACGTGGTCAGTCTGGACTCGGTGCAGGCGGCCGTCTATCCGGGAGCGATCTGGCCCTGGCGGCAGGCTGATTCGGCCGACGTCTTCGAGCAGCGGCCCGCGCCGGCCGACCCGATCAGCCGCCACATTCTCACGCTGACGTTGCTCGATCCGGCGGCCTCGAACTTTCGGCCGGCGGGATGTCAGTCGGCCCACGACGTGCTCCGCTACTGCCATGAGAAGGCCGTCGAGGCGATGTTCACGGTCAACGACGCCGCGCTCGAAAAAGTCCGCCACCGGGCCAAGACGCTGCGGACGGATGCGCCGCTGCACATTACGGTTCTCGATATCGGCGGGGGGCTTCTCCAGGAGGATCCCGAGGCACGCGAGGTGCTGCCGGAGCAGGTCGTGTCGGCGCCGTTTCAGGCCTTCTGGCGGGGTGCGACGCATCCGGAGGTGAGCTGGAAACGCGAAATGCCTGCCGGGCTGGCCGATCTGGCTTCAGTCATGGCCAAGTCGCTGACGCCGGAGGAGTATCCGCGCCCGTTGGGACTCCAGAGCTATCTGCTCGTGGCCGACGAGTACATGAACCTGAACGCGCGTGTGGCCTATCACTTCACCCTGGTCGACGCCAGTCTCACCGACACGCCCGGCAAGAATTACATCGCCTTTCGTTTCGTCGGCGGCGGAGCGACACGCTACCGGCGCAACCTGCGGAAAGACGTGCTCGAGTACGTCTTCCGCTACCGGCTCGATGAGGAAGGCCTGGCGTTTCGCTACCAGGGCAGCGACGTGGTGGATCTGAAGCAGGTGGACTGGGTGGAACTGGTCGACCGCGAGCGAACCAGTATGCGGATCGCCTTGGATCGCCGCACACACCTACCCATCCGCGTGGTCATTGTCTCGCGCGATCCACACTCACGCCAGCGAATCGAGGAAGTCGAATATTACGCCAACTACCATGCGGTGGACGGCGTGATGACTCCGATGCAGATCCAGAAACAACGCAACGGGATCAACTACTACCAGGTGTTCTTCACCGCCTACCGCTACAACACCGGACTGGACGATGCGCTGTTCACGCGCGCCGCTCTCGAAGAACGCTGGGCAAAACTGAACAAGAAGAAAAAGTAGTCGCACGCCAGCTCCGGGGCGCCGGCCAGGTTGTGGCGCACTTCTGGGGTCCGGTTTCAACCTGTGCGTTTCGCTGAACGGCCCGTCGCTGCGATGCGGTGCCCCTGGTGAGCACCGGGCAGGCGCAAGCCCGCCGCACAGGCTGCGCGTTCGTCTCACGAGCTCCGCTTTGCCGGCTCGGGTGGCTCTGCTAGACTCACAGCAACTCTGCAATCCGAGGTGGACCATGCTGCATCGCCGAGCATTTCTCCAGCGTGCGGCGGTGGGCGCTGCCCTGCTGGGCATTCCACTGGCGAGCGCCGAACAGGTCTTTGGGCAGGAACCGCCACCGCTGCCGCCACGTGCGTTGCTCGAACGGGATCCGGAGCGGTACTGGGCCGAGTTGCGCCCGCAGTGGCTGCTTGCGGCGGATCGCATCAACCTGAACTGTGGTTCGGTGGGTTGCACGCCGTGGCCTGTGCTGCGGGCAATGATCGCTCACATTCTCGAGGGCGAAACCTTTCGCGATCCGGCCTACCCCTGGTTCGGCTACGAAGAGAACGCGCGGTTGCGCGAGTTGCGCGATGCCCTGGCGGCGTTCGTCGGTTGTCGGCGCGACGAGCTGGCCCTGGTGCGCAACGCGACAGAAGCCAACAACATTGTTTGCAACGGGTTGGACATGCAGCCCGGTGAGGAAGCCCTGCTCACCGACCAGGAGCACCCGGGCGGTCGCTGTTGCTGGGAGCAGAAAGCGGCCCGGTTTGGCATCCGGTTGAACTATGTGACGTTGCCGAAGCCGCCCGCATCGACCGAGGAAATTGTCGAGCGGTTCGAACGCGCGCTGACGCCGGCAACGAAAATCATCGTCTTCAGCCACATCACGACCGTCACGGGCGTGGTCCTGCCCGTGAAGGAAATCTGCGCCCTGGCGCGGCGCCGCGGCGTGCTCACCCATGTGGACGGCGCACACGCGATCGGCCAGTTGCCGCTTCATCTGCACGAGCTCGGCTGCGATTTCTACGCCGCCAGTCCGCACAAGTGGCTGATGGCGCCGAAGGGCACCGGCTTTCTCTACATCCGCGAAGGGCACTTGGAGAAGCTGTGGGTGAACATCGCTTCGGGCGAGTGGCGCAACTATGCGCAGAAGGCGTATCGGTTTTCGAACCTGGGCACCTCGAACCTCTCCGTAATGGTGGGGTTGAAGGCCGCGCTGGACTTTTTCAGTGCCATTGGTCCGGAACACATCTACGCGCGACAGCACGAACTGGCCACGCGTGTACGTGACCGCGTGCGTGCGTATCCACAACTGCACATCGCCAACGCCAGCGACGACCGCTTTTACGGCGGCATGGTCAGCTTTGAAGCCGACCCTGGCAGCTTGCAGCCGGTGTTTGCTGCCTGTGCGGCGCGGCAGATTCGCATCGCGGGCGTGACGCAGCCGGACGGGGAAGCCGACCGCATCCGCATCTCGACGCACATCTTCACACAGCCCGGCGAGCTGGAGACGTTTTTCGAGGCACTGGCCACGGGTCTGGGTCGCGCCTAGTGGCCGGGCTTCGGTCGGCGCGCCTGGTGAGCGAGCCGGGGGCCAGTTGCGGTGCCCGCAGGCCATGCCGGGTAGGCGGTACGTTCCCCATGGGCTCGAGCCGGCCTACCGGCGGAAGGTTCGTCTCCAGAGTGGAGGTCTGGCTCTAGGGTGCAGGCGTGTCTGCAGCAGAGCGGCTCGGCAGGCGACGCCAGTCGTGGTAGCGATATTCATTCTGCCAACGCAGTTGGCCCTTTTCCAGGATTCGCATCAGAACCCGACTGGGCAGCCAGACGCCCAACGATTCCAGGTGCGCGAATTCGACTTCCAGGGTGTATTCGGTCTGTTTGCTGCGCAGGTCTTCGACGATGCGGGTGATGGCTCCGCGGTTGGGTTCGACCCAGGCAACGCCCGAGGGGTAGACCGCCTGGCCGCCCAGATCCATCAAGCCTTCGCCGGAGAATTGGCGGTAGCCGACCAGGACCCGGTCGACCGGCGGGTCGCCGCGTTCCGGGGCAAAGAAATATTTCACGCGGTCGCGGTAGCGTTCGGCAAAGCGCGTCACGAGCAGCGGCAACAGGGCGAACTGATCGGGGTGGAGACGATGAGGGGCGGGGTCTGTGAGCAGCGCGGCAAACGCCTCTGCGGTCGAGGCCGCCGCGATCTGCGACTGCTTCTGCTGGCGTTCGACGGTGGTGGGCAGGGGTTGGTCGTCCACGGTGCGGGCATCGCGGAATTCGCGCAGCGGTCCGCCGGGCGGCAGACGCACCAGGTAGTAGTCGCTGGTGATCATCCGGCGGGCTTCCGGCTTCATCCTTTTGCCCCAGCGCGACTGTTCAAGAGTTTCCACGGCCACCCAGCCGTCAGAGTTTTCCACGAAGCGCTCGACCCAAAAACTGATGCGGTCGAGCAGCTCCTTCTGCACGGGCAGCTCCAACTGAGCGGCACGGACAAGAGGGCCGACCCAGAACAGCAACGCCATACTCGACAGGAACCACCGGCCGCGCGGGGACGTCAACATCGCGGCGATTCTAGCATGCAGGGCTCCGGAACATTCCGGCCCAGTACGGCCGCTTGTGCAGAGGGAAACCCGGGCGAGCCTTCGGCCGGCACAGGGTTGGCCGAGGCCATTGTGCCGCCACGGAGCTGGTCGGTGCTTCCCGTCGGGCAGACGGGAAGCCTACCCCACGGTGCGCGGCGCTCCTGTATAATCACAGGATGCCGATGAGATCCACAGGCCAGCCGGGGTTGCACGCGCCACGCCGGGGCGAGCTGCACGGCACGACCGTGCTCTGTGTGCGGCGCGATGGCAAAGTCGTGATGGCCGGCGACGGCCAGGTGACCCTGGGCGACACGGTGCTCAAGCACAAAGCACGCAAAATCCGCCGGTTGTTCAACGACAAGATTCTGGCCGGATTTGCCGGATCGACGGCGGACGCACTTTCCCTGTTCAGCCGGTTCGAGAGCAAGCTCGAGGAGTACCACGGCAACTTGCCGCGGGCTGCAGTGGAGCTGGCCAAGGAGTGGCGCACCGACCGGGTCCTACGGCATCTGGATGCCCTGCTCGTGGTCGCCGACGCCAAGTCCACGTTTCTGCTGAGTGGCAACGGGGACATCATCGAGCCGGACGACGACGTCTGCGCGGTCGGCTCCGGCGGCGGATTTGCCCTGGCGGCGGCGCGGGCACTGGCGCGACACACCCGGCTGGGGGCCAAGGAGATTGCGCTCGAAGCGATGCGCATCGCCAGCGACATCAGCATCTACAGCAACCACAACTTCATTGTGGAAGAGCTATGAGCAAGTCAGAGAAAGAGCGAGTCTTGCTGATGCCTGGTCAGACGGCCGAGGCCGAGCCGCAGCCGCCGCCCTCGTTCGATGAGCTGACCCCGCGACAGATTGTCGCTGAACTGGACAAATACATCATCGGACAGCAGGCGGCCAAGCGCGCTGTGGCCATTGCCCTGCGGAACCGCGTTCGCCGGCAGAAGCTGCCGCCGGAACTGGCCGAAGAGATTCTGCCGAAGAACATCCTGATGATCGGTCCGACCGGCGTGGGCAAAACGGAGATTGCCCGACGGCTGGCGCGGCTGGCGGGTTGCCCGTTTGTGAAGGTGGAAGCGTCGAAGTACACCGAGGTGGGCTACGTGGGGCGCGACGTGGAATCCATGGTCCGCGACCTGGTGGAAGTGGCCATCGAGATGGTGCGCGAGGAGAAGCTCGACGAAGTGGCCGAGCGCGCCGAGCAGGCGGCCGAAGAGCGCCTGCTCGATCTGTTGCTGCCGGTGATGCCGCCTTCGATCGAGCTGACCGGCCCGCATTCGGAAGCCGCCCAGCGGGAGCAGGCCAGCCGCACGCGCGAAAAACTCCGGGCGCAGTTCCGCGAAGGGAAGCTGGACAACCGCATCGTCGAGCTGGAAGTGCGCGAGCGGTCCGTGCCCGCGTTTGAGATCATCACCAACCAGGGCGTCGAGGAGATGGACATCAACATCAAGGAGATGATGAGCGGCTTCTTCGGGCAGGTGAAAAAGAAGCGGAAGATGACCGTCGCCGACGCCTACGACTACCTGATCCAAGAAGAGGAGAACCGGCTGATTGACATGGATCAGGTGACCCGCATCGCCGTCGAGCGGGCCGAGCAGATGGGCATCATTTTCATCGACGAGATTGACAAAATTGCCGGGCGCGAATCCGGCCACGGGCCCGACGTGAGCCGCGAAGGCGTGCAGCGCGACATCCTGCCGATTGTCGAAGGCACCACAGTGAACACCCGTTACGGGATGGTGCGGACCGACCATATCCTGTTCATCGCTGCGGGCGCGTTCCATGTGAGCAAGCCGTCCGACCTGATCCCGGAGCTGCAGGGACGCTTCCCGATCCGCGTCGAACTCGATTCCCTCACCGAGGAGGATTTCATCCGCATCCTGACCGAGCCGAAGAACGCACTCATCAAGCAATACACGGCGCTGCTGGAAACGGAGGGCGTTCGGCTGCAGTTCACCGAGGACGCCATTGCCGCCATCGCGCGCTTCGCTGCCCAGGTCAATGCGCAAACGGAAAATATCGGCGCGCGCCGCCTGCACACGATTCTGGAAAAGCTGCTGGACGAAGTTTCCTTTGAAGCGCCGGAACTGCGCCG
>JAIMBE010000146.1 GCA_023511565.1 Bacillota bacterium
TGTTGTCCACGACCACCGCCCCCTGGCGCACCGGATCGAATACCGCATCACCGCCTCCCGGCTGGAAACCAGCCTCGTGCTCTATGAATGGGCCCGCCGGCACTTCCCCCAGACCTACGTCAGCTTGCTCAAGTTGCGCATGCCCCCCTACGTCAAGCTCATCCTTTCCAACCGCTTTCCCCGCTGTCAGATCACGACGCGCCTGAGCAGCGCTCGCGCCCTTTATTACGGTCCGTTCCGCAACCGCGCTTCGGCCGAGCAGTTTGAAAGCCGCTTCCTCGATTTGTTCCAGATCCGCCGCTGCGAGGAAGATCTCGACCCCTCGCCCCAGCACCCGGGCTGCATCTACGGTGAAATGAACCTGTGCCTGCGGCCCTGCCAGGCCGCCGTCACCGAAGAGGAATACCGCAGCGAGGTGGAGCGCGTCATGGAATTCCTCCTCACAGACGGCCGCTCGCTGAAGACCAGCGTCACACGTGCCCGAGACCGCCTCAGCGAAGAACTGAACTTCGAGGAGGCCGCCCGCCAGCACCGGACGCTGGAAAAGATCGAGGAAATTCTTCGGTTGCGCGATGAGCTGGCGCGTGCCGTCGAGCGCCTCCACGGCGGCGCGGTCACGCGCGCCGCAACACCCATGGCGGTCCTGCTGTGGTTTTTGATCGCGGGAACCTGGCAGGCGCCGCGCTCCTTTCCGCTCCAGCCTCCCGGCGGCAGGAGCGTCTCGCTCGACTCCCGCCTGCGAGACCTGACCGCCTCGCTGGCGCCCCAGAAGACCACGGCCCGGATACGGCAGGAGCATCTGGCTCTGCTGGCTCGCTGGTATTACTCCAGCTTTCGCGATGGCGAATGGATCCCCTTCGACAGCCTGGAGGCCATCCCGTATCGCCGCATCGTCCACGCCATTTCGCGGCTTGCGCGCGCCGACAGCGCCCCGGGATCCTGAACAACGGCCGAGGTCTAACGCTTGCCCGCTGCCCAGTCAATGGCGTTCTTGACGAGCTTGCGGTAGCCGGGGTGAATGTGCGCCAGGCGGTCGTGGCCGAGCTGAATGTATACCACGCGTGATTTCGGGTAGGGGCTCACCCAGGCCACCGGTCCGTCGCTGAGCGGATGATCCGTGCGCAGCAGCACCGTCACGTGCGGGGAAATCCACAGACCCTTGTACGTTTCATCCCAAACGTGCATGCGCCCCACGCCGTCCACCACCGGGTGCTGCGCGGCCGGAGACACGAAGATCTCCTCATCATGCTTGTAGGTGGAAGCCGGCCGACCCGCCTCGGGCTTGAGCAGATACTTCCCGCCGACCAGCTCCCTCCAATACCATTCCCAGTCGTTGTAGCCGGCGATGGCGTGATGGAGCACGACAATCCCCTTGCTGCTTTCGGCGAAATCCCGAAGATGCTTCCGCTCCGCTTCGCCGATCTCCTGCGGCATGTCATAGAGCACCAGCACGTCGTACCGCGGACGCAAGTCCCTACGGTAGGCTTCACGCTGGGACGGGGCGTGATCCCAGCTCAGGTCCGGATAGCCCTCAAAGAGCGTGTAAAACGAAGTGTCGTAATCGTGCCCTCCCGTCACTACGAGAATTCGCGTGCGCGGGCCGGAGGGGCGTGCCGGATCCACCCAGGACGGCAGGGTCACCGCCCCCGTGGCGGCCCACTCGGCGCCCCTCAGGAACGTCGTGGCAAAACCCGGTTCGAACATGGCCGCCAGGTCGTGGCCGAGCGTGGAGTGAAACACGCGGCCCTTGCCGTAGGCCACGGTCCACAGAATCGGCTCGTCCCTGCCGGTCCCTCGCATTTTCGGATCATCGTAGGCCACGGCAAGCACGCGGGCCTCGGGCCGCATGCGCATGTTGTGGTACAGCTCGTCGGTAGCCCAGAATTCCGGCGCCATCCCCCGCGCCACCGGATGTTCGCGGTCCGTGAAGCGCACCCGGAACGAGTGCCGCTCCCCGTGGCCCGTGCGCGGCTCATCAAGCGACCACACGCTGCCGATCATGCGCGCATATTCCGGCCACGGAGCTTCCAAGATAGCGGTACGCACGTGCCCGTCGCCGAGCACGGGCAGGCCGTGGAAGGCGTACGCGGCGCCGTGCAGCACCACCATGCCCTTGCCGGATCGGACGAATGCCTCCACCGCCTGCTCCGTGGCGGCGCCCCACCGCGGACCGTTGTAATCCAGCACGAGGACGTCATAGCCGCTCAAGGTATCGGCGGTGGTGCCCGCCGGCTCTTCCACCACACGCACATCGAAGCGGCCGCTAGCCACCATCAGATTCCGCAGAAAGGGCGTGCTCGCGCGCCAGTCGTGATTGTTGCGCCCCGAAAAAATCAGCGCCCGCAACTTGCCCGGCTGAAACAGCGAAATGGTAACCTGCGCCATAGCCGGCACGGCAATCAGGGCCGCCAGCAGTAGAGTTCGCATGGTGGGACCTCGCCTCAGCGATTGTACTTCGGTGTCACTCCGCGCAACCCGTCCCAGACGCGGTCGCAGGCCTCCACCGCTTCCGGCGGAAGCGGCCCTTCCTCGAGCGCCGCGAGGTTCTGCTCGAGTTGCTCCAGGCGCGAAGCGCCCAGGATGATGCAGTCCGCTGCGGTGTGGTGCAGCAGCCAGTTCAGCGCCAGGCTCACCAGCGACCGCCCGGCCTGTTCGGCCGCCGTCTTCAGCTTCTCGACGGCCTCAAAGCAGGCGGGATGCCAGTAGCGGTCCAGGTACATCGCGTTGCCGTCGAATCGCGTTCCGGCAAGCGGCGCCTCCGGTCGGTGCTTGCCCGTCAGCAGGCCGCCGGCCAGTGGGTTGTAGACCACGGTGGAGATGCCGAACTCTCTGGCCATCGGCAGAAACTCCTGCTCGATGCCGCGCGCCAGCAGGTTGTACATGGGCTGGGTGACCCATGCCGGTCTCCAGCCGTTTTTCTCCGCCAACCACAGCATCCGTACCACCTGCCAGCTCGCGTAATTGGAACTGCCCGGCCAGCGCACCTTTCCCTGGCGGACCAGTTCCTCCATGGCTTCCAGCGTCTCCTCAAGCGGCACATCGTAGTCGGGCTGGTGCAGGTAATAGATGTCCAGATAATCCGTGCCCAGGCGCCGGAGGCTGTCTTCGATCGCGCGGAAAATCGCCCGGCGCGACAGGCCGCTCTCATCGGCTGCCTCGCCCATCTTGCCTCGGACCTTGCTGGCAAGGACGACATCCTTGCGCCGGGCGCCCAGGGCCTTCCCCAGAAGCATCTCCGAGCGCCCTTGATGGTAGATGTTGGCGGTGTCGAAAAAATTGATGCCAGCATCCAGAGCCCGCGCCACAATCCGCCTGGCCGCCTCTTCATCCGTCTGCCCGCCGAAGGTCATGGTGCCCAGACAGGCGCGGGACACCGTCAGATCGGTATGTTTTAACGTGACACTGTGCATGCGCTCCTCGCGACGGCGCTTACGGGGTTGTCCTCACGGCCGCTCGACATCTGCGGGCCAGGCGCTGCGAAATACAACCGATTCCTGCCCGCCAAGAGTGCCGCCCAGCCCGCCCGGCGCGGTGACGAATTCCCGCCGGGTGAAGCTCGGACTGGCATGGTCCGTATCGAACGGCATAAGATTTCATGGTAATGTCTCCACAGACCATCAGGAGGCCGGAAATGACTCGCATCCTCGCAGCAGTGGGACTGCTATTCGCTTCCGTCAGTGCGCTTTTCGCACAGCGGTGCGTCGAGTGCCACAAGAAGGTCACGCCCGGTATCGTCTCGGACTGGCAGCTCAGCAAGCACAGCCAGAACGAAGTGGACTGCGCGGTGTGCCACGGCGGGGAACACACTTCCGCCGAAGATGTGGCCAAGGCTCGGATCCCGACGCCGGAGACGTGCGAAACCTGCCACGCCACACAAGTGGCCCAATTCAAGCGCGGCAAACACGCTTTCGGCTGGGCGGCCATGAAAGCCATGCCCACTTTCCACTGGCAGCCGATGGCTATGACCGAGGGCATGAAAGGCTGCGGCGGCTGTCACAAGATCGGCCTCAAAACCGAAACCGAGATCCGCGAGTTGAAGCGCAACGGCGCAGGTTTCGGTCTGGCCTCCTGCGACGCCTGCCACACGCGCCACACCTTCTCGGTCGTCGAGGCGCGGCAACCCCAGGCTTGCCAGACCTGCCACATGGGCTTCGACCATCCCCAGTGGGAGATGTACTCGGCCTCCAAGCATGGGGTTCGGTACCTGCTCAGGCAAGCGGGGGTGCTGCCGAAGGAGACGGCGGCTCCTACCTGCCAGACCTGCCATATGCCCGAGGGCAACCACGAGGTCCGCACCGCATGGGGCTTCCTGGCGGTGCGGCTCCCCCTGCCGCAAGACAAACAGTGGGCGGCCGACCAGACTACGATTCTGAAAGCGCTGGGCGTGCTCGATCCCGACGGCAAGCCCACCGCTCGTCTGGACGTGGTCAAACAGGCCCAGGTGGCGCGGCTCACCGAAGAAGAATGGCGCAGCGAGCGCGAAAAAATGATCCGGATCTGCAACCAGTGCCACTCTGCCAACTTCGCCCGGGCGGAACTTGAAAAGGGCGACCAGATGATCAAGGAAGCCGACCGGCTGCTGGCCCAAGCCATCGAAATCGTGGCCGGCCTGTACCGGGACGGCATCCTCGCGCAGCCCAAGAACTACGCCTACGCCTATCCGGATCTGCTCACCTTTCACGATGCGCCCACGCCCATCGAACAACGACTCTTTCTCATGCACCTGGAGCACCGCATGCGCACGTTCCAGGGCACCTTCCACGCCAACCCGGATTATGCGCTCTGGTACGGCTGGAGCGAAATGCAACGGGACCTTACCGAGATCCGGCACATGGCCGAGGAGATGCGGCGAGCCCGGGGGCGCTGAACGACCGGTATAATAAGTAACAAGCTGGCGGGATGAAAACCTTCTATCTTGAGACCTTCGGCTGCCAGATGAACGTCCACGATTCGGAAAAGGTCGTGGGCACACTGCTGGCGCGCGGCTACCGGCAGGTCGCTACTCCGGAAGAGGCCGACCTGATCCTCTACAACACCTGCAGCATCCGCGACAAGGCCGAACAGAAGGTTTTCAGCCGCCTGCAGCAGTTCAAGCGCTCCGGCAACAGCAAAGTCTTCGGCGTGCTCGGTTGCGTCGCCCAGCAGGAAGGTGAGCGCATCTTCGAGCGGGCTCCGCACGTGAGCCTGGTTTGCGGTTCCCCCAGTTATAACAAACTGGCGGATCTGCTCGTGCAGATCGAGCTGGGCGATCGCCGCGTCACCGGTCTCGACCTCGACACGGATGAGACCTTCGAGACGCCGCTCACGCGCCGGGATAATCCGTTTCGCGCCTACATCACCATCATCGAAGGCTGCGACAAGAACTGCGCCTATTGCGTGGTTCCCTTCACGCGCGGGCGGGAGCGCAGCCGCACGAGCGCGAGCATCCTCGCCGAGGCGCGCCAACTGGGCGAGGCGGGCTACACGGAGATCCAGCTCCTCGGCCAGAACGTCAACAGCTACCGGGACCCTTCACCGGCCGGCTGGGACTTCGCGACCCTGCTGCGGCACGTGGCGGAAATACCCGGCATCCGCCGCGTGCGCTTCACGACGTCGCACCCGGTGGACTTCGTCCGGGAGATTGTGGATGTAATCAATTCCCATCCCGCCCTGTGCAATCACGTCCACCTGCCCGTGCAATCCGGTTCCACGCGCGTGCTCGAACGCATGCAACGGC
>JAIMBE010000147.1 GCA_023511565.1 Bacillota bacterium
GCTTCGTAGGCGGAGCGGCGCACCAGCTGGAAGGCCCCGACGCCGACGTAGTGCGGTGCGCGGGGGTCGGCGGCGCGGCCCGGACGCGCGGCGAAGTGAAAACCCAGGCCGAAAAACGTCAGCGCAACCTTTTCCCAGAAGCGAGTCATTTCCAGCCGGCCGAGCAGCGTCAGATGGTCGAGCGAACGGGCACGAGCCAGCGCGATGGCGCGGCGCAGTACATCGGGAGCAAAGTAGACGTCGGCGTCGGTGAACACCAGCCACTCCCCATGGGAATGTTTGTAGGCGGTTGCCAGGCCATGGGGCTTGCCCAGCCAGCCCGGCGGCAGCTCGCGCACGGTGAGCACGCGCAGGCGAGGATCGCGTGCGGCGGCTTCGCGCAGAATGCGGCCGGTGTCGTCCTGGGAACGATCGTCGACGGCGATGATTTCCAGCCGCGGATAATCGAGGGCCGCGAAGCTGGCCAGGGCCCGCGGCAGTGCGGCAGCTTCATTGCGCGCAGTGAACAGCAGGGAAAGGGAAGGGCACTCGGCATCGGCTGCCGGGGCGACCTCCTCCAGCCAGGGTAGTTCGAGCGCTTCCAGTCCCACGCGCAGGCCGTACACCAGCCAGAAGGCGGCCACCAGGGCCAGCAGGAGCGTCCAGAGCAGGCTCACGCGGAATTTTCTCCTGCGCTGAAAACACGATATTCTATCATCCCGTGTCGCAGACGCTGGCCATCGTAGGTGCTGGACGCGTGGGCTGTGTGCTGGGGCGCCGGCTGCGGGAACTCGGCTGGCGAATCGGGCCGGTGGTGACGCGTTCGGCAGCCACGGCGCGGGCCGCTGTGCGCGCGATCGGAGCCGGCACGCCGTACGACCGCCTCACGCGTCGCCTGCTGGCGGCGGACGTCGTGTTGCTCGCCACTCCCGACAGCGCGATTGCCGCTGTGGCAGAGCGACTGGCGCAGATTGGCGGCAGCGAATGGCGCGGTAAGGTGGTGCTGCACACCAGCGGCGCGCTCAGCCACGCGGTGCTGACGCCGCTGCGTCGGGTCGGTGCGGCCACCGGCGCGATGCATCCGATGCAGACGTTCGGCCGCCGCGGCATGCCGAATCTGGAAGGTGTGGTCTTCGGTCTGGATGGCGACCCGGCTGCGCTGCGCCTGGCACGGCAGATGGCTCGGTGGCTCGGCGGGGTCCCGGTGCGGGTCGAGCCGGCGCACAAAGCGGCCTACCATGCCGCGGGCGGTTTTGCGGCTCAGCATACGCTGGTGGTTTTGGAGGCTGGCGTGCGGATTCTGATGCGCGCCGGCTTCACGCGTCGGCAGGCCACGCGCGCCCTGCTCGTGCTGGCCCGGCAGACGCTGGCGAACCTGCAGGCGCATGGCCCCCGGGACGCCTGGTCCGGGCCGGTGCCGCGCGGCGACTGGGACACCGTGGCCCGGCACATGACTGTGCTGCACCAGCTCCCGCCGGAATATGCGGCTGCCTACCGCGCGCTCACGCGGCTGGCGGTGCGTCTGCTGGCACCGCAGCCGAAGCGATGGCTGGCGCAGCTTGAGCGAGCGCTCGACGCACGGGGCCGCATGCGCTGACCGCAACACCGCGGACCCCCAAGGAGGCAGAGGTGTCACGACTGCAGATTCCGCTGGAGAGCACGCAACTGGCCAACGGCCTGCGCGTTGTGGTGGTGCCGGAGCGTTCCGTGCCGGTGGTGACTGTGGGCGTCTATTATCACATCGGTTTCCGGCTGGAACCGGAAGGACGCAGCGGCTTCGCGCATCTGTTCGAACACATGATGTTTCAGGGCTCCGCGCATGCCGACAAGTTGATGCACATCCGTTTGGTGAATGCTTCGGGCGGAGTGCTGAACGGTTCGACGCGCTACGACGTGACCAACTACTTCGAGGCGGTGCCTTCCAATGCGCTCGAACGCGTGCTCTGGCTCGAAGCTGACCGCATGCGTGCGCTCAAAGTGACACAGGAAAATCTGGAAAATCAGCGCGACGTGGTCAAGGAAGAGGTGCGCGTCAACGTACTCAATCAGCCCTACGGCGGCTTCCCCTGGCTCGATCTGCCGCCGGTGGCCTACCGGAAGTGGGCCAACGCCCACAACTTCTATGGCGATTTTGCCGACCTGGACGCCGCCACGCTCGAGGACGTGCAGCAGTTCTTCCGCACCTACTACGCGCCGAACAATGCCGTCTTGCTGCTGATTGGTGACCTCGCGCCGGAGGAAGGCGTTGCCCTGGCCCGTCGCTATTTCGAAGACATCCCGCCCGGCCCACCCTTGCCGCAGCCCGACGTCTGGGAGTCCCCGCCCGGCGAGGAGCGTCGTGGCACGGTGCCGGAAAAATTCGGCACCTTGCCGGCGATGGCGGTGGGCTATCACATGCCGCGGCGTCGCACCCCCGACTGGTACGCAGTGGGTCTGCTGGATCAGGTGCTGCACGGTGGCCGCGCCGGGCGCGTCTTCCGCCGACTCGTGCTCGAAAAGCAGATCGCCGTGGAAACCTCCGGCGGCATCCACTATCCGCTCGGCGATGTGCTTGACTACGACGGCCCGGTGCTGATGGTCACGCAGATTCTGCACAAGCCGGAGTATTCTGCCGAGGCCACGCTCGCGGCCTACGATCAGGTGGTCGCCGAACTGCAAGAGCACGGCGTCAGCGCCGAAGAACTTGCCGCGGTCAAGGTGAAATTCCGCTCCGACTACATCACTGCGCTCGAAGCCGGTCTGGGCGGCTATCTGCCGCGCTTCGGCTTGATGCACTACGCAGCCTGCTTCACGCTGTTTGACGGAGACCCGGCTCTGGTGAACACGATCCTGGAAGGCTTCCTGGCTGTCGAGCCTGAACAGGTGCGTGCCGCCGCCCAGCGGTATCTGCAACCCCGCCAGCGGGCGATTGTGCTGCGCCAGCCGATCGGACGCGCGGCAGCCAGCCCGCCGGCAGCGGGAGGCGCGTGATGGCCACTGGCCCACAGCCTTTCCCTACCGTCCCGCCACCGCTCGCCCCGGAGCGGCCCGTTGCCTGGCCCCGGCGCACCGTTCGCACCCTGTCCAATGGTCTGCGAATCGTGCTGGTGGAATCGCACACGATTCCCAGAATCTCCATCGAGTTGATCTTTCGGAGCGGCAACGCCGCGGCCCTACACATCCGTCCCGGGCTAGCGGAAATCACCGCCGCGGTCGTCCGTACGGGCACGGCCAGCCGCACCGGACCGCAGATTGAAGAATGGCTGCGGCGCATGGGTGCCGAGCTGAGCACCAGTGCCGGTGCCGATTCGACCGCGATTGCTCTTTCCGGGCTCGCCGAATTTGCCGAAGGCTTGCTCGAGCTGGCCGACGATCTCGCCCGCAACGCCAGCTTCCCGCCCGAGGAATTTGAACGCGAACGCCGCCAGATGCTCGAAGAGCTGCGCATCCAGAGGACCACACCTGCCTTTCTGGCCGCGGAGCGGCTGCGGCGGGTTCTGTTTGGCGCACATCCATACGGCATCGCTGCTCCGGCCGAGTCGGATGTGGCCGCCTACCGCCGCGAAGAGCTCGAGCAATTCTATCGGGAGCACTATGTGGCCGGCGACGCCGTGCTGCTTGCCGTGGGCGATTTTTCCACGGACCGTTTGCTGGAGTTCATCGAGCAGCGCTTTGGCGCTTGGCCGGCGCAGCAGCCGCCTGGGCTGCCGTCGGCCCAGCCGCCGGAGTGCCGTGGCCGACGTGTCTATCTGGTGGATCTGCCCGGTGCGGTGCAGGCGCAGCTGCTGGTCGGCAACCGCGCCATCACCCGGCCTCATCCCGACTGGCTGCGATTGGCGGTCGCCAACGCCATCTACGGCGGCGCGTTCCATTCCCGGTTGGTGATGAACCTCCGCGAGCAGAAAGGCTACACCTACAGTCCGCGCAGCTCGGTGCACGCATTGCGCGAGCACGGCTATCTGGCCATCGGCGCTGCGGTGCGCAACGAAGTCGTCGCGGCCTCGCTGGCCGAAATCTTCTGCGAGGTGGATCGGTTGCGCGCCCTGCCCGTGGCGGAAGAAGAACTGACAGAGATCCAGCAGTACCTGTGCGGGGTGTTTGCCCTGGGGCTGGCCACGCAGGAGGGATTGCTCAACCAGCTTGCCACCGTGTATCTGCACGACCTGCCCGAAGAGTATCTGGAAACCTACCGCGAACGCGTGCGCGCGGTCCGCCGCGACGACGTGCTCGCGGCTGCCCGACGCTATTTCGATTCACCGAACATGCAGATCGTTCTGGTCGGCGACCGCACCGCAGTCGCTGAGCCGGCAGCGCTGTTCGGCGAAGTGGAGTTCTACGATGCGCAGGGGAATCGTACGGAGTAAACGGGTCTGCCGGCGTGTGGAGGTGCGCGTCTGGCTGGGGCTTGCGCTGCTGGTGTTGACCGGCTGGGCGGACGTCGCCGCGCCGATCCAGCAGAAACCACCGCCGTCGGACGAGCCGCTCGATCTGAACACAGCCACGGTCGAACAGCTCCAGAAGCTGCCCGGCATCGGGCCGAAGACTGCAGAGGCGATTGTCCGTTTCCGCGAGAAGAGCGGCCCCTTCCGCCGCGTCGAGGACCTGCTGGCCGTGCGGGGCATCACGCGCAAGAAGCTGGCGGTGATCGCGCCGCGGGTCACCGTGAAGCCCGTGGGGGAAACCAGCCCGCCGCCGCGCCGCACTTCCGTTCGAAATTAGAAGTTTTGGTGGGTGGATTTCTTCTCGGCGAGCGGGATCGGCACCTGATCCACGATGGTGATCCCGTAGCCGTGCAGGGCGACCACCTTGCGTGGGTGGTTCGTCATCACGCGGATCCGGTTCAATCCTAGGTCGATCAGAATCTGTGCGCCGACGCCGCTCTCGCGCTGCACCAGCCGCTGGCGGGCCAGGTCGCGGTCGAGCTGCCCGCGGGCATGATAGAGGATGCGGGGCAACCGGCCCGTTTCAGCGGCCGCCGATTCGATGGCGAAGCCGCGGCCGGTGTGATGCAGATAGACGAAGACGCCGCGATCTTCCCGGGCAATCGCTTCCAGCGCGTGCGCGATCAACTCGTGGCAGTCGCAGCTCTGTGAGCTGAACACGTCGCCGGTCAGACATTGCGAGTGCACGCGCACCAGGGGAGGGGGTTCGCCGGCCAGCTCGCCCCGCACCAGCGCTATGTGCACTTCGTTGTCGACGTCGCTGGCGTAGGCGATCATGCGGAAGTCGCCAAAGCGCGTGGCCAGCGTACTCTCGGCGATGCGACGCACGTAGCGTTCGTGCTGCATCCGATAGCGGATCAGTTCGGCGATCGTCAGCAGCTTCAGCCCGTGGACGCGGCAAAACTCCACCAGTTGCGGCAGGCGCGCCATCGTGCCGTCGTCGTTCATGATTTCGCAGATCACGCCTGCCGGCGTCAGCCCGGCGAGTCGGGCCAGATCCACCGAGGCTTCCGTCTGGCCAGCGCGCACCAGCACTCCGCCCCGGCGGGCTCGTAACGGAAAGACGTGTCCCGGCCGCGCCAGGTCCTGCGGGCGGGTGTTCGGGTCAATGGCTGCCAGAATCGTGGTCGCGCGGTCGGCTGCGCTGATGCCCGTAGTCGTGCCCCAGCGGGCGTCGATGGACTCGCAAAAGGCGGTGCCGTAGTTCGAAGTGTTCACCGGCGACATCAGCGCCAGGTTCAGCTCCTCGCACCGTTCTTCGGTCAGCGTCAGACAGATCAGTCCGCGGCCGTACTTGGCCATGAAG
>JAIMBE010000148.1 GCA_023511565.1 Bacillota bacterium
ATGTGTATATGATACAGCAGATGACCCGGCCGAGCACGCGGGCCGCGTTTTCATCCGCCTGTCGTTTGAAGCAGCAATGCTCGCACTCGAAGCGCCCGTTTCTCTTGTTCTTTTTCCATCTGCTGTCGTCTTCCTGTTTCTTACCGCACTTCGCGCACACCTTGGAGGAGGCAAAATACGGCACGGTGACCACACGCATGCCGCGTTCGACGGCCTTTTCGGTCAGTTTCTCCCGGATGCGTCCGTAAGCGAAGAACGCCACGCGGCGCTTCTTCTCCAGGTCCGGATGGTCATAGCTGGGAGGTTTGAAGCCAAGCAGGTGTTCCAGGACGATCAGATCCACTTTGTTTTTTTCGGCCTCCCGGATGATTTGGGAAGCGTTCAACCGCACCCAGTCTTTGAGCATTCGTGCCGTGTGTCTGGTGAGTCTCCGGAGGTCGAAAGGCTGCAGATTGGCCGTCGCAGTCTGTCTACCGGTTGCTCCCTCCGCCGGCGGATTGAGGTTCTGTCGCCTCTGGGCGATTGCCGATGCCTGCTTGCTCATTTCTTGCAAGTGAAGCCCGACGTGGTGCCGGGAAAGCCCGAGGCCCTTTGCGGTTTTCTCTTCTGGTTTCGGCCGCCGCTCGTAGAGTTTTTCGACTTTCAAGATTTTCAGCGGAAAAGAACGATCAAATTTTTTTCCTATGAAGATCGCGGCCCCGGCGGAGTCGGTCCCCAGG
Organism: Bacillota bacterium; assembly: GCA_023511565.1. Classification (GTDB taxonomy): domain Bacteria; phylum Acidobacteriota; class Terriglobia; order Acidiferrales; family UBA7541; genus DSGC01. Next base: position 720 of record JAIMBE010000148.1, read on the forward strand.
TCTATGGCCAGCAGCCGCAGCTCTTGCTCGGGGTTACCTTTGAACGTTTCGAGCAGGCGCTGGCGCGCCGCATCCAGGAATTGCTGGTCTTGGGAGTGCCGCGGAAACTTGCAGCGGCGCAGCTCGTCGAGCTCCTCTTGCGGGCAGCCGAAGCGCGAAGCGCGGTGCGGGGCCTGGAAGCGGAAGCCGATGCGCGGGCGCGTCCCGATGAAATGCAGGTGCACGCTGGAGATTTCGGTCTGGTTCGGCTGGGGCTGATAGTTCCGCGGCCAGGGATCGAAAGCGAACTCCAGATACTGGCCTTTGGGCATGTTGTCGAGCCGCAGGCCCACAACGGAGTTCGTGAAATCTGCCGTAAAATAGTCTCGGCCGAAAATTTTCGGCGTGGAGCGGCGCTTCTCTGAAGGGTAACGGAACACCGGCTGGCGCGGCCCGCGCCAGTATTTGCGGCGCCACTCACGATAGCACTCTTCGTGCTCCACCAGCTGCTGATTGTCGCTGAGTTGCTGCTTGTATTGCCGGCACAGTTCGGTGTGGGGATTGAACCGACACTCCGACCCGAGCTTCTTGCAGTGCGGAAGCCGTCCGCCGTATTTTTCTCGAATGGTTTTTTCCTCGAGCTCCATGTACTGAAGATATTGCTTCCAGTTCTGCGGAAACCTGTTTTGTATTTTCCGCGGTACGCCGCCCCGACCCCCTTGAAGATAGTTTTGGGCATTTTCGAAGAAATATTTGCGATCTTTGTCCTTAAGTTTCTCTCTAAGGAATTGGTTGAATTTGATGCAGAGCTGGGAATGGTGGTGGTTTGAGTTGGGGGCTCTCATGCCGGCGTATTGACAGTTGTCTTTGTTTTCGAACAGGCATTTGGCCGAGCAGATGCGTGCGGATTTCTTCTTCACGCCCAATTGCTGGAAAATCTGGTTGAAGGCGGCGCGGATTTCCGGGGTCAGGTTGGGGTTCTTTGCCTCCCATTCCTGTTTTTCTTTTTCCCATTCCTCGTACTGTCGTACCCAGTTTTGATGGGCACGTTCATACTTGGACTGGATCCACTCGGCCGCAGCTTTGGCGAGGATCATGCGGTGGGGTGGGGAATAGGTTTTCAGCCTGTCGAAGACCCTTTCCGCCTCTTGGCTTTTCGGCCGGCAAGCCACGGCCTGGATTGAGCCGCGCAACGTGCTGTCGAACGGCGGGTCAGGCAGCGCAGCGATATCGCAGATGCCAGTGGCGGCATCGAAGGCTTGCAGACGGCGGTAGTCGGGAGAGCGGGCGTCGTCCTGGGGCAGGAAAGCTTCCGGTTCGAGAAAGAATTTCCAGAAAGGTAAAGGTTCTGTCGATGGCGCTGTGTGGTTCGGGCGGAGTCGGATAGCCCACTGGCAGATGCCGGCGACGTCGTCATTGAACTGTTTGAATGCCTTGCGGAGCTCTCCGACGTTCCGCCTGAAATCTTCTTTCGACTCGCCCGGGCGGCGTATCAGTTTGCGCTCCAGGGTGCGTTCTTCGCGGTAGCGCGGCCGTGGCGGTCGGGAAACTTCCGGTGCCGGGGGTGCCTGTGCCATGACCGTATCGGTTGCGGAAAATATACCACAAGGTACAGAGTATAGTTTATAGAGGCACAGGGGTGGAGTCGAGGATTTCCCGCAGGATGGCTTCGGCCTGCTCGGATTTTTTCTGCGTGGAGACGTAGCGGGTGTTGACCACGATGCGATGGGCGAACACCGGCAGCACCAGGCGCTTGAAATCGTCGGGCAGGCAGAATGTGCGGCCTTCGAGAAAGGCCAGCGCCTGCGCGGCGCGGTAGAGCATCACCGAACCGCGCGGGCTGACGCCGAGCGAGAGCTGTTCGCGCTGCCGGGTGCGTTCGACAATCTCGAGCGCGTAGTCCACCAGGCTGTCTTCGACGTGCACCTGCCGCACCTGTTCCTGCAGAGCCAGCACCTCGTCGGCATCCATCACTGGCTCGAGCGCTTCCAGCGGCGAAGGGTGGGCCTGCTGGCGCAGGATCGTGCGTTCGCTTTCCCGGGAGGGATAGCCCATGCGGATGCGCAGCAGGAAGCGGTCGAGCTGCGATTCCGGCAGCGGATAGGTGCCGTGGTGCTCGATGGGGTTTTGCGTCGCCAGCACAAGAAAGGGCTGGGGCAGCGGATAGGTGTGGTTGTCCACGGTCACCTGGGCTTCGTTCATGGCTTCGAGCAGGGCCGACTGCGTTTTCGGTGTGGTGCGGTTGATTTCGTCGGCCAGGACGATGTTGGCGAAGATCGGCCCGGGTTTGAACTCGAACTGCTGCGTCGCCTGGTCGAAAACGCTGGTGCCGATCACATCGCTCGGCAGCAGGTCCGAGGTGAACTGGACGCGGTGGAAGCTGCAATTGAACGAGCGCGCCAGCGCCTGCGCCAGCGTGGTTTTGCCCACACCCGGAACGTCTTCGATCAACAGATGGCCGCGGGCCAGCAGGGCCACCAGCGCCAGTTGGATGGCTTCGTCTTTGCCGTGCACGACGGTGGCGATTGCCTGCTGCAGGTGCGCGAGTCGGTGAGCTGTCGAGGTGGTCATCGGTTGCGGAATCCGGTTCGTTCTGCTAGAAAGGATTTGTCGTGGGCGATTAGCTCAGTGGTCAGAGCGCTCCCCTCACACGGGAGAGGTCCAAGGTTCAAGTCCTTGATCGCCCACCATTTTTTTCCGCCCTGGGCCCGCCAGAGCTGACGCGGGGCCGGGACAGGTCAGTCTAACGGACTCTTCCTGTGGCCACCACACTCCGTTTCCTTCAGGTTTTCGCACTAGGCACCTGGGTAGGCGCCTGCCTGTTTCTGAGTTTTGCGGTTGCCCCGGGCGCATTTGCAGTGCTGGCGACACGGGAGCAGGCAGGTGCCGTGGTCGGCATGGCCCTCGGACGGCTCCATCTGCTGGGCGTGGTGGCCGGTGTGCTGTACGTGGTCGCGGCGCTGGCGATCGAGCCGCGGGCGAGCACGTGGCTCCGCGCGCCGGTGCTGTTGGTTTTGGCCATGCTGCTGCTCACGCTGGTTTCCCAGTACGGCGTCTCGAAACACATGGCCGAGCTCCGCACGCAGATTTCCGCTGCGCACGGCTCGTTGGACGCGGCACCGGAGGATTTCCCGCCGCGGGTGGCCTTCAATCGTCTGCATCGGGTTTCCGTCTGGCTTGAATCCGCCGTGCTGCTGGCCGGTCTGGCCGCCCTCTATCTGACGGTCCGTCATTTGAATCGCTAAGTGGGACAGGCTTCAGCCTGGCACGCGTGCAGGCGGAAGGCCAGCGCCACGCTGCCGCTGCGCGCACTGTGCTAGACTGCGCAGCGATGCGTACGGGAATCATCGGTCTGCCCCGCAGCGGCAAGACGACTCTTTTCCGCATCCTGACGCGCGCCCATCTGGAGGCTGCTGCGGCCCACGCCCCGGTGCACATCGGCGTGGCCACGGTGCCGGACGAACGGTTGGACCGGCTGGCGGAGATCTTCCGTCCGCGGAAGGTCACCCACGCGCAGGTCGAATACGTGGACGTGGCCGGTCTGACCGGTCCCGGCGCGCTGGCCAGCGAACGCAGCAAGCAAGCCATCTACCTGGCCGAGCTCCGGCTGGTGGACGCGTTGCTGCATGTGGTGCGCGGCTTCGAAGACCCGGCCCTGCCGCATCCCCGCGGCTCGCTGGACGCCCGGCGCGACCTTCAGGAGATCGAACTCGAACTGATGGTGAGCGACCTCGACCAGATCCTCCGCCGCAGCGAACGCATCGAAAAAGACCTGAAAAAACGCAAAGATCCAGAGCTCGAACACGAACTGGCTCTGCTTGCACGCTGCCGACAGGCGCTCGAAGCCGAGCGGCCGCTGCGCGAGCTGGAGTTTTCTGCCGAGGAGGAGAAGCGGCTGAGCAGCTTTCAGTTTCTTTCACGCAAGCCGATGCTCTGCGTGCTGAATCTGGGCGATGAGCAGGCGGCGGAGCTGAACCGCGCAGTTGTGCAACACGGGCTGGCCGCGCTAGCCACGAGGCCCGGCACCGCGGTGGTCCCGGTCGCCGGGCGCATCGAAGCGGAACTGGCAGAGCTCGAAGGTGCCGACGCCGACGAACTGAGGCGTTCCTACGGCCTGGAAACGTCCGGGCGGGAACGCGTCATCGGGGCCACGTACGCCTTACTGGGTCTGATTTCTTTTTTCACAGTGGGTGAGGTAGAGTGTCGTGCCTGGACAGTACGGCGCGGCACCACTGCGCTCAGAGCCGCGGGCATCGTCCACAGTGACCTGGAGCGTGGTTTTATTCGGGCCGAAGTCGCGCGCTGGAACGATCTGGTGGCGGGCGGCGGCTGGGCCGGCGCCCGGGAGCAGGGAAAGGTCAAACTGGAGGGCAGGGAATACGTCGTCGAAGATGGCGATGTGCTGCACATTCGCCACAGCGGCTGAAGGTCCATGCCCAGCGAATCCATCCCGGCTTCCAATGTCCCCCTGGCAGCGGTACTCAGCCTGGTCGCCGCCGGTGCCAATGTGCTCGGTGGATACCTGCTGGTGCGGCGGGAGTGGTCTGGCCGGTGGTTGAAGTATTTCATCGCCTTGGCGAGCGGATTCATGCTCGCGGTGGCTTTCCTGGAGATGCTGCCGGAATCGCTCGGGCTGCTGGGCGAACCGGCGCTCGCTTTCGTTCTGTCGGGTTATCTGCTGGTGCATTTCTTCGAGCATACACTGGCGCCGCATTTTCATTTCGGCGAAGAAACCCACCGCGAGGCGCTCGTCTCTCTCCACGCCAGCTATGCGGCGCTGCTGGGTCTGTCGATGCACGCCTTTTTTGACGGCGTGGCCATCGGTTCGGGTTTTGTGCGCTCCACCTGGCTGGGCAGCATTGTGTTTC
>JAIMBE010000014.1 GCA_023511565.1 Bacillota bacterium
ATGTACTCCTGCACCAGCGCGGTATGATCCGGACCGAAGTGGAGCCGGCCCGTGGCCGCAGCCTGCTCGATCTCCTCCGGATGGTCAAAGCGAACAATCCCGACGCCGCTGCCACCGATGTTGGGCTTCACGATCACAGGAAAGCGGAGTCTGCGCGCGGCTTCGGCGGCCTGCGCGGGATGGTGGATGACGCGCGCGGCCGGGTAGGGCAGCCCGAGCGATTCCAGCAGGGAAAGCTGCCGCGCTTTGGAGATTTCCACGGCGAAGGCACGCACGCCATTCACCACGCGCACACCTTGGGCTTCCAGGTGCGCCAGAAAATGCAGTGTGTAGAAGATCGCGTGGCCGTGGCCACGGGCCCAGGCCGACGGGCTCATGCGATTGAACAGCAGCCCATAGCGGCTGTTGCGGGCCGCAAGGCTGTAGTGGTGCTGCGCAGCGTTCAACTTCTGATAGGGTGTGCCGCGACGGTCCAGCTCAGCAAACAGTGGACGGAACCAGTCCGGATGCTCGTAGAAAACAGCGATCGGTTTTGACAGGCTCGGCATGATGCCCTCCGGAAAAGAAAAAGGCCGCTCGCGAACCGAGCGGCCTGGGTGAAACCCTGCTGGTGAAGCCTCAGGTGCCTTCCGCATCAGGCCTGCCCGGCGCGCGCGCCAGCGGCATGCGCATGGCCATACAACACGGGCAGGCACACATCGCCACGCCCGAAGCAGGGAGCCGACGCAGCGATGTATCCTGAATCCTCATCGGGGAAGGAGCATAGCGGCCGCCAGCGCCCACGTCAAGAGGGCTGCGCGTGCGCCTTCGCCGCTTCAGCACGCAGCTCTTCGAGCAGCGCGTGATCTTCCTCGCTGAGCGTGGCCGCCGCCAACAGTTCGGGCCGGTTGCGAAGCGTTTTCGCCAGAGCCATCTTCCGCCGCCAACGACGAATCTGCTCGTGGTGGCCGCTGACAAGCACTTCGGGCACCGTCCACCCGCGAAATTCCTGCGGGCGGGTGTAGTGCGGGCAGTCGAGAATACCGCCCGGGGCTGCCGAAAAGGCCGTCTGCTCCGTCAGTGTTGCGGCCGCGGCGCCGGACGGAGCGGAGAACGACTCGAACCACCGCGAGGCTTCGTTGCCCAGTACACCGGGCAGCAGGCGCACGACCGCGTCCACGAGCAGGGCCGCGGGCAGCTCCCCACCTGAAAGCACAAAATCGCCAACGGAAATCTCGTCGGTGGCGAGATGCTCGGCCACGCGTTCGTCCACACCTTCGTAGCGCCCGCAGATCAGCACCACGCGTTCGAACGCGGCCAACCGCTGCGCCTCGGGCTGGCGAAACAGCCGGCCCGCCGCGGACAACAAAATCACGGCCGTGCGGCTGGAACCGACAGCCTGCTGGGGCACAACACCGAGCAGCTCCTCGACGGCTTCGAAAATCGGCTCGGGCTTCAGCACCATGCCCTCGCCACCGCCAAAAGGACGGTCATCTACGGTGCGATGGCGGTCGCGGGCCCAGCGGCGCAGGTCGTGGACTTCGACCTGTACCCGCCCGGCCTGGCGCGCGCGCCGGAGAATGCCATAATCGAGCGGTCCGCGAAAAAACTCCGGGAAAATGGTCAGGATGTCGAATCGCATCCTGCGTTCATTCTAGCGCACTGTGTCGGCCTGATGCGCAGGCGGCTCTGTGCGGCTGACCTTTGGCCTGCGGGTCTCCAGAGCGAGCCTGGTGTGCCTGCTGAGCTTTGTGGGGAATCCTTCGGCCGGCCAGCCCGGTCTGCTTCGTTCCAGAATCCTGTTGTCCGCAGGGTCAATCCGGTCGGTAACTGTTCTTACTGGTTGATTTCGCGGAGGCCTTCGGGCAGGCGGACTTCGATGCGGCGGTCGACCACATCAATTTTCCTGCAGATTTCCTCGGCAAAGGGAATCAGCAGCTCCCCCTGCGTTGTCTCGACCACAAGCAGCGGCGTGCCGGGGACTTCTTTGCCGAGCAAGAGCACTTCACGCACCAACCCGAGAAGTGCGTTCGAGGAAGCCACTGAAGCCCGGTCGGCCGCGACCGGACCCTGGCCGGCGGGCGCGGTCTCGCCCATCTCATACACCTCGCATCCGATGAGGTCACTCACAAAGTACATGCCCGACGGGAGCGGAGCACGCTGCTCGAGCGGCACACGCACTTCGAGGCCGCGGAGCCGTTCGGCATCGGCAATGGAGTTGCAGCCCTCGAAGTGAAACATGGCACGGCCGCGGTGCAGCCAGCAGCGGCGGACGGAGACACGGCGCGGGGGTAGCGCCTCGTTGTGCGGGTCTACCAGCCAGACTTCCGGCAGGTGCGTGAGGCGTTCGGGGAAGTCGGTGAGGATTTCGGCAGCCACTTCCCCACGACGCCCGCGTGCACCCAGCAGGCGGGCCAAGGTGACACCGGACCCGGCGTTTGGGGTCACTATTCGAGGATTTCCAGCGTGAAGCGCTTCTTCAGCTTCATGCCGGCGGCACCCAAAATTGTGCGGATGGCTTTGGCAGTGCGGCCTTGGCGGCCGATCACCTTGCCGAGGTCCTCCGGGTGGACGCGCAGTTCCAGCACGGTGACCTGTTCGCCGTCCACCGAACGCACCTGAACCTGATCCGGATGGTCCACCAGCGCTTTCGCGATCTCCTCCACCAGTTCTTTCATGGTTCACCTCCAGCCCCTCGCTGTGCGGTCCGTGGTGAGGGACTGGTTGTCACCGGGGCAGTGGCCGCGATCGTAACGAAAACCGTTCCGGAGGAATCCCTGGGTGGCGGGGATCCTAGGCGATTTTTTGCGCACGCAGCAGGCTGCGGACGGTGTCACTGGGCTGCGCCCCGCACCCCAGCCAGTACTTGACGCGTTCAGCGTCGAGGCGAACCTCCGCGGGCTTCTTCAGCGGGTCGTAGGTGCCCACGATCTCGACAAACCGCCCGTCGCGCGGGCGACGCTTGTCGGTCACCACGACGCGGTAAAACGGTTTCTTCTTTTTTCCGAACCTGGACAGACGAATCACGAGCACGCGCTTTCACCTCCTCGCTCATTATAGACGATTCCCAGCCGCCCGGCTATCGCCCACGGTCTTCCACCAGGGCGGCGTGACTCGCCGAGCGCAGATCGAGTCGGCGCAAGCCCGCCGCGCGCGCCAGGGCCAGGGCCTGCTCAAATTCGGCCGCAGTGATCAGTCGGTTGATCTCCACATAGTTGGCGCCGTCCACCTTTCCGGCAGGCCAGTACTGCGGCATGACGTTGACATAGGTATCCGGGCCGAGCTCGCGGGCCACCCAGCGCAGGATCTGTTCGGTGCCGGCAATTTCGCCGGGCATGACCAAGTGGCGCAGGATCAGTCCGCGCAAGGCCAGTCCGTTTTCATCCACGATCAGATCCCCCACCTGGCGGTGCATGGCGCGGATGGCGCGGCGCGCGGCTTCGGGATAGTTGGGCGCTTTCAGATAGCGGCGGGCCATTTCGGCATCCCAGAATTTGAAATCGGGCATGTAGATATCCACGACACCGTCCATCAACTCGATGGAATCGAGCGAGTCGTAGGCACTGGTGTTGTAGACGAGGGGCAGGCGCAGGCCGCGTTCGATGGCCAGCGGCAACGCCTCCAGGATCTGCGGCACGACGTGCTCGGGAGTGACGAAGTTGATGTTGTGGCAGCCGCGCGCCTGCAGCTCGAGCATCATCGCCGCCAACTGTTCCGGCCGGACGGGCTGACCGGCGCCCTCCCAGCTCAGGTCGTAGTTCTGGCAGAAGACGCAGCGCAGATTTCACCAAGCGAAGAAAATCGTTCCCGAGCCGCGCCCGCCGCGCAAGCAGTCCTCTTCGCCCTGGTGCGCGAAGTAACTGCCGACAACAGCGTAGCGGCCGGTTTTGCAGACAGCGAACCGGTCTTCGAGCCGGTTCACATGGCAGTCGCGGGGACACAACGTGCAGTCGCGAAGCTGCTCCAGCGCCCGGGCAATTTTTTCCTGCAGCGCGCCGGATTCCCACGTGCGCAGATAGGCGGGCACGAAATCGCGACGGCGCATCACAAATCGGCTTTCCCACGGCATGGCCTGAGTTGCGACCTGGCGGGCCGCGCTTTTCTAGCCTAGGCCGTACGGCCCAGCGCGTCAATCACCCAGCACTGACAACAGCCATTGCCGTCCTGGCAATTGCGCGATGCAAGGGATGGAAGCAACGCCGGCTCGCCCATAAAATTCTAGACATGCGCCCGCAGACGTCCCCTTCCGGCGCCAAGCGGAATGCGGCGCAGGTCATTGCGGCCGCTTACTTGCTGCTCGCATTCCACGCACTGGCGCAGCCGGGCACAGGCACACTGGCCGGAGTCGTGCTTGGACCCGGCAATGCGCCGGTGGCCGGCGCGCGGGTGATTCTGCAGCAATCGGACGGGGCGCGTCCCCGGGCGGTTCGCGCCGACCGTGCTGGGCGGTTCCGCCTGCACGGGTTGCGCGTCGGTCTCTACGATCTGCGCGCGCAGCACGGTGGAATGTGGTCCGAATGGCGCCACAACGTTCTGGTGCGCGCGAACAGAGAAACCTCTGTGGTGTTGCGGCTGCTGTCCGGCGTGCCGGCTGCCGAGCCGGCACCGCTGCGGCTGGCGGGAACGGTACGTGAATGGGAAATCCCGGTGGCCGATGCCCAGCCGCAGGACCCCGCCATAGATCCGGCCGGTAACCTCTGGCTGACCCTGATGCGCGCCAATCAACTGGCTCGGTTGGATCCCGCCACCGGCCAGTGGAAACTGTTCACCGCACCCACACCGAATTCGGCTCCCCACGGGCTGGTCAGCGACAGGGCAGGCAACCTCTGGTACACGGCCAACCGGGCCGGAAAAATCGGCCGGCTGGATGCCGCCAGCGGCCAGATCACCGAATACAACCTGCCCCCCGAGGCCGGCGACCCGCACACACCGGTGTTTGGCCCCGACGGCGCGCTCTGGTTCACGGTGCAGCGGGCAAACCAGATTCTGCGGCTGGACCCACAAAACGGTGCGGTACGCTCCTACCCGGTGCCCACACCCGAGGCCCGCCCCTACGGGATCGTGGTCGGACCGGATCAGGCACTGTGGTTCTGCGAATTCGGCACTGGCAAGCTAGGACGGCTGAACCCGACCACGGGCCAGATCACCGAATACCAAATCCCGTTTGAAGGTGCGCAGCCGCGCCGGCTGGTCGCTCGCGGCGCGGCCATCTATTACACCGACTTTGCCCGCGGCAGCATCGGTCAGTTCGATCTGGTTACGTTCACCTTCCGGGAATGGCCGAGTCCATCCGGACGCCGCTCGCAACCCTACGCCATCGCTGCCGGAACCGACGGTGTGCTGTGGTATACCGAGTTCAACGCAAACCAACTTGTCCGCTTCGACCCGGAAACCGGAGCGTTCACCCGATTCGCGCTGCCCTTCCCGAAGTTAGACGTACGACACATGGTTCGCGACGCCACCGGACACATCTGGATGACGCTTTCTGGCGCCAACAAGGTCGCCAGGATCGAGTAGCGACACCGGCTTCCCACCTCGTACTAAAACCCGGGTACCAAAAAATCGTGCCCGATGTCCCATTTCCTGGCAGCGCGGCCGAGAACTAGTCTGCGGTCGCGGGTAGGGAACCTTGCTGCGGGGACAATCCCGTAAAAACGGGATCGGCAGGTTCTCCGCCCGCACCAGGGTTCGCCCGGCCTGTCTTTCCCACCCGGCTCTTTTCTCCGGGCGAAAACTGTCCGCGTGAGCGGGCGGCCCCTGCGGAAACATGATCGACGAAACCCCTCCCACGGGATGTCGCCTTCTGGCTGGCTTTGCTCCGTCGCGAATGCTATCCTGAAACCCGCCGTGTTTCCGCAGCCAACCGCCTTGCTGGGAGGAGATTCGGCATGAAGGCACCGCGCCAACCCGTTGCGCGAATTCGCGGATGGAAATACAACGCCAAGAAAGCCCCCGGGGCCGGGAAGGGTGTACGCCCGCCGCGCCAGAAACCGGCGCGTCCAGACCGCGGCGGTGCGCGACTGGCGCTCGTGGCCATGGTGCTGGGGGCCGTGCTGGCCATTGGGGTCGCGCCAGCCCTGCTGGCGCAGGCGAAGAGCGCCGCGCCGAAAAAAGTCTTCCCGTACTCGATTCACAAGCGCACGCTCGCAAATGGTCTGGACGTCGTCGTCATCGAAACGCCCGAGTTCAAAAACGTCCTCAGCTTCAACACGCTGGTGCTGGCCGGGTCGAGGAACGAAGTGGAGCCGGGCAAAAGTGGTCTGGCGCATTTGTTCGAACACATCCTGTTCCGACACCGCTGGAAGAGCCAAGAGAACGGTTACGAGGAAGCCATCTCGCGACTGGGCGCGCACAACAACGCCTGGACCTGGTTTGATGTGACGTTCTATCACCCGCTCACGTTCACCGCGAATCTGGAAGGCCGCAGCGAAGACCTGCCAGGGCTGCTCGCACTGGAAGCCGACCGGTTCAGCCGGCTCGACTTCACCGAGAAAATCTTCCGCACCGAAGCAGGTGCGGTGCTGGGCGAATATCGGCGCAATGCCTCGTTTCCTTCGCTGAAGCTGGAAGAGCGGCTGACGGCGCTGCTGTTCCCGCATCACCCCTACGGCCATACCACGCTCGGCTACTACGAGGATGTGCTCGATATGCCCAACGAGTACGCGGCTGCGGTGGCCTTCTACGAAACCTACTACCGGCCGAACAACTGCGTGCTGGTGATTGCGGGCGACGTCCGGGCCGAAGAGATGTTCGCCAAAATCGAGCCCTACTACCGCGACTGGCAGCCGAAACCCGTGCCGCCCATTCTCGCTACCGGTTCGCCTCCCAAAACAGAGCAGCGCGAACACGTCCCCTGGAATGCTGACGTGGCGCCGCTCGTCTGGGTGGCCTACCGGATGCCAGCGCACAAGACCGGCAGCGTAGAAACTGCCGTGGGCCAACTGCTCCCCGAACTGCTGGTCTCGCCGGCGGCACCGCTCTACCGCAAGCTCCGTTTTGAAAAGCAGACGGTCAACGCCCTGGGCTTCGAGGAAGGCACCCAGGGCTACGAAAGCTTCGATCCACGCGTTCTGATTCTGAGCGCACAGCTCTACAAGGAGAAATACGCCGAACGCGGGCAGGCCTACTTCGACGAGGTCATTGCCGATATCCTGGCCGGTGTGGAAGAGCTGAAACAGTTTTCGCGGCGGAAAGATGCGCGCGCGCTCCTCGAGACGCTGAAATCGAAATATCGTTACGACTTTCTGGCGGCCATGTCGTCACCCGCAAACATCGCGCAGACGTTTGCCTGGTATTACCGCTTCGAACGCGACCCTGAAGTGTTTGAAAAACTGCTGGCGTCGGTCGAGCGGCTGACCCCGCGCGACATTGACCAGTTTGCCCGACGGCAGTTTGTCCCGGAACACCGCGTCGTGCTGACGCTGGCCTACGAAGCCGGTGCCCGGCCCTGAGCTGGTCCGGTTCTGGACAAGGATGCCTATGCGTGAAAGCAACTCTGCCCCTGTGGTTCGCTGGCTGCTGGTGCTGAGTGCGACGCTCGCAGTCGGAGCCGCGCCGGCCCGGACCCAGCAGGTGAGCGTGGTCTCGCTTGATTCACCGGCACCGCTGGTGACGGTGCGGGTCATGGTGCGGGCCGGCTCTGCGCATGACCCCGAGGGTCTGGAAGGGCTGGCGTACCTGACGGCGCGAATGCTCATCGAAGGCAGCTTCGGCGACCCCAGGGCGCCTGTCACCAAAGAGCGTCTGGCCGAGATCACCCGCCCGTGGGGCCAGGGCGCGATGCCCACGGTGCAGGTCGGGAAAGAGACGACCACATTTTCGATGACCGTGCCGCGTGAGGTGCTGCCACGATACGTGGCGCAGATCTTCCGGCCGATGTTCACGCAGCCGCTGTTCGAGGCCCGCGAGCTGGATCGGCTGCGCGCCGAAACGTTGACCACACTGCGATCGAACCTGCGGCTGGAGCAGATCGAGCTGGTCGGGCTGGTCACGCTGGACAACGTCCTCCACGCGGGCACCAGCTATGCGCACCCTGTGGCCACCGAACGGGGCGCGGAGGCGATCACGCGGGAAGCGCTGCAGCGTTTCTACGTCACCTATTACCGGCCGGAACATCTCGTGCTCGGCGTCAGCACCCGCGAGGAAGCGGTCGTGGCGCCTCTGCGCGAAGCACTGGCCGGCGCGGGCACAAGCGCTGTGCCGCCGCTCGAACGCCGACCCTTGGAGCCACCGCCGGCCGTGCAGGGCCGCGAAGTGGTTCTGGTGGCGCTGCCGAACGCCATCGCGACGGGACTGCACGCCGGCTTTCCACTGACCATCAACCGACGCCACCCCGATTACTGGCCGCTCTATGTGGCCAATGTCTGGTTCGGCACACATCGCGACAGCTTCAGCTACCTCTACGACCAGTTCCGCGCGCTGCGCGGGTACAACTACGGCGATTACTCCTACATCGAGCACTTCGAAAACCGTCCGTTTGCATTGTTCCCGCCCACGGGCTACCCGCGCCGCTACCAGTACTTCAGCATCTGGATTCGTCCGGTGCAGCACGACTACGCCGTGCATTTGCTGAAGGCGCTCACCTGGGAGCTGGAGCATTTCGTGCGCACCGGTCTGAGCGAAGAGCAGTGCGCACTGGCGAAGAACAAAGCGCGGGTGCTCTATCTTTCGCTGGCCGAAACCACCGAGCGGCTGCTCGGCTACCGCCTGGAAGACGCCTTCTATGGCCTGGTGCCGGGTTACCTGGAGAGCTACCTGGAGCAAATCGACGCAGTGCGCTGCGAGCAGGTCAATGCCGCCATCCGCAGACACCTGCAAGCGGCAAATCTGAAGTATGTGATCGTGACGGACGACGAAGTGGCTCCGAAGCTTGCCGAAGCCATTGCCGCCAACCAACCCGCCCGGGGCAAAGACCCGGCGGAGTATCAGATCGAGGTTCGCGAGGAAAACGGCCAGAAACTCTATCTGGTTCCGGAAGCGAAACGGGCGCTGTTGGAACGCGACGCCGTCTGGGCGCACTACTGGCTGGATATTCCCCGCGACCGGATCCGCATCGTGCCGGCCGAGCGACTGTTCGTCACCGCTGCCCTGCCGTGACGACGCCGATACGGCGAACGCGTGTGCCCCCGCGTTGGAAGCAGCAGAGGCAGTTCTCCCTCAGCGATTCTTGCGGCGCAGGTCTTCCGCCGGAGGGCCTGGTTCCCCCAGAACCCGCGACCCGGCAGCGAAGAGCCTCGCCCTCAGGAATGCCTGCCGCTGCCCTCTGCATCGTTTCCCGCACCGGCCCGTTCAAATAATAGATGCAGGGGAGAGAGCTGCTTCGGGCGGTTCTTCAGCAATGAGCCGCGCAACCTGCGCATCGATCGTTAGTGCAACCGCGTGACCCTGTCGTGGATTCCCATCCACTACCGGAGGATTTCGACTGGAACATCAACGCCACCCCCTGAGCGGACACCACACTGCCCAGGGCCCGTTTCCCGATGTGCCGGCCACGGTCTGCTGTACAATGGGCGAGGACAAACGGGCAGGGATGTACAAAGCAGCGCTGCGCGTCACCCGCGTGGCACACAGCATGTTCGAGCGCAAACCATGGAATATCCTCTGCGCCTTTGCGGCCGCCACGCTGGTGCTCGTTGAACCCCTGGCCGCGGCAGCGGCCCCGGTCGAGCTGAAGCGGGAAACCGTGCAGGCGTTCGGCACCTACATACGGCTGACCGAAGCACGGCTGGAGCGCGAGCTGGCGGAGGGGACGCCTTTCCTCGGGCCCGATTCGCTGCCGGCCGCACAGCGTCGCCAGCTCTACGAAAGGCTCCGCGCCGGTGAGGTTTTCATCGAAGAACGGCAAACACGCGATGCCGACGGCCGCGAAATCGAAATCCCGAACGGAATGGTGCATCACTGGATGGGCGTGGTGTTCCTGCCCGGCGTGCGCCTGGAGCACGTGCTGCAACTGGCGCAGGATTTCGACCACGCCGAGCAACACTTCGGCCCGGACGTGCAGGAGTCGAAGCTGTTGGCGCGCGAAGGCGACCGCTTCCGCATCTGGATGCGGCTGCGGCGGAAAAAAATCGTCACCGTGGTGGTCCACGCCACGCAGGAAGCCGTCTTCCACCGCCTCAGCCCGGTCCGAGCACTCAGCCGCGGCGAGGCGCTGCGCATCGCAGAGGTCGAAAACCCGGATACGCCGGAAGAAAAGGAAAAACCGGTGGGCAACGACCGGGGATTTCTCTGGCGGATGAATACCTACTGGCGTTACGAAGAAAAAGACGGCGGCACCTACGTGCAACTGGAAGCGATTGCGTTGAGCCGACAGATACCGCTGGTGCTGCGCTGGTTCGTTGCCCCGCTGGTGAAAAGCGCGGCCCGCGAATACCTGACACACATCCTGGGAAGCTTCCGGCGCGCCCTGGTAGAAACATCCGGCGAACGTGCCGTAGCGCGGGCGACCGCCGCCGACAGAGACTACACCGGCGGGCAGCGATGTGCTAAGTTGCTCGCCTCATGGTGAAGCGCATCGGGATTCTGCTGAGCGGGCGGGGCTCGAACTTCGAGGCCCTGGCGGACGCGGTGGCCGACGGCCGCATCCCCAACGCGGAAATTGCGGTGGTCATCAGCAACCGTGAAGGGGCTCCCGGCATCGAAAAGGCGCGGGCGCGCGGCATCGAAGCGCTGGTCATCCCTTCGAAAGGCAAAGAACGCGAAACCTACGACCGTGAGGTGGTGGCCGCGCTTCGCGAGCGGGGAGTGGATCTGGTCTGTTTGGCGGGCTTCATGCGCCTGCTGTCGCCGTATTTTGTCAACGAGTACCGAACCCGGATTCTGAACATCCACCCTTCCCTGCTGCCGGCATTTCCGGGACTGGAAGCGCAGCGGCAGGCGTTGGAGTATGGAGTGAAGTACTCTGGCTGCACCGTCCACTTTGTGGATGAACATCTGGATGCCGGACCGATCATCCGCCAGGCCGTGGTCGAGGTACGCGACGACGACACGCCAGAGACACTGGCCGCGCGCATCTTGCGCGAAGAGCACCGCATCTATGCCGAAGCGGTGCGGATCGTGCTGGAAGGACGGTACCGAATCGAAGGCCGCCGCGTGTTCATAACCCAGGAGGGCTGAGGCACTCGACACCCTGCTCTGGGCGGGCCTTGGTTCCCGCCCCCACGGGTTCTTCACTGCGCCGGCGTCGAACGGGGTTCTGGGAAACCCGCTGCGGCCTCGAATGAGCCGGGGGCTGAGAAAACCGGCCGTGCTGCCAGGCCCGGTTCCACGATCAACATGAAACTGCTGGAAGAATTTCATTGGCGCGGGATGGTCTATCAGGCGAGCGAAGGGCTGGAAGCCCTGCTCGAGCGCGAACGCGTGACCGGGTACATCGGCTTTGATCCTTCCGCGCCCAGCCTGCATGTGGGCTCGCTGCTGCCGCTGATGGCCCTGGCGCGGTTTCAGCGGCACGGTCACCGACCGATCGCCATTGTCGGCGGTGGCACCGGCCTGATCGGCGATCCGAGCGGCAAATCCGAAGAACGGCCGCTGCTCAGCCACGAACAACTGGAAGCCAATCTGGCCGGTTTGCGCCGGCAACTGGAGCCGTTCCTGGATTTCTCTGCGCGCGACAATGCCGCCCTGCTGCTGAACAACGCCGACTGGCTCGCACCACTCTCCATGATGGAGTTCCTGCGCGAGATCGGAAAATTCTTCACCGTGAACTACATGCTGAACAAAGAGTCGGTGCGCCGCCGGCTGGAATCGGCCGAAGGCATCTCGTTCACCGAATTCAGCTACATGCTGCTGCAGGCCTACGACTACCTGGTCCTGTTTGACCGCTACGGCTGCCGGTTACAGATGGGTGGCAGCGACCAGTGGGGCAACATCACCGCGGGCATGGATTTGATCGAACGGTTGCGGCGGGTGCAGGCGCACGGCCTGGTGTTTCCGCTCGTCACTACGGCCGCCGGACGCAAGTTCGGCAAGACCGAAGCCGGTACCGTCTGGCTCGACCCGAAACTGACTTCCCCGTACCGCTTCTACCAGTTCTGGCTGAATACGGACGACCGCGATGTGATCGCCTACCTGAAATTTTTCACCTGGCTCGACCGACACGAGATCGAGGAGCTGGAGCACGCGCTGCGCGCGGCCCCCGAGCAACGTACAGCGCAGACACGGCTGGCGCGCGAAGTGACCCGCATGGTTCACGGCTCCGACGCCCTGGCGCGTGCCGAGCGCGCTTCCCGGGCCCTGTTCGGCGAAGAGGTCAGTGCGCTCTCCCCGGAAGAGCTACTCGACGTGTTTCAGGAAGTGCCTTCGACGCACGTCGAAACATCGAGACTTGCCGGCAACGGCATGAGCATCGTCGAGCTGGCCCTGCTGGTGGGCCTGGCTCCGTCCAAGGCCGAGGCACGGCGGCTGATCGAAGGTGGCGGTCTCTACCTGAACAACCGCCGGATCGGCTCTGCGAACCACACCGTATCGCGGAACGACGCCCTGCACGGGCGCTTCCTCGTATTGCGCCGCGGGCAGAAGGAGTTCCGCCTGGTGCGGCTGACCGGCTGAGCCCACCGCGCATCCGCATACCGAACGCACGATTCAGCGGACAGGGGTTCCCCGGGGCCCGCCTTCGGCCAGGCGACGAAGATTGTCGAGCCAGCGGCGGTCGCGACTGCGCACACTCCAGCGCACCAGAAAAAGATCGACGAGCCAGCCGAACCGTCCGGGCAGCGTGCACACGTCCTCCATGTGCAGTCGAGTCGTTTCGGCGGTCACCGCCGAAAGCAACCACTGCTGCCGCCCACGCACACCGTAGCGATCGCTGAACCGCCACTCGAGCCAACGCATCCGCTCATAGCCGGTGACCACCGCCGTCAGCGAAACCACACGCCAGCCGAGTCGGCCCGAGAGGCGCACCTTCTGGCCCACAGCGAATTCGCTGGCTCCACCGCTGACTTCCAGTTCCATGTCCATCTCCGGGCCGTACCACAGCGGCATCCGCTGTGGCAGGAAAAAGGCCCACACGCGGTCGGCAGGAGCCGCGATCTCGACCACGAATTGCAACGCAGCCATCGCCGCCGGACAGTGTACGCGGCCGCGAAGCAAAAGGGGACATCTATCTGCGCGGCGGTGGCGGAGGTGTGCGCAACTGGCTAAGCATCCGGGCGAGCCCGCGCCGGAAATCATTCGGACTCTGCAGAAAGAAGCGCTGCGGCCGAAACGGCGTGAGCAGGCGCGTCAAGTGATCCCAGAGGTTGTCCCGGTGGATGCGGAATTGAAAGTAGAAGACGCGGCAGTCGCACTCGTCCGCTTCGCGCTGCGTAAGCGGTTCCAGGCTGTTGCCGCTCGGGAAAAGGATCCCGCTGCTGACCAGGATGAACACCGTTTGCGGGGGCTCGGCCGCGATTGCGCCCGTCGCGGCGTCCTCGGCAGCAACGAGGGTCTCGGCCCGGGTGCGCTGGAGCCGTTCGCGCATGAGTTCGCGAAAGAACGTGGTGATCTGCTGGCGGTGTTCAAGTGCTTCGCGGCTGATTTGCAACGGATGGATTTCGGACAGAGCGGCCTGCAGTCCCTCCCAGTCCACCCGGTCGCGAATCGGCTGTTCGAACAGGACGCGGCGGTGCGTCAGATCGAACGCGATCAGATGGAGCGAGCCGTTGGGCACATGCAGCTGGGAAAGCACGTCCAGCGCGGCGAGCATGACGCCGCGGTTCTGCCGATGCACGGAAACGGAAGGGTAGAACTGCTCGGAGGGCGAAAAATTGACCAGCAGTTCGATGCGCAACGGCCGCTCCGACTGCACGGGCAGCCAGAGGCGAGCCGGTACGTCCAGCTCTGCGTCGACGCCTTCTATCGATGAAGAGCGGAGGAAGCTGACGCGCGGTAGATGGCGGGAGGCGTCGGGGAGCGGGTCCTTGCCAGGCGCGGCGATGCGCAGCGGCTCGCGTCGCACGTTGCGCAGCCCGGTCTGGTGGTCTTGCAGGGCCAGGACCAACTGGTAGTCGCCCGGCTGCACTTGCAGCGGCAGGTGAAAACGCAAAGCACTGCTTCGCACAAAGTGGCTATCGACCTGCGCGGTGTCCACCCTGGGCGGAGTGAGCCACTGACCATCCGGGTCGGCCACGCGGGCCACCAACGTGAACTGGCGCCGTCCCTCATGAGTGCGCAGATACCGGCTCGGGACACGCACTTCCACTCGTACCACCCGCCACTGGCGCAGGGAAAGCGCAGGCGGGCTGACCTGAACCTGCCAGGGAATCTGTTGCACGTCTTCAGACGCGAGCCACTGTTCGTGCGGCACGGGGGCTGCCGGCGGAGGGGGGGTTTCCTGCGCCGCCAACAGCGTGCCATTGAGCAGAGCCACCGCGGTGAAACGGGTCAGCCGTCGTGGGCGCAGAATCTTCACTAGAACTCACCTCTCGCCCCTGCACACTCAGGGACCGACGCCGCCCCATTCTACGCCAGCAACGCACCGACCGGCAGCTCAGGCCGATTGCACCTGCTTCCATTCAACCCGAGGGAAGTCCACCTCCGTACCCGCCACATGGTTGAAATAGTTCGTGAAGAAATTGGCCACAACGTTGGCAAGGATTTCGACCATCTCGCCATCCGACCAACCGGCGGCGCGCACGGCCGCCAGATCTTCGTCGGTGGCCCAACCACGGCGGTCGACCACCGTGCGCGCAAAGCGCAACGCGGCGTCGATCCGGGCATCGCCGGTTGCTGCCTGGCGCGCGCCGACCACCTGCCGGTCGTCGAGCCCCACCATTTTGCCGATGGCGGTATGGGCCGAAACACAGTACTCGCAGCCGTTTGCCTGGGCGACGACCAGAGCGATCTGCTCGCGCAGTTTGGCATCCAGCGAACCGCTCCCCAGCGCTTCCTGCACTTTCAGGTACGCCTCCAGTGCTGCCGGTGAATTGGCCAGGCCCGCCACCACATTGGCCACACGGCCGTATTTTCTTTGCACGGCGTCCAGCAGCTCTTTGGCTCTGCCGGTAGCCTTCGATGGATCTACGGGTGCAATTCGAGGCATACTGTTCCTCCTCTCACCTGAAAAAAATCGCACCAGCCCTACACAGGCCGGAACGAAACGGTTCCTGTGGATCTAAACTCGCACCCCAGCCACGGACGTGACTGGCTTGAGCGCGTCAAATCAATGGATGCAGCACAGGCCGGAAAGATTCAGCGGCGCGCTCGTTCCGCCGGACATTGTTCTGCAACCGGTCAAGTATCACACGTTTTCGCAAGACCTTGCGAATCACCCACGCGTGCCGATTTTGGCAAACCGCCGTCCTGCTATAAAGCGCGGCAGGTTTGCGAAAAAATGTTTATGCTGGCATTTTTATCCCGGTCAGCCTCGTGGCCATCAGGACAGACACCGAGCCTGCCATCGATTCCTGTATCGAAGGGTTTCCCGCACGCCGAGCAGGTGTGTGTGGTGCTGCTCGGAGGAACACGAACTACGCGGCCGCCGGCTTTGGCCATCGGGTTTTCAATGGCATCAAAGAGCTCTCCCAAGGCGGCGTACTTTCGACGCTGAGCCAACCTGCGCAGGCCGCGCTTCTCCTCCCCTTTTGTCTTTTCCCGCGATGACATCTGCACCAAGTTGAGGTTCTCGATTCCCACCACGTGGTACTCTCGCGCGAATTCAGCCGCGAAATTGCGATTAAACCACTTTCGACGGTGGTTGAAGGCGTTCTCTAGCATGAGCTGCTGGCGCAGGAGCTGGTCGTTATCGCGCTTCCAAATCCGAAGGAGCTCAGCCGCCGGAGTTGCGGCGTCCAGTTCGTGCAGGAAACGGACAAGGCCTCCGCTTCGTGTACGTTGCCAGGCGACTTTGTTTTTGGCACGAGGGTGTTCCGGAAGAAGCTCGGCCAGTTTCTGTTTGCAGGATTCGAGCAACAAATCGCGTTGCGAAGACAGAGAAGTGATGTGCGCGATGGAGACTTCGCCCAATTCCTTTTTCCAGAAGGACAGAGGGAGTAGTAATTCGCGGTGTCTCTTACCATCCCAAGTCATGGCAATGCGAATTTTCGATTTGTCAGGGACACGCCACCATCCCACGTCCACCCCAACAACGCAAAGTTGCTCTGGATGTCGTGCGGCCGGTTTTGGTTCTTCCACCGTCAATACCAGCCAGAATCGCCAAGGCATCACCGGAGATTGTTTGCGCCCGGTGAGCACGACTTTCTTCAAGATCGCTCCGGCAGGGATCGGGCGGCGGACAATAACGTTGAGTGCGAGAGGCTGATTAGCAACGGAGAACCAAGCGTTGGCGAGGCGTGACCGGCGCTGTTCGCGGCTGTTGCTGGCGTAGGAATCCGTGGGCGGGAAAAGGATTCGGAATCGCCGCTGTTTTTTCCCGGCTAACCTCTCGACCGGCTCCCCGCGGTCAGTATAGCGATGCGGGATCGAGAAACTTTCGAATCGGAATTGAGGCCGGGGTGTACCACCTCCTTTGGCCAGTCGCTTGCAGGCTGCTCGGAAACGATCCAGCGTATCCTCGCGTAATTCCCAGTTCAGCCCCGAGGCCTCCTTAAGTAAGTTCCCTCTGCTTCGCCTCTGCCTCTTGCCAGTAGCGCTTGTAACCTTCTGGATCGGCTTTCTTCCAATCCTGCATTCGCATACCGGGGTGTGCCTCCCTTCCATTCCTCCCAGCGACCACGAGCTTCCTCGCACAGATTGTTCCAGAATGGCTGCTGAAGCTTGGTCGTTTCGTAAACCGCCGATGGGAGAGCAAGTTTGCGGCCATCCTCGGCGGGCTCGGGCTCCTGCTTGAACCAGCAGTGAAATTTGTAGCAGTTAATGAAGGTGTCCGCCCGCTTGCGCTTTCTCATGGTAGTGCCCTCATCATTTTGCGAATTTCTGACAGGTAACGGAATCGGTAGCTTCCTAAAAGGGTGTCACACAGCCGTTGCTAACTTTCCAGGTAATCCCGCGTCGGGAGAGGTGCGGCAGCGGTGGTGCGTTGTCTGATTCGGCAGCGGGGCGGGGGACGGGTTGCACGGCGCCAGGATTGGGCCTAGGATGAATTGAGAAACGGAATCCCAAAGTTAGATGTTCGCGGGGCTCAATCCAAGGCGGCTCACAATGCACAGATTCGCGAAGCTTGTCCTGCCAGGGCGCTTGAGCAACCGATGGTTTGTCAGGGCGACCGTAGGCCGCCACTCCTCGAGTGCCCTGTTGGGCATGACCCTGTTCCTGCTGGCCGGCGCCCCGACGCCCGCACGTCCGGGACAGGAGCCGCCCAAAGAACAGAAACCTTCGGTGGCGGAGGCGGCGCGGCAGGCTCGTGAGCAGAAAAAAGACGCACCCCGGGCCAAGACGGTCTGGACGAACGACAATCTGCCCACCGCCACCCGGGCGGCGGTGAACGTTGTGGGTGCGCCGCGCGCGGCTGAGCCGAGCGCCGCGCCGCCCGGCACCGGCACACGCCAGCCCACGACTGAAGCGCCGGCGGCGCGCGAAGCGGAACGCACTGCGGTCGAGGCGGAGCTGGAATCCGCAAAAGCCGAACTGGCCCAGGCGCAGCGCCGGTTGGACCTGACCCGCCGCGAGCTGCAACTGCAGCGGCAGCAGTTCTTCAGCAACCCGCAGTATCAGACCGACGACGCCGGTCGTGCCCGCTTGCAGCGACTGGAAGCACAGGAACAGGAGCAGGCAGCTACCGTGGCCGCCCTCGAGCGGCGCGTTGCAGAGCTGGACGAGCGGCGCCGGGCGCTGGAAGCCGAACTCGGTCCGAAAGCCCCACCAACGACCACTCCGGAGCAGCAGCACGAAGCCTGGAAGAAACGGCTGGAGGCGCTGCGGGCGGAACTGGCGCGTGTGGAGTCAGACATTCGCCGCCTGCACGAGGAAGCGGCCGCGCGCGGATTCGAACTCATCGGGCCGGGCGCTGGCGGCAGCATGACGGCACAGAGGCTGGCCGATCTCGAACAGCGCCGCAGCCAGCTCCGTCAGCAAATCGCGGAGGTCGAAGAAGACGCCCGCCGCGCCGGCGTCCCGCCCGCCTGGCTCCGCTGACCACTTCAACTCTCAAACAGCAATGCCGGAGCGACAACCAAACGGCGAACGGCCGTGTTGCTTCTCTCCGCTCCTACAGGCTGGATTTGAGCGGCGCGAAAGGATCAGCGGCGGGGGCGCCCCGGAGGCCGATAGCCGACGAGCGGGCGCGGACGCAGCCGTAAACGCGGCGCCAGCGGTGGCGGCACATTGCGGAGGGGCGAGCCGCAGGTGGAACAAAATTCCGGCAAGGATTCATCGGCCCGCAACCAGTGGCCGCGTGCGGCACAGTCTGGATTGACACACTGAACTGTCCATCCTGGCAGATACTGCATCGCGAAACCCGCCCCCGTGCGCAGCGCGTCGAGGTCGGGCGGATTGTGCCGACTGGGGCCCGAAGTGTCAAGAACGAAGCGGGGCAGTTCTCATGCCCCTGTTGAAAAATCGCGGCGCTGGCCCTGCCTGCAGAAAAACCGAGGCCCCCGGAACCGGGGGCCTCGGTGCCCGTGGCGAATCACGGGCGGAATCGAACTGCGTGCGCGGTTAGAAGATATAACGCGCGGTGATCTGCATCCGGCGTGGACCACCAAGCACGGCCGAATAATCGCCAAACGTGCCCTGCCGGCCAAGATCCGCAGACAGAGACACGGTGTCGAAGTAGACCGAGTTGGTGACGTTGAACACCTCCCAGCGCAGGGTGAAGCTGTGCCCTTCAAAGGGCAGCGAGAAGGTCTTCCCCAGGCCGAGATCGAGGTTGAAGTAATGGTCGCCACGCAGAATGTTCCGCTCCCCACGCTGACCCGGCAGGGTGAAGCGGAAGAAGTTAAACGCCTTGTCCGGATCGGCAAACAGGTTCGGCGTCGGCCGGCCACCGGTAACGGTGTGGATCGCGCTTCGCACGTTCTGTGTTGCCGGACACGGCCCGCGCAGCGCACCCAAATCGCTGCCCGAAGCTGGCTTGCAGGTGGCGTTGCCCTGCAGGTTCCAGTTCGTCGGCCAGACACGGTCGTTGATCACGTTGGCCGGCAGCCCGCTATTGATGCGGACAATCCCGGAAAGTGACCAGCCACCAATGATGTGGTTCAGCCACGAGGGAATGTCGGCTGCAAACGAACGGCCGCGCCCAAAGGGCAGATCCACAATGAAATTGGCGTTGACCTGGTGGCGCATATCGAAGTCGCTGAACGAGTACTCCAGATCCGGCTGCCAGGCATTGATCGTTGAGCCGGTGTAGCCACCGGTGAAAAACCCGAAGGCAATCGGGGCACGCTCCGGCGTGGAGGCGTGGTCGAGCGACTTCGACAGCGTGTAGTTGAAGTCGAACTGGATGCCGTGGCTCATCCGCTTGCGCACCATAACCTGCAGAGCGTGGTATTCGGAACGTGCGATCGAGCTCCACGCCGTCAAGGTAGCGAACTGGTCGTCAAAGAAGGCAAACGGAGCGTCCGGCAGGCCGTCGCCATCCAAGTCCGGCGCACCCGCCGGGCCCCGCATATAGCCCGGGAAGCCGAAACCCAAGGCGATGCCATCCACGAGCCACGGGAACACCGTGGTATCAGGGTGGACACAGTTGATCAAATCGTAGGCCACCTGGGTGGCGCTGAATCCACCGTTACGCTCCTCCTGATCCACGCCAAAGATGTCGCAAACCAGGAAGCCGGCATTGATCCCGCTTGGGCCGAAGCTGGGGAAGAGATTCTCCCAGAACGGAATCGGACCCAAGGTCAGGATGTTTTGGCCCTGCTCCATAAGGCGAATCAGCTCGCTGGCAGCTTCGAAGTAGCAGCTACCCGAAGCCGGATCGCAGACATCGGCGGGCATGGCCAGGTCACGAATCATGAGCAGGTTGCGCCCGGAACGTCCCACGTAGGCGAACTCCAGGCTCAAGTTGCCTGGCAGCTCGCGCCCGATCGAAACGTTGTAGGTGTGAGCATAGGGCGTCACGATGCCACTGTCGAGCGCCGACGTAATGGCAAAGGCACCTTCCTCAAGAACCCCGAACGCATCCGCTCCGGGTGGTGTGGCCGGGAAGCCTCCCGGAGGAGGTGGCGGCAGCAGGGTGGCCCGAGCGGCTGCGGTGTTGAACACACCGGCAAAGCGCGGGCAGACACCCAGTGGCGCGGATCCTGCCCCTTCGTCACAGCCACCGAAGAGACTGGTCAGCGTGGTGGACATGCCAAACGAGCCCGCTTCATCGAACGAGGAGGCCAACGCCGGCCCGATGCGGTCATAGACCAACGCGTAGCCAGCGCGGAAAACCGTCTTGCCATCGCCGAACAATGTGTTCAGCAGTCCCTCCCGGAAGCGCGGGTTCCAAGCCACAGCAACGCGCGGCGACCAGTTGTTCGTATCCCACGGATAGTAATCGGGGCCGTTGTTGGCCGGCCCGCCAAGCGCAAATTGAATCTGCGGCGCCTGGTTGGTGGGCAAACCGGCCAGCATCAACTGCCGACGGGTCTCGAACCAGGTACTCAGGTTGGGTGTTGGAATCACCTGGTTGCCGTTGGTCTCCCAGGGCGGCGAGGCCAACAGGTAGCGCACACCATAGGTCAGGGTCAGCGTCTGGGACATTCGCCACTGATCCTGAACATAGAGCTCGTACTCGTTCACAGCGAAGCGCCGGCGCACGGCTTCGCCATCGGCGAGCGTGGCGCCGGTGCGGTCGAAGTTGTAGTTGCCGTTGACCTGCGTGATGATGCCCAGCAGGTTGATCACGGAATCGCGATAGGCTGAACGGAACGCTCCCGCCACCGCCGGCACCGCAGAGCAACCGGCCTGCAGGCACTCAGAAGCACCCGGGGTCACATTGCGGCCGACATTGGGCAACCAGGAGGGGTTGAGAATGAAATCGTGGAAGGAGTTGGCATTGGTAAATCTCCGGTTGCGGAGGAGGCGGACGTCGCCGCCGAAGGTAATCGTGTGGTTGCCCCAGATGTACGTGGCATCGTCGCGGAACTGATGGTTCGGCACGATCCGGCCAAACGTATCGCTGCCGTAGTCTTCCAGGTTGCTGATGAACCGGAAGGTGACGAACTCGCGCTCTTGATTGCCCTCGGTCTGCTCGCCGATCCGAGTCAATCCGTACCGGAATGTGTTCACCAGGTTCGTGCCCCAGTTCGAACGGTAGCCGACCATGACACCGCGATTGTTGCTGATCCGGAGTTGGTTCGGAGGCAGACCGGGGAACTGCGGGCCATTGAGGGTGATGCTGTCGTCCTGCAGGATGCCGCGGCTCCAGACCACATGGTTGCCCGCGCGATCCAGATTGTAGTCCAGGCGCAACAGGTAGGTGTTGATGTCATTGTTGATCGGGGAGGCGAAGTTGAAGCCGACGATGTTCAGCCGGTCAAACGAACCCTCGGTGTTCGGCGCCGGATACTGGCGGAAGTGAGTGATCGCCGCCGCATTCGGTCCGATGCCCAGTGGGTCGATCGCCGCCAACTCCGAGGGGGTCAGCCCATAGAATCCCGGCGGCACCGTGTGTGTGCCCGAAAGCCCGTTGACTGTCCCGCCCGGGCAGGCCGCCACGCCGCCTTGACACTGATAGATCAGTACGCCGTCGCGGAACGAGTTCGAGGGTACACTCCGTACGATCGGCGAGGTCAGCGCCTCCTCGAGTCGTTCGTAGTTTCCCCAGATGAATAACCGCTCCGGCCAGATCGGACCGCCCGCGGCCGCGCCGTAGATGTGGCGACGGAACTTCGGCCGATCAATCCCGTCGCGGTTGAAGAAGAAGTCGTTCGCATTGAAGATTTCGTTGCGGTGGGTGTAATAGGCTTGGCCGTGAAGCTCATTCGATCCGCTGCGGGTAACCAATTGCACCTGGGCAGCGGAGCTGCGCCCCTGGTCGGCGTTGTAGTTCTGGGTGACGACGCGGAACTCAGCCAACGAGGCCTGAGGCACCCGGAGCACACTGTTAAAAGCGAAGCCATTCACCGGGTCATTCACGTCCACGCCGTCCAGGGTAATGTTGGTTTGATCGCTGCGGCTGCCATTGACGCTGCCGCCACGACCGTCAAAATCAGAAATACCCGAATAGCCCCCTGGTTCGGTGTCCGAACCGGGCACGAAGGTCACGCCCGCCTGGAGGCTCAGCAATCCGCTCGGATCCAAGTTCAGCGATGGCAGGCGCATCACCTGCTCACCCGAGAACGGATTGCCGATGGAAGCGTCGGTAGTATTTACGCGTGCGGTTTCTGCCTGCACGACAACCGTCTCTGCAATGGCACCAATTTCCAGACGAACATTGAAGGTTGTGGGCAAACCGACCGGCACCACCACATTCTCGTGGACAGCGGTTTTGAACTGTTCTTTCCGCACTTCCACTCGGTAGGTCCCCGGAGAGACCTGCGGGAAGACGTACGATCCGTCTTCGCCTGTGGTGGTCGTGCGCGAGACACCGGTCGCCTTGTTTCTGATCGTCACGGTGGCTCCCGGCACCGCGGCGCCATCCGGGTCGGTGACCGTCCCGGACAGCGAGGCTTCCTGTGCCCACGCGGGAACGCAGAAAGCCACCAGCAGCACTAGGAACCCAAGGTTTCTGATCCACGATCTCATGCCTGCCCTCCTGAAGAGAGTAATCGGGAACAGCCGGTGCGTATGAATGTCGGCCCTGCAGTGAACAGGTCTTGGAAATGCCAGCAAATCACTCACACCCCGTCAAACCTACGCCCCTGCTGGAAACCCCACGGCACTCGCCGCCTTCGTTCCACCCAAATTCCCAAAAAGTATGACGCTTTCTTATCGCCGTAACTCCTGAGCTGTCAAGAAAATTTTCCGGATCCAGGCTTTTTTGCCGAACTGCCCAACCACAGGCTCTACCGATGACAAGGAAATAAGAAGCGGCCGGTGGGGGCGCCGGCCGCCTTGGGCATGGGGTGATGGAGGTGCAGATTCGGTTACGCCTGCGGGCGCAGGACGCAACGCGTTCGAAGCTCAGCAACGTCGGCCCGCTCGGAAACCAACCGAAGCGTCGCTCCCTCCGGCGGCAGTGTCCAGGGCCGGATTCCGCATCGAAGCGGTGCCCCGCAGCGGGCTTATCGGCACTGAACTCCGAACACAGCTGTGATCCTGCCGCGGCAGAGTGCGGCTGACCATGGTGCGGCGGTTTCATTTCAGCCAGTACAAAAGTACTGGAGCGAAGGTTTCCCGTATTGTTGGTCGCAGCATTTCTCAGTAGAATCGCCGTCGCCACAGGATCTTGCCTGTCGTGCACAGCAAGCCACTCGGGAGCCGTCCATGAAGAAACCTTTGCGCTATGCGCTGTTCGTCGTTGCAGGAGGGCTGGTCATTGCCCAGTTTTTCGGGCCGGCGCGAACCAACCCGGCATCCGACCCCCGGCTGACCCTCCAGGCCCAATTGGAGGTTCCGGACGCGGTGCAGGCCATCGTGAATCGCTCCTGCCGCGACTGCCACACGAACGACACGCGCTGGCCGTGGTACAGCTATCTGGCACCGGTCTCCTGGCTGGTGGTTCATGACGTCAACCACGGGCGCAGCCACCTGAATTTTTCCGAATGGGGACGCCTGCAGCCTCGTGACGCCGAGGACTTGCTGGAAGAGATCTGCGAGGTCGCCGAAAAAGGCGAAATGCCGCTGCGCACCTATCTGCTGCTGCATCCGGAGGCGCGGCTCCGCCCCGCCGAAGTGGACACCCTCTGCCGCTGGAGCGCAGCCGCCCGGGGGCAGCTTCGCTTGGAGCGCCGGGGCGAGAAATAGCCGCGACGCTCCGCCCTGCTACGGCTGGTTGCGCCACCACCACAGCGGTGGCAACGATTTCTGCTGCGGCCAGACCTGATCGAGCGTGTCGCCTTCGAACAACTCGCCGTTTTTCATCACCCAGCGGATGGTGTTCGTGTTGCGGATGTCGTCGAGCGGGTTGGCGCCCAGAATCACCAGATCGGCAAGCTTGCCCGGTTCGATCGAACCCAGGTCTTCAGCCAAGGCCAAGGCTTCGGCGCCGTGCAGGGTGGCGGCCCGCAGCGCTTCCATGGGCGTCATGCCCCCGGCGGCCAGCGACCACAGCTCCCAGTGATAGCCAAGACCCTGCAACTGCCCGTGGGCACCAACGCCCACGCGGCCCCCGGCACGGACAATGGCGGCCGCGGCCGCAGCAATCTTCGGGAAGGCATATTCGTCGTACCGGAACCAGTCGCGTCGGCGGGATTTGCTCGCCAGGATGTGCTGGGGCATGAACCGGTTCAGTTTCGGATCGCTGAGGGGGTCGGTGGTCGTGTAGTAGTAGTTTTCTGCCCACGGTCCGCCGTAGGTCACGAGTAGCGTGGGCGTGTAGAACATCCCGACGCGGGCGACGAACTCGACCACATCCCGATAGAGCGGCACAATCGGGAAATTGTGTTCATTGCCCTTGAAGCCGTCGATCGCGTGCGTCAGGTCGAGCTTCAGATCGAGCGCGCCTTCGGTGGTGGGCATCATCTCCAGCTCCTTGGCCGCCTGGACCATCCATTGCCGCTGCTTGCGGTTGCCCACCAAATAGGACTTCAGATGGCGCGTGCGGTAGTACTGTTTGTACTTGGCGACGACGTTCTTGGTTTCCTCGAGCGAGCCGAACTCGTTGTTGGAGAAAATCCCCGGACCGGTTGAATAGGCGCGCGGCCCCGGAATTTCACCGATGTCCACCAGGTCCTGATAGGCAAACATGTCGTTCGTCGCTGTCTGCACATCGAGTCCGGCGGTGACGCCGTAGGCCAGGTTGGCCAGGAAGGCCCAGTTCTGCAGATCCAGGATGCCGCGACGAATCTCGAACCAGTGCGCGTGGGTGTCAATAAAGCCCGGGACGATCGTTTTCCCGCGCACGTCGAAGAGGCGTGCGCCGGCGGGAATCGGCACCTGCCCGCGTCGGCCCACGCCCGCGATGCGGTTGTCCACCACGACGACGTCTGCATTTTCGATCACCTCATCGCCCCGCATGGTGATGACGCGCGCACCCCGCAACACAATTGCGCCGCGCGGCGTGTGCCTGGGCCGTTCGACCACGATGGCAATTTCTTCCACGGCAGGGTCGCGTTTCGGTTGCCAGGGTTGTTTCGCCTCGGCTTGCGGTGCCGATTCACCCTCGGAGGACGAGGGCTTGCCCGACGTGTCTTTCCTTTCCTGCTCGAACACGATTGTCTCCAGCTTCCTGCGGAAGAACGCCGGACCCACCGCCCAGGTGAGCGTTTGGCCGCCCTGCGCCCAGGCGAAATAGTCCGCGCCGACGTCGGTGATCTGCTTCAGCGGCAACGAGGGGGACTTGATGTTCACGCGGGGGGCTTCGCCCACCTGCGGCAGGGCAATCAGGTAAAGCTGATTGGAGGCGTGCGCCAGCACCCACCGGCCGTCGGGACTGATGCGGATGTCGCTGGCCGGAACGGGTTCCTCGGCGGCATAGTTGCCCGGGCCTACCACGCGGATGTGCGTGCGCCGATCGGTGCCGTCATAGCGCAGCGAGACCAATCCTTCGCCACCGGAATAGACGTAGATGCGATCCGGCTCGTCCGACCGGAAATGCGGTGCGCCACGGCCGCGCGCCGGAGCAATCAGGCGCGCTTCGCCCCCTTCGGCCGGAACCCAGATGAGATCGTCGCCGGGCACATCGCCGAAATCTAACGGCGCGACGACCCGCGCATAGCGTGAGGCTCGCAGCGCGACGATCCGGCCCCCGTCCGGCGACCAGGCGGGATCGCTGTAGAAGGCTGCCGTGCGCGTCAGTTGCACCGGCGGTGCCGAACCATCCGCGCGCACTTTCCAGATGTGGCCGCCCTCCGCAGTCCAGGTAACGTACGCGAGCCACTGGCCATCGGGCGACCAGGTCGGTTGGAACTCGCGGGCTTCGCCGGCAGTCACCCGCCGCGGCGTGCCATTCGGCAGATCCATCACATAGAGATGGGTGAAGGCCGAAAAGGCCAGCCGGCGGCCGTCCGGGGACTGCACCGGCGATTGAATGATGCGCGCGCGCACCGGGCCTTCCTCGACACGCTGCGGGAAGAAGAGCCGCGGGCCGACCCCTTGTTGGACGCGGGCAGTGAACGGAATCACGCTGGCCTGGCCGGTGGCCAGATCGAGCCGCTGAATCTTTCCGTTGAACGAAAGGATCAGAGCGCGGCCATCGGGAGTGAAGGCATAGCCGGGGAGCAGATCGCGGGTGAAGCGGGCTTCCTGGTCGTCGCGCTGGACCGGATAGTAAAGCCAGCGATCTTCTCCGGTTTCCAGGTTCCGCAGGCGCAGCCCGGTCTGCGTTTCATGGCGCGTTCCGTAGACGAGCAGTTTGCCATCGGGGGAGAGCATCGGACGAAACGCACCCCCGGGAGCCGTGATGACGGTATCTTCGTCGCCCGTGATGCGGTCGCGGCGGGCAATCTGCCAGGGAAAATTTTCCATGTTGTACTGGAACCCACCGCGCTTGCGGGCGTAGTAGAAGTAGCGGCCATCGGGCGAGGCAACGACGCCAATGGCGTTGTGCCGCTGGTCGTTGGGCGTGGTCGGCTGCGGCTTGGCGGTGGTGACCTGCACTCCGCTGCCGCCCTGGAGGTGATAGATCCAGAGCTCGTAGGTGCGCAACCCCCAGGTCGTGCGCGAGACCACCACGTACTGTGAGTCGGGCGTCCAGTTGGGCGAGACAAATTCCGCCTTCGTCTCTTTCGAAAGTTTTTTCGGCTCGGTGCCGTCGGCCCTGGCCACCCAGAGGTTTTCGGCTCCGTCGCGGTCGCTCAGAAACGCAATCCACTTTCCGTCGGGAGAGTACCGCGGCTGGCTATCGAACGCCATCGTGTTGCCGTCCTTGTGGGCCGAATCGCTCAGGGGCAGCCGACGCGCTTCGCCGCCGGAGACCGGCACCGTGTAGAGATCCCCGAGCAACTCGAAGACAATCGTCCGACCGTCGGGAGAGACATCGAGAGAAATCCAGGTGCCTTCGTCGGTCGTGAACTCCACGGTTCGCTCAGGTTCGAGCGGTAACGGCTTCCGGGTCTCCTCTTTTTTCTCCTCCGGCTTCTGCGTTTGCTGCGGCGTCGCAGCCGGAGCGAGCACGGCGGCGGGCAGGAACAGCCCGGACAGCCACCACAATGCCAGTACAAGCAACCACAGCGCAGTCTTGCGTTTCATCTGGTTTCCCTCCCGCGTTCTGCCCGGCAGCAAGGACGGCATGATCGTTTCCCCTGCGGTCCTGCCGCGGGTAAGGCGCGTCATTATACGGGCTGAGGGGTCGCACGCAAAAGACGTTTGACTTTGCCCGGGCTGCAGACTAGCGTAGCGGCCGAGCCGGAAGCATTCCGCCGGGGAGAGAGGCCATGGGAACGATCCGCAACTGGAGCCTGCGTCTCTGGCTGATCCTGTGCATCGCCGCGACGCCTGCTGTTGCTGCACAAACGGAAGAGATCGTTCGCTTCGGAGGCGAAATTACCGTACCCGTGGACGAGACGGTGTCTGATGTCGTGTGCCTGCAATGCTCGGTGCGCGTGCTGGGCCGCGTTGCCGGCGACATGGTGACCTTGCGAGGTGATGTGGACATCGAAGGCCGCGTAGACGGTGACGTGGTGGCGCTGTTCGGCAACCTGCGGCTGGGCTCCGAGGCAGAAATCGGTGGCGACACGGTGGTCATCTTCGGCCGGCTCGAGCGGGAAATCGGCGCGCGGACCGAAGGTGAGGTCGTGGCCTTCGGACAGACCCTGGCCGGCACCGGTCTGTTCGGGATTGTAGTTTTCGCGTGGCTGGCCGGACTGGCCCTGCTGTTTCTGCTCTGCCTGCTCTGCTACGCCGTGCTCGGCGAGCGGCGCACCGACACGATGGCCACTGCGCTGCGCGAACGCGCGGCCGTGGCCTGGCTGGTTGGTATCGGTGTATTGGTTTCCATCATCGTGCTGTCGATCGTCGCCAAATTTCTCGGACCCGCGAAGCCGATTCTGGTACTGGTTGCCTTGGGGCTTCTCTTCGTGACCGCTCTGGTGGGCTATACGGGCGCCGGCTACTGGGTGGGCCGCGGGGTGGCCAAGGGGGCCGGTCCGGTGGCCGCGTTGCTGCTAGGCCTGTTGGTGATCCACCTGTTGCAGGCGAGCCCGTTCGCCGGTTTCCTTGCGGGCCTGTTTTTCGGGCCGCTGGCGCTTGGCGTTGCTGCGCTCACCGGTTTCGGCACCGCGCCGGACTGGCTGCCCCGACAGCTTGCCGGTCGCGGCATCTCTCCCACGGGGCATGTTCCCCCGCCACCGGCTGGCTCCTGATTCCTCACCGCACGCGCAGCCGTTCCATTCCGCTGCGCTCAGTTCGGCCGGCCACCAGTGGCGACGCGGATGTGCGGGATGCCCGCTTCGTTCATCCGCCGGTTCAGCGCCGCCAGGTCCTCTTCGATGAGCTGGTTCACCTGTGCAGCGACTTCCCCGACCAGCTTTTCCAGTGCCGCAAGCTCCTCGAGCTGGGTGGGGGTCGGCGCGGCAGTGTAGCCTTCGAGCGCACTGTAGAGCCGGCCCATGCGCTGCGGGATGGTGGGTTCGCGTCGCTCCAGCGGTGGCCCGGCCCAGCCCGGCGGCAACGGCGGGTTCACGAAGCGACCGTGCACCTGATTGACCCGGTTGGAAAGCTCCTGGGCCGCGTCGCGAACTGCCTGCGGGATTTGCCAGCCGGCCGGCCCGCGCCACTGATTCAGAGCGGCATCGAGGGCATTCTTCAGGCTGGTGATTCTGCGTTGCGCCTCCATACTGCGGACGGCCAGTTGCATGGCGCGGTCGAGCGCCTGCCGGCGCGCAGCTCGTTCGGCTGGGCTGATGCGGATGCGCGGATCTTCTTCCACCGTCACGGTCTTGGACTGCGTGTTACTGCCGAAAGTGACCTTGACGGTGTAGGTGCCCGGGTCCACCAACGGCCCGCGCATCTGGCCGAAGAAGCCGAGGGCCTGCTGCTGCTCTTCGCTCAGCTCGAACGGGAGCTGGCTGCGGAGGTCCCAGTTCACGCGATTGATGCCAACTTCCTTGGTGCCTTCCAGCTCGCGCAGCTTCCTGCCCTGCGCATCCTCGATGGTGATCGTGACCCGTTCGTTGGCGCCCGGCGCCTGCCGCAGGTAGTAGTGAATCAGAGCACCGTAGGGCGGATTCGGCGCCAGGAAGATTTTGTGGCCAGTGTTGGCCTTGTGCTGGTAGAGACGCCAGGCAATGGCCGCGCGAATGTCGAACAGGTGTAGGTCAGCTGCCAGCACGCGGGCGTTCAACTGCTCGAGCGGGGTGATGTCGTCGAGCACCCAGATCGAGCGGCCATGGGTGCCTAGGATCAGATCGTTTTCGCGCGGGTGGATGGCGATGTCGTCTACGGGCACGGTCGGAAGATTCAGTTTTAACGGGGACCAGTTCGCGCCCCGGTCGAAGCTGACGTAGGCCCCGTACTCGGTACCGACAAACAACAGATCGGGATTGCGGTGGTGTTCGCGAATGACGTTGGCGACGCCATTGTTCTGCGGGAGGCCGCGGGAGATCTCCTTCCAGGTATTGCCGAAATCTTCGGTGACGTAGACGTAGACGCGGAAATCGTTGGAGCGGTGGCCATCGAAGGTGACATAGGCACGCCCTTCGGCGTGGTGCGAGGCGATCACACGGCTGACGTATGTGCCCCGGGGCACGCCGGGGACCCGGTCCGCGACGTTGCGCCAACTGCGTCCGCCGTCGCGGGTGACCTGCAGGTTGCCGTCGTCGGTGCCGACCCAGAGGACCTGCGGATTGCGCGGCGATTCGCTGATCGTCGTGATGCACGGCCAGTTCTGCACGCCGTCATGCCGAGAGCGCGTGTGACGATCCGGAACGCGGCCCATGATCTCCAGCTTGTCGCGATCCTGGCCGGTGGTCAGGTCAGGACTGATCTTCTCCCAGCGATCGCCGCGATTGGTGGATTTGAACAGATACTGCGCGCCGTAGTAGAGCGTCGCGGGGTCGTGTGCGCTGATCACGATGGGGGAATTCCATTGGAAGCGGTAGGGGGGATCCCCTTCGGCTTCGCGGGGCCGGATGGAGACGGACTCGGTGGTGCGCAGATCGCGGCGGAAGAGGTTGCCGTCCTGCGATTCCGCGTAGAGGATATTCGGGTCGGTGGGATCAATCTGCACATAGAACCCATCGCCACCGCCCACGCGAACCCATTCGTCGTTGCTGATGCCGCGGGTGTAAGTCGTGCGCGACGGGCCGCACCAGGAGCCGTTGTCCTGCAGCCCACCGCAGATGTTGTAGGGCTGCTGCATGTCCACACCGATTTCGTAGAACTGGCCGATGGCCAAGGTGTTGACGAAATCCCAGGTCCGGCCCGCGTCGTAGCTCCAGTGGATGCCGCCATCGGAGCCGACGATCATGTGATTGGAATCGGCGGGATTGATCCACATGGCGTGGTA
>JAIMBE010000149.1 GCA_023511565.1 Bacillota bacterium
TTTCTTCCAGTTCGCGGATCTGTCGTCGCTGGCCGAACAGTTCCGCCAGCTCACTCAGCGTCCGTTCCAACCGCGAACGATCCAGCGGCTTGCACAGATAGTCATAGGCGCCGCGGCGGATGACATCGATGGCCGCCTCCATCGAGTAGGACCCTGAGATCAGGATTACATAGACGCCCGGATCAATCCGCAATACCTTCTCCAGAAACGCCGACCCGTCCATGCCGGGCATCTTGATGTCGGCAATCACAACCCGGCAACGGCCGGCGCGCACCTGCTCCAGGGCTTCCTCTGGTTTCGTGGTGCCGAAGGCAGGAAAACCCATCGCGGCCAGATGCGCCAGCAGTACGTCCAGCATGCTGGCGTCATCGTCCACCACGCAGATGGGCATGTTTCGGCGCAGCGCCGACGTCGTTCGTTCGACCGCCTCCACCGTGCTCATGCTGCAACAGCCCAGCACGGCGACTGCCAATGCTTATCTCGGCCCGAGCTTCCGTTCTGCGATTGCCACACGCTTTCCAGGAAGATTTCGTGTCGGCCATCGCCATGCGTGTCAAGCGGTTAACACGCACCACGGCTCTCTGTTCCAATCCGAATCAGGGGCCGAGTTGCGAACGCCACCTACCAAACCCCTGCAGCGATTCCGAAGTGGCACAGATATACCAGAACAGAACCACTCTTCCCCTCCTGCAGTGTTCGTCTTTGCGGCTGTTCTGGGCACAGCTTCGCAAGTTTTGCAGTGCGGCAAGTAGGTTCGGACTTCAATCCTTGTCGGTAGTCGTCTTGGTGAACATCGAGTCATCCGGTGGTGGGTCTACAGAGTTTTGGCGGACCGGTGCAATCAGAATTTCGCATGCTCCGCAACTGTCGGCGCGGCCCACTCCGAGTACATGGTAGACGACCGGGATGGCCTGCCGGCCGGTGGGGTCCAGCAGGCGCACAAACACCACCGCGTCAGTACCCACCCGGCTGCGCAGCAATATGCGTTTTCCGCCCGAGGCATCCCATTCGAGCGTGGTCTTCTCGGCAAAGAACGCGCCCTGTGCGTCCCAGCCGGAGACTTCGACACGATAGTGGGCCGTGGCGGATGTAGGTTCAGACATCGCCTGCGACCTCTGCAGGTTCGAACTGCAGATGGAGTGCCAAAGGCCGCGTCGAGATTGGGCCTTTGCCGGCAATCACTTAGGCGCGGGATTTCGTTCGACAAAGGCGCTCGATTCGCAGCGGTTCAAAACAGTTGTGCTGTTCTGAATCAGCTCTGCTGCGTGAGCTAACCGGGCCCGTAGCTGACTTCCGGGTACAGGTGTGCCAGCGCAAGCAGGAAGATCGGCCAGAAGATTTTTCCAAACAGTTTCCAGGCGACAATCAGGCCGATCAGAGCGAAGGAGGAGTTCTGCGTGAATTCCAGCATGCGGAGTGCCGCGCGTTCTGGCAGCAGCAGCGTGACGACGCTGTGGCCATCGAGCGGGGGAACCGGGAGCAGGTTGAAGGTGCCCAGCAGCAGGTTCAAGGCGAACAGCACGCTCAGCAGTGTGGCCACGAACCCGAACACCCCGGGCTCGACCGCTTCGGTGACCTGCGTGAAACTCACCGTTTCGGGCGCGCGGAGTACACCGGCGGCCACCCCGGCCCGGATCCCGGCAGCGGCCAACAGCATCAGCGTGAAATTTGCCATCGGCCCTGCCAGGGCCATCAGCGCCGCACGGCGCGGGTAGCGTTGCTGCCAGTGGGGATCGTAGGGTGCGCTGGCCCAGCCAATCATCCAGCCACCCCACAGAAACGAGATCACGGGTGCGGCGACCATGCCGATCGGTTCCCGGCGAATGTGCGGGATCGGATTCAATGTGACCTGCCCGGCCAGCGCCGCCGTCAGGTCGCCTCCGAGCTTTGCGGCCATCGCGTGTGCCCCTTCATGGCAGGTAGTTGAGAACAGAAAGACGATGTACCAGACCATGCCCAGTGCGAGCATCTGAGGTGTCAGGCTGGTATCCATAACCTGGACAGACTAGTGTGTTTGCCCGGGTAGGGCAAGACGTTAGCGCCGTCCCGCAAGGGGCGCGAACCGGTGCCATCCCGCTGATGGTGCCTTCGTTTTTCTCTCCGCTTTCCTCTGAGTCCGTTTGTCGCTCGTACCCGGTTTATTCCTCCAGCACCGGCAAGGTCAGCAAGTGCTGTGGATTCACCCGGGCATCGTGCAGCCGGGCCGCCCAGTGCAAGTGCGGACCGGTGACGCGGCCGGTCGCCCCGACCGTGCCAATCACCGCGCCGGCCTCCACCACGGCGCCCGGCTCTGTGGTGATGCTTTGCAGGTGAGCGTACAGCGTGTACAGCCCCAAGCCATGGTCCAGAATCACGGTGTTCCCGGCGAAGTACAGCTCCTCAGCCAGCACGACGCGCCCGCGTTGTGCCGCACGGACCGGTGTGCCCGCCGGTGCCGGAAAGTCTTCCCCGGTGTGTGGTGCACGCGGTTGATCGTTCAGCACCCGCCGCCGACCGAAGTTGCCCGCTGGTGGCAGGCCTTCGATGGGGGGCTGAAAGCGGCCGCGCCAGAACCGTAGCGGGGTGACCGCGGCGAACAGCGCGCGCAGCCGCTGCGTTTCTTCTGCAATGCGTGGCAGCATCTCCGGTGGAGGATTCACGAATCGCGGCGCAACGCGCAACCGCTCGGTAGGGAAGTCACCGCTGCGCACCGGCAGAGGCACAGTGCAAGTCTGCGGGCTGCCGTCGTTGCCTGTGGCGGTGAGCAGCAACTGGCCCGTGCCGGGACGCTGACTCAGGTCCACGCCGACCAGCGCGTGATGCCGTCCGTTGCCCGCCGGCCAGAAGTAGAGCGGCTGCTCACCCCAGCGCCCTTCGACCCGGCTGTGCGTGGCGGCACCGCGCAGCTCGACGAGCACTACGTCGCCCTGCTGCGGCGCCGCCGCGCTGAGTCGATAGGCGATGTCTTCGGTGCAGGTTTGCCAGTCGGATCCATGGACAGTCAAGGGGTTCGTCAGGCTGACCAGCAGCGCAGCCAGCAGCGACCAGAGCCGCGATCGGTGCGCAGTCCACATGCGGTATCGGAGGCCGGCCCTCTTGCCGGCGCTCCCACTCTAGTGGATTTGTCCGTAGCCCGCCATCCCCTGCGCCACTTCGCGTTCGTCGCAGGAACGGCTGGCCAGCAGGATGACGGCGGTCGTGCCAGGCACACCGCGAGCCATGCGGGTTTTGCTTGACACCTTCAGCATCGACAGTAAGATGGAGTTGGCAGTTTGCAGTCACCACACGGCCTGTGTCGCGGGGATGGGCAGCAGGCCTCGGCGCCCCCGACCAGGCAGTTTGCCTGAACCACCAGCCCGGTTCCCGAAACCTGGGAAGTCTTTGTACGTGTTCCGCCGATTCGGTGGACTCGCAGAAAACTCCATGCCGTAAGAAAGGATGACCCTTGAGGCAAACGACGGCAGTTTCCCACTCTCTGCGTACCCGCAGCTCCCGTTCGTCGGATCGTGCGACCCAACTGATTCTGTTGCACCGGCCCAGCGGCCTGGTGCGCTGTCGGCTGCCGGGCAGCGGTCGCAACCCGTCTGCGCTTATGCGTGCGGCGAGTGTGCTGGCTTTGCTCTGCCACGCACGCGGCGAAAACCCGCAGGACTACGAGCTGTTCGAGCGGTCGTCCTCGGCCGTGCAGAATCGCTTGCGTGGCTGGGCTGCGGAGTTGTTGCGTGCAGCGCTGCCGAAAGTTTCCGTGCCTCTGACGCGCCGGGAGCAACAGGTGTTGGCAGGCGTGGCCGACGAGCTTTCCAATAAAGAGATTGCCACACGCCTGCGCCTGTCCGAGCGCACGGTAAAGTTCCACATTTCGGCACTGCTGAAAAAGTTCCGTGTCCGCAGTCGGACCGCCCTGGTCCGCGAGGCCTACGGAGTTGTACTCGCGCCTCCACGCCTTGCGTTCGGATGGGCAGAAAGTGACGGGCACGACAAACTGGACGGCGAGACCGGTTTTCGGGCTCCCCGACCCGTCGGGATCGTCAGCCGCCACACCCGCGACGTGCCGGCAGAAGGGGTCGCCCTGCCGGCACCACGCATCCTGCGCGCGGCCAGCCCCGACAAAGTCGTGGCTAGCCGCACCCAGGTGCAGTAGCCACGCAACCCGGGCCGGCGCCGCGGTGCGTTGCTGGGTGTCTGCGTTGGTTTGCGCCAGAGACACAATCTTTTAGAATAGGGCTTTCGGCTGAGGTCCAGGCGGGGATGCAGAAGCGGTTCTGGTTGATTGTGTCGGCGCTGCTGGCGGGTTCCGGCGGTGGGTTGGGCCCCGCGGACCATTCGTCCGCGGACGCGCTCCGGCACCCCGCCGAAGTCCGACTGCGCAACATCCGACAACTCACCTTCGCCGGAGAAAATGCTGAGGCCTATTTTTCCCACGACAATCGCTGGCTGATTTTCCAGGGTCACGAGGGCGAAGACCGCTGTGATCAGATCTACATCATGGACCTGGAAGGGCGCCATCGCCGCATGGTTTCCACCGGACTGGGCAAGACCACCTGTGCGTACTTCTTCCCTGACGGCGAGCACATCCTCTACAGCTCCACGCACGCCGCCGGCCCGGAGTGCCCGCCCCGCCCCGACCACCGCCAGGGTTACGTCTGGCGCCTGAATCCGGAGTACGACATCTACGTTGCGCGGCGGGATGGTTCCGGTTTGCGGCGGCTTACGACCACACCCGGCTACGACGCCGAAGCTACCGTCTCCCCCGACGGCCGCACCATTGTGTTCACCTCTACGCGTGACGGTGATATCGACCTCTACACGATGAATGCCGACGGCAGCAACGTGCGCCGCCTCACGCACGAGCTCGGCTATGACGGTGGCGCCTTCTTCTCGCCCGACGGCACCCGGATTGTCTACCGCGCCCACCATCCACAGGACGCCGCCGAAATTGCCGACTACAGGGCCTTGCTCGAAACCGGCCTGTTGCGTCCCACACGGTTTGAGATTTTTGTCATGAATGCGGACGGCTCGAACAAGCGCCAGGTAACCCGCAATGGTGCCGCCAACTTCGCTCCATTCTGGCACCCGGACGGTCGGCGCATCATTTTTGCTTCCAACCTGCACGCGCCGCGCAGCCGCAATTTCGACCTCTACCTGATCCAGGCCGATGGCAGTGGATTGGAGCGCGTCACCTATCACGAACTGTTTGATAGCTTCCCGATGTTTTCTTCCGATGGGCGCCGGCTCGTGTGGGCTTCCAATCGCAATCAGGCGCGGCCGAACGACACCAATATTTTCCTTGCCGACTGGATCGAATGACGACGCGCGGTTCGCGGCGCTGCGGGGCGTGGGGCCGGGGCTGTTGGCTCCGGGGCCTGGACTCGAACCAGGATTCTCAGATCCAAAGTCTGATGTGCTG
>JAIMBE010000150.1 GCA_023511565.1 Bacillota bacterium
GGTTTACTCGGCTTTGCGGGGCTGGCGCCCCATTCCGGCCGCTCTCGCCGCCCCGTTCCTTCAATCCTTGTTCCGAGGCGGGAGACCTTCCCTTTCACTGCAGGGTAAAAACCCCTGACAAATGGCTAAGTATACGGAGACAAGTGAAGATTGTCAAATTGAATTGCACGCCCAGCGGTGGAAAAATTTCCGCTCGAACTTCCCCCCAGGTTAATTGACCGTGACCGCCCCTGAGGGCACAAGACACCCCGACCGCAGAGAGCAAGCACGGCTCAGTCGGCCTGCACCGACATGAGCCGTGCCCATAGCAGCGTCAGAAAATCACATATATATTTGAAAATAAATTACTTATAGAAATGTGGATGGCAACTCATTCAGTGGCCACAGACACGGCAGGCAGCGCGGTTGTAGAAACCGAGTTGCTGCCCGTATTGGTCACCCACAGGTTAAACCCGTCAAAGGCAATCCAAAAGGGGCCATTGCCGACTCCGAAGGTAGCCTGGATAGCACCATCGGCCGGGTTCAGACGAAACACGCTGTCATTGCCGTTGTTGGTGACCCAAATCGAGGTGCCATCGAAAAGTATGCCTGCAGGGCCATCGCCGACCGAAAAGGTGCCCAAGTGGGCCCCATCGCTGGCCCGAAGCTTGGTCACGCTCTGGCTGAAGAAATTGGCTACCCAGATGTGGGTTTTGTCAAAGGCGAGGCCAAAGGGGCCGTCGCCAACCGGGTAGGTCCCCAGGACGAGGCCATCGCTAAGGCGAAGCTTCATGACTGTGTCGCTTTCATTGTTCGAAACCCAGATGGAGGAACCATCGAAGACCAAGGCGATCGGGCGCAGGCCGACCTTGAATTCGCCGCTGAGGTAGCCATCGCTGGCACGCAGTTTGGAGACGGTGTTGGCTTCGCGATTGGCCACCCAGATGTGGGTTCCATCGAAGGCCAGCCCACCTGGTCCGCCGCCGACTGGGTAGCTGGCGAGCACGGCCCCGGTCGCGGGATCCAGGCGTGCGACCGAATTGCTGGCAAAGTTGGCCACCCAGATGCTCTGGGCTGCAGCGAGCACGGCCAGCGGCTGGCGGCCAACGGCGAAGGTACCGACCACGGCGGCATCCGTAGCGCGGATCTTGGTGATCGTATCGCTGAACTGATTCGCCACCCAGATGTGGCTGCCGTCGAAGGCAATCCCTTCCGGGCCCTCACCAACGGCGACGGCGCCAAGCTGTGTCGACACAGCGGCAGCCAACGTGGCAACGGCCAGCAGCACTCCAATCGGCATCCAGTGGGAGAGTCGAGCGCCAAGCTTCATTGCGGTTCTCCTTTAGAAGACATCTTTTCGACCAGCAAGCGATTCTCCAGCTCATAGCGCGGGACGTTGTAGAGATTCCAACGAATCCTCCGCACCAAAAAGTCCGGGTCGATCTGCCCCGGCCCGGCGCACCAGCTCAGTTCCGGTTCGTTGCCCAGCAGCAGGTTGCCAATGTGATTGGATTTGTCGGCATCGCGAACCGGATCGGGGTCGGTGAAGCCCAGTGCGACGCGGAGCGCTTCCATGTCTTCCGGGCGGCCGGTCAGGAACAACCAGCCGGGTCCGACGCCGTGCATTTCGGCGTAGTGGTGGAGAGCCGCCACGTCATCCTGCTCGGGTTTCAAGGTGATCGAGTAGATGAACAGGTCTTTGCCGACGTGGTCGCGGAGCTGTTCCTGCACCTTCACCAGATTTTGGGTCATGGGGACGCAGATCCCTTCGCATTGCGCGTACATAAAGTTGATGATCACGCGCTTGCCGTAAATCAGGTCGTCAAAGAAGCGGAACTTCTGGCCCGTATGCGCGATGACCTCGACATTCGGGATGCGCGCGCGGATGCTCTCGCGAGCCGTGATGTTCCGCCAGCGCGTTGGGGTCGTCTGCGGCCACGCGCTCGATCGGACCACCGCCGTACCCAGCAGCGAGGTCCAGCCGAGCGTCTGCAACCAGCTTCTGCGGGTGAACGTGTTCATCGCCCAAGTTCTCCTTTCGCGGGGCCGGATCACCGGCTAGGGTTTCGTTTTGTTATCGCCCACTTCATCCACGGCAAACAGCAGGAGCATGGCATGGTCTTCGTGGATGGTGTTGTGACAATGCATCGGGTAATCCCCCAGGAAGTCGCGGAACTGTATGAGCAGCTCGACTTCCGTATTGGCCTCCAGGCGGACCACGTCTTTGCGTGCGAACTCCAGTTGGCCCGGACGCACGGCCACGCGGTTGATTCTCTGGAGCTGGAACTCCTCCAGGTGGATGTGGATCGGGTGGGCCCAGCCACCGGAACTGTTGCGCAGAATCCACCGCTCGGCACTGTTGCGCTGGAAGCGGAAACGGATGTCTTCGCACGTGGCGAATTTGTCGTTGATGGCCCACTGACCGTTCTTGCGTTCGAACTCGAAGGTGCGGGTGATGCGCGCATCCGCCGGGTTGATCACCGGCACCTCATAGAACGTGGGCAGTGTGGCAGGATCGACGCTGTTGTCCGGGGCCGGCTCGCCGATGCGGAACTCCAGCAGGAGATTGCCCTGCCCCGCGGGCAGAATCTCGTTGCTCGGGCCGCGACCATCATCCTGGCGCAGACGGTTTTCCAGGTAGATCCGGGAAGGATTGTTCGGAATCTGCGAGAAGTCGACGATGATGTCGTAGCGTTCGGCTACGCCAATCCGCACGCTGGTGGCCTGGATCGGCTTGGGCAGCAAGTTGCCGTCGTTGGAGATAATCCAGAACGGAATCGGCTGATTCGGATGATCCAGGTCGGTCAGGAAGAGCTGGAAGAAGCGCGACGGGCCGCCAGCAAGGATGCGGAAGCGGTAGCGGCGCTTGCGCACTTCCAGGAAGGGCTGGATCATGCCGTTCACGGTGAACTTGTCGCCCACCAAGCCATCAAAGTTGAACAGGTCGAAGCAGATCAGCCCCGTCTGGGGATCAATCAATTTGTCGGCGAGAAACAGCGGGATATCGAATTCCGGGAACGAAGGCAAGCGGAAACCGGTGTTCTCGTCGCCGGTGTCAAATTCGTTGAACACCAGGTGGAAGCCCGCCAGCCCTTTGTAGACATTCGGAGCCGTGAAATCGATCCGGTGGTCGTGGTACCAGAGCGTGCTGAGCGACTCGCGAATGTCCCCGTCGGTCGCGCTGAACTGCGGCGTGTTGAAGCCCGCA
This sequence comes from Bacillota bacterium, assembly GCA_023511565.1. Classification (GTDB taxonomy): domain Bacteria; phylum Acidobacteriota; class Terriglobia; order Acidiferrales; family UBA7541; genus DSGC01. The sequence continues at coordinate 3,188 of JAIMBE010000150.1, forward strand.
TTCGCCATTGTGTAGTGATAGTCGAAATATTGGCCGCGCTCGAAGAAACGGCAGGGGCCGCCGTCGCTCTCCGGAGCCGAGTGAAAATTGTGGAGGTGGGTCGAAACCGAAGGCTTGCCAAAACCACCGTTTTCCGACTGGGGTGGCAGCTCATTGTGGCGGCGCACCAGGATGGGTTGACCGTAGCGGCTGACGATCGTCGGTCCAGGAACACTGGGACCGGCAACCGGATCGGTGAAGGCCCACAAGGGTTGCAAGGGCAGCTCGCCATCGCGAGCAATGCGAAGGTTTGCGCGAACCATGCGCGTTTCAAAGAACTTGACGGGCGGGAAGCGGTCGCGGAACTGGTGCGGTTCCACGCGCCCTTCAAATGGCAGACCCGTGTTGGGATTGATCGCGGTGTTGGGATTCGTGGTGGGCGCGGGTACCAGGGAAGATTCCGGGACTTCCGTCAGGATCGGCATAATCGGCAGCGGTTCGACAAACGGAGTCGTCGGCGGACTGCAGCCCGGCTCGCAATCTCCAGGGCAACTGGCGCGAGCGCTCAAGCCCCGAATCGGTGCCAGCAGACCGGCGCTGGTCAGCAGGCCGAGACGGAACAGTTCGCGACGCGTCAGCCCAGCCCGGACAATTTCCTGCCGATTCCTTCGGGCGATTTGCACCAGTTTCGGTTCCCGGTATTTGAGAATCCACATGACACCGCTCCTTTGGGCCTGCGCTGGCCCGTACGCTGCGCACTGCTCGAGAAACTTTGGTCGTGCTACGGCGGGCAGTCTACATTGCAAATTCCCGAGCCACATCGGACAGGCCTCGAAATCTGTATCCGACATGAGGTCGAATTTTCACAGGCCCCAGGCTAAACCTCTGCGCCCAGCACGATCAGACATTTGTGCCAGTCCGAGCAGAAATCCGGAGCTTGCAGACGTGAACACGACGCAGGGGCTTAGCGTTCTCTTAGGCCGGTCGGTACCTGGGCCGACGGTGCATCTTCCGGCCAAGCAGGTGTGCCCGCAGTGGGTCTGTCGCCGGCCAGACCGTGACGCAACGCAAAGCGGAGCAGTTCGAGGCGATTGGAGAGTCCGAGTTTCCCGAAGATGGAGGTCAGATGATGGCGCACGGTGGCGTGGCTGATCAAAAGGCGACGAGCAATCTGTTTGTTGCTGAGGGCTTCGCCCACCAACGAAACAATTTCTCGTTCGCGCTCGGTGAGACACCTCCACGGTTCGGTGCTGGCGTCAGCCGATCCGCGCCGCGGCCGAATGGTTTGGTCGAGAACGCGGGAAACGGTGGCACGGTCGAGCCAGATCTCTCCCTGGTGAACTTTCCGGATCGCCTTGAGAAGGGTTTCGGGCGGATCCGCTTTGCGGACAACACCGAACACTCCGGAGCGGAGCAGGCCCGAGTGGAAATCAGGGTTGCGCTCGCCGGTCAGCACGAGCACGCGGAGCCCCGGGGCGGCAGCCAACACGCTCGGCAACAGTTCCCTCCAGTTCTCGTGGGCCGGCTCGCAATCGACAAGCAGCACATCCGGGCGTTGACACGCTGCGGCCACGGCATCCTCGCAGGGGGCTTCCCCGATGACGCAGAGATGACATTGGGACTCGATGAGCAGGCGCAACGCGCGACGAATCACGGGGTGATTGCTGAGCAAAAAGATGCGGATTGTCTCCGGCATATGCGGGGGACTGGGCATGAATCACAACTCTCCGGCTTGACCCGCCCAGGGAGCGGGGGTTGGGAGCCGATGACTTCAGCTCCGAGCGCCACGGCCAATCCGAGAACCGGAGCACACCCAAACACGACAGTGCCTATCGCGCGCTTCCGGCTCCTGAAAAGATTTGGCGCCCGTGGGCGCGGGGGGAAGCACCACGGCAGGTTCTGCACGGGCTCATCGCCCGACAGAAGCCCTGAGCGCTGTATTTACTATTTAACATAAGTCTGTAAAAAAAGATGAAAAAAGTGATGATCCGAATGTGGGTGTTGCTGCAGTGCGAACAGCATCTGATCTTGACGCTTCCAGTCATCCCCCACTAGACTCGGAGCACATCGTCCAAGGTCATTCCTCCGTGCAATGCGCACGCCAGGTTCTGGAGCTTGCTCTATCGGCACTGGTGGCAACCGCACCGCTGAGTGCCCAGCATACGCCCACCGCGCAACC